>NZ_AP022573.1:4807132-5107578 GCF_010729105.1 Mycobacterium saskatchewanense
GGCGGGTCGTCTTCGCACCAGAAGGCGCTGCTGGCCAACCTCGCCACGTCGCTGTTCGAGCACAACCAGATCAAGACGACCGAGCCGAAGGCGCGGGCGCTGCGGCCGTATGCGGAAAAGCTGATCACGCATGCGAAGAAGGGCACGCTGCACAACCGTCGCGAGGTGCTGAAGAAGATCCGGGACAAGGACGTCGTGCACAAGCTGTTCGACGAGATCGGGCCGTTCTTCGCCGACCGCAACGGCGGTTACACCCGGATCGTCAAGGTGGAGCCGCGCAAGGGCGACAACGCACCGATGGCCGTGATCCAGCTGGTGCTGGAGAAGACGGTGACGTCGGAGGCCGAGCGAGCCCGTCGGGTGAAGTCGTCCAAGAAGGCCGCCCCCGAGGCGGCCGCGGCCGCACCGCAGGCCGCCGTCGAGCCCGAAGCGGTGGACGATTCAAGCCTCGGCGAGGCCCCGGAAGCGGTCGAGGACGCGCCCGAGGCCGCCGCGGCCGCGCCGCAGGCTGCGGTCGAGGCCACCGAGCCCGAAGAGGCCACCGAGGATTAGTGAGATCGTCCGTCTGCGGCTGGACATCGCCTACGACGGAACCGATTTCGCCGGCTGGGCCGCTCAGGCGGGCCAGCGCACCGTGGCCGGTGTGCTCGACGAGGCGTTGACGACTGTGTTCCGCACACCGGTTCGCCTGCGCGCGGCCGGGCGCACCGACGCCGGGGTCCACGCCACGGGGCAGGTGGCCCATCTGGACGTGCCCGTCGACGCGGTGGCGAACGCCTACTCGCGGTCGCCACGCGTTGGCGATCCCGAATTCCTGCCGCTGCTGCGCCGCCTCGGGCGGTTCTTACCCACCGAGGTCCGCGTGTTGCGAATCGCCCGCGCCCCAGCCGGTTTCGACGCGCGGTTCTCGGCGCTGCGGCGTCATTACGTCTACCGGCTGTCGACGGCGCCCTACGGGGTCGAGCCGCAGCGGGCGCGGTACGTCACCGCCTGGCCGCGCGACCTCGACGTGGACGCGATGAACACCGCGGCGCGGGACCTGTTGGGGTTGCACGACTTCGCCGCGTTCTGCCGACAGCGCGAGGGTGCCACCACGATCCGGGACCTGCAGCGGCTGGACTGGACGCGCGTCGGCCACCTCGTCACCGCGCACGTCAGCGCCGACGCGTTCTGCTGGTCGATGGTGCGGTCGCTGGTCGGCGCGCTGCTGGCGGTCGGAGAACACCGGCGCCCGGCCTCGTGGTGCGCCGAATTGCTCTCGGCGACCGAACGTTCCAGCGACTTCGCGGCGGCACCCGCGCACGGGCTCACCCTCGTCGGCGTCGACTACCCGCCGGACGACCAGCTGGCCGCGCGAAATGTCATCACCCGGGACCTCCGAACTCGTGGGTCCTAGACCTTGCCTGCGACGAATCTCGCGGCCTGGCTGGTCAGCCCCGGCACGTAGCCCAGGTGCGCCTTCCACTGATTGCCGTCGGAGCAGATCGGGTCGCCCTGATTGCACAGGTCGATGGTCTTGCCGTCGAAGTTCGGGGTGAGCACGCTCATCAGGCCGCCCGCGCGGGCCGACGGGTTGCCGAACAGGGCCACCGCGGCGACATGGTCGGCGGCGTCCGGTGGCAGCGGGTCGCGAAATCCCAGGCCGGGCAAAGGGGCTGCCGTGACGATGTCCATGACGGCCGCTCCCTGCGAGTAGCCGCCGAGGACGAGTTTGGTGTTGGGGCAGTTGTTGGCCATCTGCTGCACATGGTTGCTTGCGTCGTTGGCGCCGTCCGCGGCGGCCAGGAAGTCCTTGTTCGCCGGATAGTTCACCCCATACGACCCGACGCTTTTGCCGGTCTGCTGGCGCAGCGAACTGACGAAGGCCCCGCCGACCTTCCCGACACCGGGCGGCTCGTCGGTTCCCCTGGCGAAGACCACCTCGACGCCGGGGCAGGACGCCAAGGCGCGCGGAAGCACTTGGGGAGCAACCAATAACGAGGCACCGACCAGCAATCCGGCGCCCAACGTCAATGGAATAAGCCTCACACCACGATGTTAGGGGCGGGTTGATATCGCGCCGGTAACGATTCAGACGAGAGGAGCTTGCGGCGACACCGCGCCCGGGGCGTCCGGCGCGGGCGCGGGGCCGGTCCCCCCGTGGATCGACGGCGGCGATCCGGGGGGCGTCTGCCCGTACATCGGTGAGGGTTGCCCGCCGGGCTGCATCGGGCCGGGCGCCTGTGGCGCTCCGAAGCCGGGCACCTGCTGGCCCGAGCCGGCCAGCAGCTTGGACGCCACGAACGCGGCGGCCTGGGTGGTGTAGACGGGGACGTACCCCTCGGTATGCCCGCTCCACTCGTTGCCGGAGCCCGCGTGGCAGATCGGGTCGGTGGGGTTGCAGAGGTCGATAGCCTTGGAGCCGAGCAGCGCGCTCGCCGTCGGCAGCGCGCCGCCGGCGCGGTCGGCGACGTCGCCGAAGGTGGCGACGGCCGCGATGTTGCTCGCGTACTGCGGCGGCAGTGAGTTGCCCCAGTTGATGCCGCCGATCGGGACGCCGGCCACGATGTCCATCACCGACGCGCCCTGGGAGTACCCGCCCAGCACGATCTTGGTGTTCGGGCAGGTTTCCACGCTCTTCTTGACGCGGTCGATGGTGTCGTTGGCGCCGTCACCGCCGTGCAGCTGCAGCTTGCTGGCGGCGTAGTTGACCCCGTACGGCAGGATGTTCAGGCCGCCGGTCTGCTGGCGCAGCGAGTCGACAAAGGCGTCACCGACGCGGCCGAGACCGGGGGGCTCGTTGGTGCCGCGGGCGAAGATGACCTCGACGTCCGGGCAGTCGAAGGCCGACGCGACCGGGGCGGCGGTGGGGTTGACGAGGGTGACGGCGGCGGCGACGAACGCGGCGCCGGCGAGGCCGGCCCAGCGACCCGCTGACCGTGCCGCACCCCCTTGCGGGCCCCCCCATGGGCCACGTGTCCGCTGAAGAATCACCCCAAAAGCTTAACCGCAGTCGGCGGCGACCGAAAATCCTCTGACCTGTGGATAAGCGGCGTGACGCCGGCCGGGAGCGGTTTAGCGTGGGCAAAAGCCACGCCGGCGTCAGGGGGTGCAGTGCCGCGCCACCCGACCACCCGGCTCCAGACCAGCGGTTACCGGTTCCTGCTGCGCCGGCTCGAAAGCGCGTTGCTGACCGGTGACGTCGACCCGCCCGCCGCCCGACTGCGCGCGCACTCGGCGGCGCTGGCCGTCGGGTGCGTGCTCACGGCCGTCGCCACGGTCGGGTGTGCGGCGCTGGCCCTGCTGCGGCCGCAGCCGGCTCTCGATCAAGCCCGGATCGTGATCGCTTCGGAGTCCGGGGCCCTGTACGTGCGGGTGGGCGACACGTGGCACCCGGCGCTGAACCTGGCCTCGGCGCGGTTGGTCGCGGCGACACCCGCCAATCCGCAGCCGGTCCGCGAGTCCGACCTGGCCCGCGCCAAACGCGGTCCCGCGGTGGGCATCCCGGGCGCGCCCCAGACACTCGGGAGGCCGCTGTCCGCCGACGAGTCGGCCTGGACGATGTGCGACGCCGACGCCGCGCGCGAGACGACGGTCGTCGCCGGACCGGTCGAGGGTGAATCGGCCCGCCGCCTGGCCCCCGACGCGGCCGCCCTCGTCGCCCCCGCCTCCGGATCGCCGGCCTACCTGCTCTACAACGGGCAGCGCGCCGTGGTGGACCTGACCGACGCCGCGGTGCTGCGCGCGCTTCGGCTCGAGGGCCGCGCGCCGCGATTGGTCTCGCGGTGGTTGCTGACCGCGATCCCGGAGGCGCCGCCGATCGCGGCGCCGCCGGTCCGCAACGCGGGCGGGCCGGCCGCCGGACTGCCGGGGTTTGCGGTGGGCAGCGTGCTGCGCATCGCCCGCACCGACGGTGACGAGTATTACGCGGTCCTCGCCGACGGGGTGCAGCGCATCGGGCGGGTGGCGGCCGACCTCCTGCGCTTCGGCGACTCGCGGGGCACCGCGCGCCCCGTCACGGTGGCGCCCGACGCCATCAGGGCCGCGCCGGTCCTCGACACGTTGCCGGTGGCGGGCTTCCCCGACCGCGCGCCCACGCTGGTGGACGGGCGCGTCCTCTGCGCGTACTGGGGTCCGTCCGGGGCGCAGATCCTGGCGGGAGGCGCGCTGCCGCTCCCGCCTGGCCGGGCCCCGGCCGCGCTGGCGCAGGCCGATGGTGTCGGTCCCGCGCTGGACGCCGTCTCTCTGCCCCCGGGCCGCAGCGCGTATGTCCGACCGGATGGGCCGGCGGGCACGCGCTACCTCGTCACCGATGCGGGCGTGCGGTTCCCGGTGCACGACGACGACGCCGCTCGCGACCTCGGCCTTCCGGCGGCCGTCCCGGCGCCGTGGCCCGTGTTGGGCGCGCTGCCGTCCGGGCCGGAACTGAGCCGGGAGAAGGCGTCAGTGGCCCGGGACGTCGTCGTCGCGGGGTCGCCGTAAAAGGCTGCCGGCCGCGCCGATCGTCAGGGCCGCCGCCAAAGCGAACACGCAGGCTGCGGCGCCGCGCAGCGCGGCGTTCCTCGCGCGCGGGCTCTGCGGCGGGGCGCCGCCGGGCGAGCCCGGCGTGGCGATCGGCGCCGGTTTCGGCGCTTCGGGGGGCGCGCTCGGCCCGGTGCTGACCGCGGCCACGGCGTCGACGACGCCGTGGCCCACCCTCGGATCCCGTCCGGCGGGCGGGTGATGCGCGGTCGACTCGATACGCCGCATCACCTGCCGGGCGGTCAACGCGGGGAAACGGGCGCGGACGAGGGCGGCCAGGCCGCTGACCACCGGCGCGGCGTAGCTGGTGCCCGACACCGGTGGGGACCCGAGCGGGCGAACCGCCTCGCCCGGCGCGGCGACGTCCACCCACGGCCCGGCGAGCGAGAAGGGCGACGGCATCCCGTCGGCGTTGACCGACCCGACGGTGAGCACGTAGTCGTCGTACCAGGCCGGACTGACCGCGACGGCGACGGTGTCCCAGGTCGCGTCCGGCGGCTGGGGCGGACACTGCGCGTCATTTCCGGCCGCGGCCACGACGACGACGTTCTTCACATCGACGGCATACGCCAGCGCCGCGCCGAGCGCGCGGTCGTTCAGGCCCGCCGCGGCCGGCGCGCACGCCACCGAGGAGATGTTGATCACCGAGGCGCCGAGATCGGCGGCCGTCCTGACGGCCCTCGCCAGCGTGTCGACGTCACCCACCCCGGCGCGCGACCGGTCGCCCGCCGGGGCGAACTTCGCGCTCGACTGGCGGATGCTCAGCACGGTCGCCTCGGGAGCCACCCCGCTGAAGCCGTCGGCGTTGGCGGCCACGATTCCGGCGACCAGGGTGCCGTGCGCATCGCAATCCTGGCTCCCGTCGCCGGTCGAGACGTAGTCACCCCCGGGCTCCACATCGGGCAGCAGGCGGTGCGGGGCGACGCCGGTGTCGATCACGGCGACCCGTTGCCCGGCGCCGCGGGTGAGCCGCCAGACCCGCGCCAGGTCCATCAGATCGGCCAGCTCGTTGCGACCCGATTGCGGGTTCGTCGCCACCGTGTCGCAGACCGCGCGTTGCACGGTCGGTCCGGGCGGCGCCGGCAACGCCGGCCGGGGCAGCCACTTGTCCTCGATCTTCGGCGGCGAAAGCGCCTGCGCCACCGGAGTTCCCAGCGGGGAGAATGCCACGAGCGTCGATACCGCCAAGAGGCGCGCAACGCTCAACGCGCTCACTGGACGGCCAGCCCCCGCACCGCGCCGTACAGGCCACAGATCCAGCCCGTCAGCGGCACCGCGGCCACGGTCGCGCACCACTCCAGCAGCTCGCCGCTGCGGCGAGCGACCGGGGAGGCCGGGATCGCTGGGGCGACGAAACCGAGGCACATCGCCGCGGCCGCCAGGACGGCGGTCGCGCCGGCGACGCCGGCCCCATTCCCCGGCGCGTGCAGCGCGGCGGCTCCGAAAGTCGTCGCGACGACGGCCAGCCCGGCGGTGGCGAACACCAGCGTCCTCGTCGCGTCGTTGCCGCGGGAACGCAGCAGGAGCAGCGCGCCGGTGAGGGCGCCGAAAGCGATGCACGACGGGCGTGCGCCGCCCGCGAGTACGGTGACGATGGCGCCGACAGCGGTCGACGACGAAAACGCCGCGAGCAGGCCGGCCAGCCAGCGGTCGGCGCGGACCGCCTTGGCGGCCAGTCCGGCCGCGGCGGGCTCGAGGTCGCCGGGCCCCGGCTCGGGCGGCAGCCGGGGCGACAGCCCGGCCAGCACGATCGACACCCGCGCCGCCGCCCCGAGCAGGCCGAGGGACGCCAGCGCCGCCACCGAACCGATGGTGCGCAGCGGGGCCGCGGTGATCAGGCCCGCCAGGGCCGCGACGGCCACGACGATCGACGCGCCGGCGGTTGCGGTGAGCGTGACGGCGCCGCAGCCGGACGCCCGAGCGGCCACGACCGAGGTCGCCGCGGCCGCCGTCGCGGCCAGCAGCGCGTGGGGGATGCCGGGCGCGCCCGGCACGACCAGCGTGCCGGCGACCGCGGCGAAGCCGGTGGCGACCAGGCTCAGCGTCAGCCCGGCGATCTGATCCCGATACGCGCGGCCCGCCACCGCCGCCGCCAGCAGCGTGGCGAGCGCTGCCGACGCCGCGATTCCGGCGGCTTCGATAGCGTTGTGGCTCGGCGCATTTCGGATGAGGGCCATTCCTCCGGCGGCGGTCAACAGCAGGGCCGCGAAGGCGCCGGTGAGCCGGCGTTGGCGGCGGTCCCACGGCCGGGTCGCCGCGGCGAGCGTCGTCGACACGGCCTCGGCCGCATCCTCGTGAGTCGGCCCGGGCACGGGTTCCGTCGGCGCGGCGAGAATCAGGACGGCGCCATCGGGAATGCCGTTGGCGGCCAAAGTCGTCGACGCGTCCAGCGCCGGCGCCCCGGGCTGGGACAGCTGGTAGCGGCGCGGCTCCCCGCGCGCGGGCACATCGAGCGCGTCGACGATCGACGGCATCAGGACGGCCATGGGAACGCCGGCCGGCAGGACCAGGTCGACGACGGCGGCGTCCGCGTGAACGGAGACGCGGCGCAGCGCCGGATCGGATGCGGGCAACGGCCCCCCCTTCGCTCGGAATACCCGCACGCTAATCAGCTTTCGGCGCCGCGGTATCCGGCCATCCACAGGTGAGTTGCGCGACGCTCGGCACCCGCCTACCTTCGCCGCACGGTTTGGAGGAGAGATGACTCAGGGGCTGGTGGAAGCGGAACTGGCGGTCGAGCCGCCGCCCGGCGCCGCGTCGGGGCATCGGTCGGCGGCCCGCCTGCTGCCGGTCTCGATGTCGGTGGCCAGCATGGGCGTGATGGCAGCGGCATTGCTCTCGGGCTCGACCGCCACGCGCAGCCCGATGTTCCTGGCCTTCCCGGTCGTGACGCTGGCGTCCCTGGTGATGGCCGTCGCATCCGCGCGTGGCGCGGGCCGGGGAGTCGACGCCGACCGCGCCGCCTACCTCGGCTACCTGGCGACGTTGCGGAAAAGGGTTGCTGCTTACGCGGACTCGCAATGCTCGTCGCTGCGATCGAGGAATCCCGACCCCGACACGCTGTGGACGTTGATCGGTGGACCGCGGACCTGGGAGCGTAAGGCCGCCGACGCCGACTTCTGTCACGTCCGCTTCGGCCTCGGCGCCCGGCCGCTCACTCCCCGGCTGGTGGCCCCGGACATCCCGCGGCCCGGCGATCCGGTGACCGCGGTGGCCCTGCGGCGCTTCCTCGCGGCGCACTCGACGGTCCTGGGGCCGATCGTGGTGGACCTGCGGGCGGCCGAGACCATCACGATCGACGGTCGGGGGGCCGAGGCGCGCGCGCTGGCGCGCGCGGTGATCTGCCAACTCGCCGTGTCGCATCCCCCGGACCTGGTCTTGATCGTGGGCGTGATCGGCGAGCGCAATCGCGCGCACTGGGACTGGCTGAAGTGGTTGCCGCACAACGGCCATCCGGCGGTGGTCGACGAGGCGGGTCCGGCGCGCATGGTGTACCGGACCATGGCGGAAGCGCGGCGCGCGCTCGCGCTTCGCGAAGCGTCGCACGTGCTGGTCGTCGCCGACGTCGACGAGCCCGTCGGCGCAATGCCGGGCGCGTCCGTTCTCGCGTTGCGCGCGCGCGAGGGCGGCGCGCCGTTGACCATCCGAGCGGAAGAGGGCGAATGCGAGGTGTCGCGGCCCGACCGGCTCGATCTCCTGGATGCGCTGGTGTGCGCCCGCCGGCTGGCCGGCCGTCGCGCCGCCGGCGCACTTTGCGCGTTCGGGGACACGGTGGTCCATGAGCCACTGCGCGCCCCCCTCGGGACGCTGGTCGACGGTGCGCCGCTGCTGCTGGACATCAAGGAGCCGTCCGAGGGCGGCATGGGGCCACACGGATTGTGCATCGGGGCAACGGGTTCCGGAAAGTCGGAGTTACTGCGGACCATCGCGTTGGGCCTGATCGCGCGCAACCCGCCGGAGGCGCTCAATCTGCTCCTCGTCGACTTCAAGGGCGGCGCAACATTCCTCGACTTCGCCCGCGCGCCGCACGTGGCCGCCGTGATCACCAATCTCGCCGACGAAGCGCCGCTGGTCGCACGGATGCGCGACGCGCTCGCCGGTGAGATGGATCGCCGCCAGCGGGTGTTGCGGGGGGTGCGGTGCGCGAGCGTGGCGGCGTACGAGCGGGCGCGTTCGGCGGGTGCCGGATGGGCCGCCCTGCCGACTCTGCTCATCATCGTCGACGAGTTCTCCGAACTGCTCAGCCAGCAGCCCGAATTCGTAGAGACCTTCGTGGCGATCGGCCGGCTCGGCCGGTCGCTGGGGATGCACCTGTTGCTGTCCAGCCAACGGCTCGACGAGGGCAGGCTGCGGGGGCTGGACGCCCATCTGTCGTATCGGGTGTGCCTGAAGACGTTGTCCGCCGGCGACTCGCGGTCCGTGCTGGGAACGCTTGACGCCTACGAGCTCCCGACCACGCCCGGTGCCGGCTTTCTGCGCCTTGGCAGCGGCGAATTGTTCCGCTTCCAGGCCGCATCCCTGTCCGACGCCGTTGCCGTCACCGCGCGGGCCTTTGGGCCGGGTGCCGAGGCGACGTCCGGCGCGATTCCCGAGGTCCGTCCGTTCAGTACGCGGGTGTGTGGTGCCGTCACTCGCCAACAGCCCGAGCGGTCGTCCTCGCCCCGCCCGCTGGACGCGGCCCTCGACCGGTTGTCCGTGCAGGGACCGCCCGCGCACCAGGTCTGGCTGCCGCCGCTGGGCCAGCCGCCGGCGCTGCGGGATCTGCTGGGGGACGCGGCGGTCGCGCGGCCCGGGCTGACCGTACCCATCGGCATCGTCGACCGCCCGCGCGAGCAGCGCCGCACGCAACTGGTGGTCGACCTATCCGGGGCCGCGGGCAACGTCGCGGTCGTCGGCGCTCCCCGATCGGGAAAGTCAACGGCGTTGCAAACCCTGATCACCGGGCTCGCCGCCACGCACGACCCCACGCAGGTCCAGTTCTATTGCCTCGACTTCGGCGGTGGCGCACTGAGGTCGCTGCGGACGGTGCCGCACGTGGGGGCCGTCGCCGGCCGGGCCGAGCCCGCGCTCGTGGCCCGCATCGTCGCCGAGTGCGAATCGGTCTGGCGCAGCAGGGAACTCCGCGACGAGCGACGGGCAGACCAGTTCGGTGACGTGTTCCTGGTGATCGATGGCTGGGCCGCCCTGCGGCGGGACTTCGCCGAGCAGGAGGCGTCCATCACGGACCTGGCGGCCCGAGGACTTTCGTTCGGGGTGCACGTGGTGCTGTCGGCGTCGCGCTGGGGTGAGATCCGGCCGGCGTTGAAGGACCAGATCGGCACCCGGATCGAGTTGCGGCTGGGCGACCCCGCCGAGTCCGAGGTCGACCGCAAGCGTGCCCAGCAGGTGCCCGCGGACAATCCCGGCCGCGGCCTGTCCCGCGACGGGCAGCACATGATGATCGCCCTGCCGGCCGACGATATTCCGCGCGGTGACAGTGCGGCGCCCCCGATCCCGTTGCTGCCGGCCCACGTCGACCAGCACACCGTCGTCGAGCGGGCGGGCGTCGAACTCGGTCCGCGCATGCTGATCGGACTCGAGGAGCGGCGGATACTGCCGCTTCCCATCGACTTCGACCGAAATCCGCACCTGCTCATCGTCGGCGACAACGAGTGCGGGAAGAGCGCGACGCTGCGGACGCTGTGCCGCGAGGTCGTCCGGACCAGGACCGGCGCCGAAGCTCGGCTGATGATCGTCGACTTCCGGCGGTCCCTCCTCGGAGTTGTCGACGGGGAGCACCTGGGCGGGTATGCCGGGTCGCCGCCCGCGCTGGAGTCGCTGCTGGCGGAACTACTCGACTCGCTGCGCCGGCGGACACCCGCCGGCGACGTCAGCCAGGAGCAACTGCGCGCCCGGTCCTGGTGGTCCGGGCCGGAGTTCTTCCTCGTCGTCGACGACTACGACCTGACCGCCGCCGCGGGCAACCCACTCGCTCGCGTCAGCGAATTCCTGCCGCACGCACGGGATGTGGGACTGCACCTGGTCGTGGCGCGGCGCAGCGGGGGAGCCGAACGCGCATTGTTCGAGCCGCTGTTGGCGTCGCTGCGCGATCTCGGCTGCATGACCCTCAGGATGAGCCTGCGCCCCGACGCGGTGGTGCCGTTCGGTTCCGGGCGCCCGGCGCGGCTGCCGCCGGGCCGCGGCCTGCTCTCGACGCGGCCCGGCGACGAGCAGCTGGTCCAGGTCGGGTGGACCCCGCCGTGAGTCCGCACCGCGCTATCGTCGAGGCCGGCCCCGGCGCCATCCGCCAACTGTGTTGCGGCACCGGCGCAGTCGCCGACGCGGAAGCCGCCGGGGCGGCGCTCGATGCGATAGACGATCCGGTCGCGCTGGTGGCGGGCCGCCCGGTCGCCGTCGACTCGGCGTGGCGCGACGTGCTGCGGTCGCTGGGGTGCGACTCCGGCGACGGCGCGGTCGTCGTGCATCCGTCGTGGTGGCCGCCGTCGCGCATCGACAGGGTGACCGCCGCGGCCGCACCGGCCGGCGATGTCCTGGCGCGGCCGCGGTCGTGGCTACTGCGGCAAGCGTCGAACGCCCCGCCGGAGGCGACCGTCGTGGTGGAGATCGCCGAGCGGTTGGTGGCGATCAACGGCGCCGACGCGGTGGCCGTGCCGCGCACCGCCGAGCCGAAGGCGATCGCCCGGGAGGTCGCGGGCGCCATCGAGCGGATGGCGCAAGGCGCGACGGTCACGGTGGTGATCGACGTGCCGAACGGCATCGACGGGGCAGCCGGCCTCGCGAGCTCGGTGGCCACCGCCGTCCGCGGCGACGGCGGCGGCGTCCCGAAGGTGGTGCGGGTGGACGGGGCCCGGCTGAGCCGGATCGCGCGGTCGGCCTTCCGCGAGCCGCCGGAGCCCGCCGCCCTTCCCGTCCGTTCCCGCGCGCCGAGGTTGGGTGTCTTCGCGGCCGCGGCCGTGACCCTGGCGACCCTCCCGCTGGCCATCTCGGCCGTGGCACCGGTGGACCGGCATGGCATGGCGGCGGCCGGCCTCCAGGTGGCGCCGGCGACGTATCTCGTCGAAGGCCGGGTGGCGCTCAGCGTCCCCGCGAACTGGCCGACGCAGCGCGTGCTGGCCGGCCCGGGCTCGGCGCGGGTGCAGGTCACGTCGCCGTCCGATCCCGAGGTGGCGCTGCACGTCACTCAGTCCCCGGTCGCCGGCGAGGCCCTGAGCGGCACCGCGGAGCGGCTGAAGCGCGGGATCGACGCGGAACCCGCCGGGGTGTTCGTCGACTTCGACCCGTCGGGAGCGACCGCCGGACGGCCCGCGGTGACCTACCGCGAACTGCGGCCCACGCATCACGTGCGGTGGACGGTCTTCGTCGACGGGCCGGTCCGGATCAGCATCGGGTGCCAGAGCCGGCCCGGCGGCGACAACGCCGTTCGGGAGGCGTGCGAGCAGGCGGTGCGCTCGGCCCGCACCATCGGATGAACTCGATGGAACCAAACGGCGGCCCCCGCAGTCGGATCAGGTATGACGGCGACGAATGCCCTGAGCACCGATCTCGACTTGATGCGGTCGGTGGCGAACACGACGGACGCCCGCAACGACGAGATCCGGGCGACGCTGCAGGCGTTCATCGCCCGCATGGGCGCCGTCCCGCCCACGGTATGGGGTGGGCCGGCGGCGGCCCGGTTCCAAGACGTGGTGGATCGCTGGAACGCCGAGTCGCTGCGGCTTCACCGGGTCCTGCACACGATCGCCGAAACCATTCGGCACAACGAGGCCGCGCTGCGCGAGGCGGGCCAGGCCCACGCCGAGCACATCGCCGCCGCCGGCGGAAACCTGTGAGGGAGGAAGCGCGTGGAGCCGCTGCTGTCGTACGACTTCGGTGAGATCGAGTACTCGGTCCGCCAGGAGATCCACACCACGTCCGCGCGCTTCAATGCCGCGATCGAGGAGCTGAGGTCGCAAATCGCGCCGTTGCGACACCTGTGGACGCGGGAAGCGGCCGCCGCGTACCAGGTCGAGCAGTCCAAGTGGGACCAGGCGGCTTCCGCCCTCAACGAAATCCTGGTCGACCTGGGAAACGCGGTGCGCGACGGCGCGGACGAAGTGGCCGACGCCGACCGGCGCGCGGCCGGTGTATGGGGCCGGTAGCGCCCCTGAGCCAACTGGCCCCTGTGCGGTCCCGGCGGAGGAGAGCCGCCGGGACCGCACAGTCATTTTGACCTGCGGGGACGCTGGTCGGTAAGCTGCTCCGTTGGCGTGCGGGTAAGCGGGGCCCCGGGTCAACGTCGGTCGCCGAGACCAGCCCCACCGCAGACCTACCAGGACGCCTGACCGGCACCCGGCTTGACCCGGGATCCACCCACGAGAAGAGAAGGTAAGCGCTGTGCCCACCTACGCGCCAAAGGCGGGTGACACCACGAGGTCGTGGTACGTCATCGACGCCACGGACGTGGTGCTTGGCCGCCTTGCCGTCGCGGCAGCCACCCTGTTGCGCGGCAAGCACAAGCCGACGTTCGCCCCCAATGTCGATGGCGGTGACTTCGTCATCGTCATCAACGCCGACAAGGTCGCCCTCAGCGGCGATAAACTGCGGGACAAGATGGCTTACCGCCACTCGGGGTATCCCGGCGGTCTCCGCAAGCGCTCGATCGGCCAGCTGATGGAGAAGCATCCCGACCGCGTTGTCGAGAAGGCGATCGTCGGCATGCTGCCCAAGAACAAGCTGAGCCGGGAGATCCAGAAGAAGCTTCGCGTCTACGCCGGCCCGCAGCACCCGCACGCGGCGCAGCAGCCGGTTCCGTTCGAGATCAAGCAGGTGGCGCAGTGACCCAAGCAACCGAGGCAACCGAGACCACGGAAGCCGCGCAGGCTGCGGACGAGACCGCCGCCCCCAGCGAGTCGTACGTGTTCGACCGGCCGATTCAGACCGTCGGCCGCCGCAAGGAGGCCGTCGTGCGGGTGCGCCTGGTGCCCGGCACCGGCCAGTTCAACCTCAACGGCCGCACCCTGGAGTCCTATTTCCCGAACAAGGTGCACCAGCAGCTCATCAAGGCCCCGCTGGTCACCGTGGACCGGGCGGAGAACTTCGACATCTACGCCCTCCTCCACGGCGGCGGTCCGTCGGGCCAGGCCGGGGCCTTGCGCCTGGGCATCGCGCGTGCGCTCATCATCGCGTCGCCGGAGGATCGGCCCGCGCTGAAGAAGGCCGGCTTTCTCACCCGTGACCCGCGGGCGACCGAGCGGAAGAAGTACGGCCTGAAGAAGGCCCGCAAGGCACCTCAGTACAGCAAGCGCTGATCAGCCACCGCTTTCTGGCCGAAGCTGTGCGACGTTATGCACCGTCTTCGGCGTGTCTGCGCGAAAATGCGCCCGGTTTCGGTCAGAAAAGAACGGGCACGTTAGGTGCACGACCGACGACTGTGAGAGGTTTGTCCGCATGGGTCGACTATTCGGCACCGACGGTGTGCGCGGGGTCGCCAACTGCGAGTTGACCGCCGAGCTGGCGCTGGCCCTGGGCGCCGCGTCGGCCCGGCGCCTGGTCAGCTCGGGCATACCGGGTCGGCGGGTCGCGGTGATCGGCCGCGACCCCCGCGCCAGCGGCGAGATGCTGGAGGCTGCGGTCATCGCCGGTGTGACCAGCCAGGGCGTCGACGCGCTACGGGTCGGAATCCTGCCAACCCCGGCGGTGGCGTACCTGACCGGCGCCTACGACGCCGACTTCGGGGTGATGATCTCGGCGTCGCACAACCCGATGCCCGACAACGGCATCAAGATCTTCGGCCCCGGCGGCCGCAAGCTCGATGATGACACCGAGGATCAGATCGAGGAGCTGGTCACGGCGGGGCCCGGGTTGCGCCCCGTCGGCGCCGGAATCGGGCGCATCGTCGACGCGGAGGACGCCGCCGAGCGCTACCTGCGTCACGTCGGTAAGGCCAGCACCCTGCGCCTCGACGGCCTAACCGTGGTGGTCGACTGCGCCCACGGCGCGGCGTCGTCGGTGGCGCCGCGCGCCTACGGCGCGGCCGGGGCGCGGGTGATCGCGATCAACGCCGACCCCAACGGCCTGAACATCAACGACGGCTGCGGCTCGACGCATCTCGATGGGCTGCGCGCGGCCGTCCTCGCGCACCGCGCCGATCTCGGCCTGGCGCACGACGGGGACGCCGACCGGTGCCTGGCCATCGACGCCAACGGCGAAGTGGTTGACGGCGACGCGATCATGGTCGTGCTCGCGCTGGCGATGCGCGACTCCGGCGAGCTGACTTCCAGCACCCTGGTGACCACCGTCATGAGCAATCTCGGGCTCCACCTGGCGATGCGCTCCGCCGGCATCGCGGTGCGCACGACCGGCGTCGGCGACCGTTACGTTCTCGAGGAGCTCCGGGCCGGTGATTTCAGCCTCGGCGGCGAGCAATCCGGCCACATCGTCATGCCCGCGCTGGGCTCCACCGGGGACGGCATCGTCACCGGCTTGCGGCTGATGACGCGCATGGTTCAGACGGGCTCGTCGCTGGCGCGCCTCGCTTCGGTGATGCAGACGCTTCCGCAGGTGCTCATCAACGTCCAGGTCGCGGACAAGGCCACCGCTGCCGCGGCGCCGTCGGTACGGGCCGCCGTCGAGAAGGCCGCGGCCGAACTGGGGGACACGGGCCGAATCCTGCTGCGTCCCTCCGGAACCGAGCCGATGATCCGGGTCATGGTGGAAGCGCCCGAAGAAGACCTCGCACAGCGGGTCGCCAGCCGGGTCGCCGAAGCGGTGAGCGCCGCCCGCTAGGCCCGGCCCGTCGGTGGCCGGAACCCCGACGCGGCGTCGGGCGTCGGATTAGGCATGAGATTCGACAGGGGAACACGACCCTCCGCCAGCGAAACGTTCAACGCCCGCACCGAGGTCGACGTCGCGTCGACGTATCGGGTCGCCGATCAGTTCCAGACCGCAGCCGAGCTCATCGACGGCGCCGTGGCCGGACATCTGACCAGACTCGCATTCGGCGGGACCACTGCGGGCCGGGCGCACACCGCCAGCGGTGACACCCTGCGCGGCCTGCTGGAGCGTCTGGCCGCGGAGTTGTCGCAGTGGTCGCGGGCGTGTTCCGAGATCGCGGTCGCGCTGCGCGCCAGCGCCGACGGCTATGCGGACGCCGAGCTGTACGCCGCGGCACGGATCGCCTGACCGTGGCGGACCGGTTGGATGTCGCCGAGCGCCTCGCCGAGGGCAGGCTCTCGGTCGAGCACACCCAGAGCTACGTGCAGGCTTGCCGCGCGCTCGGCTACGGCCATCCCGACCTGACCGCGCGTCCGTCTCAGGTCGGCGACTGGTACGAGACCGAGGACGGTCTGGACATTCGCGTGCTCGACCACGACTGCGCTGAACTGCGGGCGGCGGGTTCGGCGGTCGCCGATGCGCTCCGGATCCAGCGCGCCCAGGTCACGGAGCTGGCTGCGGCGTGGACGGGCCCCGGTGGGGACGCCGCGGTCCGGTTCCTGGAGCGCCATTGTGATAGCGGCGCCGCGGTGACCGACGCGCTGCGCGCGGCCGCTCAGCGATGTGAATCGTTGCGCGACAACCTGTGGTATCTGGTCGATTCCAAGGTGGCGACCGCGATCGCCGTCGACGACCGCACGGCCCCGCAGCGGCAGGAGTGGTTGGCCGCCGCCGCCGCGGTCATTACCGGGGCGGGAGATCGGGCGGCCGCGGAGCAGGTGGTGCGCGAGCAGATCGCCCCCTACGTCGATGAGGACGTTCGCCACGACTGGCTGACGACAATGCGCTCGACGGTCGCCGGGGTGGACACGTCCTACGAGATGGTCACCGACAAGATGGCCGCCGCGCCGGCACCCTCGTTCGAGCTGCCCGGTGACCTGCGGATCGGCGGATCGCCGCCGCCAGCGCCGCCGCCCGCCGCGGTCGCACCGGCCGCGGCTGTGCCCGCCGCGGTCGCGCCGGCCGCGGTCCTCGGCCCGCCGGCGGATGCAGGGGCGGTTCCTGCCCCGGCGCCGGCGGCCTCGCCGCCGCCGGACTGGGGAGCCGCGCTCGGCGACGCCTTGGATGCGCCCGCGGGCGATCTGGGCGGCGGGGTGGGCAGCCTCGGTGGACTGGCCGGGCTGGCGAGCCGGATCGTCGACGCGATGGGTGGTCTGCTGGGTTCGGCGACCGACCAAGCGGGTAGCGAGAACCCGTTCGAAGATGACCCGTTCGAAGATGACCCGTTCGACGGGGAGCACGACGACCTCAAGGAGGCCGATCCTCGGCCGCGACCGGTGGACGCGGTGGCGCCGGTGGAGGCGCCGCCGCCGGTTGTGCCGCTGCCGGAAACCTCTCCGGCACCGGAGGCCACACCCGCGCCGGAGGCCGCACCCGCGCCGGAGGCCGCACCAACGCCGCACGCGCCACCTGCACCTGAGGCCGCGAACGGGGAGGCCACGCCCTGCCAGATCGCCGCCGATCAGCTTCCGCAGGCGGGGCAGTGATGCTCAGGCGGGCCGCAGCCGCAGGGCTTCCTCGACGTAGCGCACCGATTCGGCGGGATCGGCGGTCAACGGGCTCACCAACAGCGTCGTCACCCCCGATTCGGCGAACGCGGCGAGGCGTTCGGCGACGTGGCCTCGCGGGCCCACGAGCGAGATGCCCCGCACCAGCTCGTCGGGCACGGCGTCGATGGCCTCCTGCTTGCGGCCCGACAGGTAAAGCTCCTGGATCCGGTCGGCGACGTCGCCGTACCCGTAGCGCGTCGCCAGGTTGTGATAGAAGTTGCGGCCCTTGGCGCCCATGCCGCCGATGTAGAGGGCCAACTGCGGCTTGACCCACGCGAGCCGCTCGTCGACGTTGTCACCGATGGCCAGCGACGCGTGCACGACGACGTCCAGCGGCCCCAGCGCGGGATCCCGCTTGGCGGCCCCGGCGGCCAGGGCCTCACCCCAGACCGAGGCGGCCTTCTCGGGATGGTAGAAGACGGGTTGCCAGCCCTCGGCGATCTCGGCGGTGAGTTCGACGTTCTTGGGGCCCAGCGCGGCGATCGTGATGGGAATGCGTTCCCGCACAGGATGATTGATGAGCTGCAGCGCCTTGCCCAGGCCGGTTCCGCGCTCCGGCGGCAGCGGGATCTGATAGTGCTTGCCGTCGTACTGCAGTCGTTCGCGGCGCCACACCTTCCGGCAGATCTCGACGACCTCGCGGGTGCGGCCCAGCGGGGCGTCGAACGGGACGCCGTGGAACCCCTCGATCACCTGCGGCCCTGACGTTCCGATCCCGAGCCGAAAGCGTCCGTCGGACACGAAGTCCAGGCCCGCGGCCGTCATCGCGAGCAACGACGGCGTCCGGATATACAGGGGGAACACACCCGAAGCCAGCTCGATGGTGTTCGTCTTGGCCGCAAGGTAGCCGAGCTGGCTGACGGCGTCGAACGAATAGGCTTCGGCCACCACCGCGGCCTCGATGCCGGACTTTTCCAGTTCGACGACGCGTTCCGCGGCTTGATGAAACCCGCCGGAGTAGTCAAGGGCGATCCCGATTCGCATGCATGACACTTATCAGACGGTCACACGAGCGCCGCGGCGGCATGACGGTGCGTCACTTCAACAGCGCGACGATCTTCTCCTCCAACGCGACGGGCGGCGCGTCGGGATCCACCGGGTCCGTGCGGGGCAGCTGGACATCGGGGTTGGCGAAGTCGCGGTAGGTTTTGTCACCGGCCAGCGTGAACAGCAGGTAGCCGGTCAGCAGGGCCCGCACGACGCGTTGCGTCTTGCGGTGCCCGCCGGGCAACCCGACGGCCTTCGCCAGCCGCCGGCCCTCGATCAGGCCTTTCGGTTCGGCCTTGCTCACGATGCGCAGCGTCGCCGCATCCCAGGCGCGCGACAATGACAGCGCGTTCGAATTGAGTGACTTGGGGTCGCCGGGCGCGGTCAGGATGAGGCCAGGGACCTTGAGCGTGGCGGCCGGCTGCTCGGCGGGCGGACTGGTGACGGTCGGGAATAGCGCGACGGCGGCGGCGGGCTTCGCGGGCATGCCCGCCGCGGCGAACACCGCGGCCGAGCCGCCGAAGCCATGGCCGGCCACGCCGAGCTTCGCGGGATGGACGCTGATCTTGCCCGGCCCGAGCCGCACACCCGAGACAATGTCGAGGGCGGTGCCCAGGTCGAAGGCGAAATTCAGGACCGAGGGGGCCAGGCCGCGCTGGGTGTCCGGGGCGCCGGCCACGATGCCCCACGACGCCAGGTGCTCCAGCAGGCCCGAATAGCGCGCGGCGCCGGTGAGCCAGTCGTGACCGAACGCGACCGCGGGCAGATTCAGTCCGGCTTCGGGGGTGTACACGACGCCGGGCAGACCGGCAAAGGCCAGGTCGCCACGCAAAACCCGGTACGGACCACGGCGGCTGAGGGCTGCAACGAGCTTGCGGATGCGGGCCACGCGTCGACGTTAGCGCACCTCAATGAGCCCGACGCGCCAGAGCACCGCGTACGCGTGGCGCAGCGGAATGCTCAGCAAACGAGCGGTTCCGTCGACCAGAGGGTCGCCCGAGTCGATGGCAATGCGCGCACGCTTGGGTGCCTGCCGGGGCGCGGGCGCAAGGGTCAGGGCGGGCGCCGGCGCGGCAACCATCACATCTACATCGTCGATCAGGACAGCGGTCATGGTTACTCCTTAAGAGGGATGTCGCGAAGCGGCGGGTTGTTTTCCGCGCGCCGCGTCTGCTTTATTTTTCATTCACTTTGAATTCCGCTGAGCTTGCGGACGACATTGTCCGGTCACCAGCGGTTTACATTTGCGAGGATCAAAGTATTTGGTGTCTGTTCAAGATTTGATAACCAAGGGCCGACGCGGTGCGAGTCGTGCGCAACAGGCGCTGAAAACGTTGATTTACAACGATATCCTGCATGTAGTCGGCTCGGGGACCGAGACGGTTGTCGTCAGGCGAACGTCAATGCCGGCTGTCCTTCCCGCTGGCCAACGCGCTTATCGGTGTTTGCCAGCTCTATCAATATCGGTGAGTTTAGGGGCGCAGTTTGCTGAAGTAATGACGGACATGAAAACGTCGCAAATACATCAGGTGACAAGCGCCTGGCGTGTAGGAGTTCGGTATGAATTTGCCCGATGGGGCCGCGCCGCCGGCCGGACGGGTTTACCGTGGCGCGCCGGGGCGCCCGCGGAGGCGCGTCACCGGCCCTGCGGCGTCCAGCCGGGGCGCGGCGGCTGGGTCCGGTGTGTCCATCGGGCGCCGTCCCAGTAGCGCTGCCCCCGCCCTGACGGGTCGCGGTACCACCCGGGCGGTGGCGGGCCGACGGCCCGGGGAGCGGCGGATTGAGCGGCCAGTCTGCGCACCTGGCCGATCGCACTGATGTTGGAGATCAGCGCGACCCAGTTCATCACCAGCACCGAAGCCAGGCTCCATCACCCGGCGAGCAGGTTATGGGTCTGGGCCCGCCGGTACTCCTCCTCGCACTGCTCGAGGGTGCCGGTGAAGGTGTAGCGCTGGTGGTGCGACAGGATTACCGCGCCGGTGTGGTTGTAGAGCCTGATCGAAAAGCGGCGGTAGGGACCGGTCGCGCGGGGCCTTTCTCGCAGGTGAGCAGCGCCACGATACCGTCGGGCCCGTGCGGCGCGGACGCCTTGCGGGTTCGCCTGCACTACCCTGGTTCGAATGTGCGGAATCGTCGGCTACGTCGGGCAGCAGCCTGCCTGCGAGGTCGTCATGGACGCGCTGCGCCGGATGGAGTACCGCGGCTACGACTCGTCGGGGATCGCGCTGGCCGACGGCCACGGCGGGCTCACCGTGTGCCGCCGCGCCGGCCGGCTGGCCAACCTGGAAGACGCGGTTGCGCAGATGCCGCCCGAGTCGCTGGCCGGTACCACCGGCCTGGGCCACACTCGGTGGGCCACCCACGGCCGCCCCACCGACCGCAACGCGCACCCGCACCGCGACGCCGCAGGCAAGATCGCCGTCGTCCACAACGGCATCATCGAGAACTACGCGACCCTGCGTCACGAGCTGGAGACGGCCGGCGTGGAGTTCGCCAGCGACACCGACACCGAGGTCGCGGTGCATCTGGTGGCGCGTGAGTACCGGCACGGCGAGGCCGCCGGCGATTTCGCCGGATCGGTGCGGGCCGTGCTGCGCAGGCTCGAGGGTCACTTCACGCTGGTGTTCGCCAACGCCGACGAGCCCGGCACCATCGTCGCCGCCCGCCGCTCGACGCCGCTGGTGCTCGGCATCGGTGACGGCGAGATGTTCGTCGGGTCGGATGTCGCCGCGTTCATCCCGCACACCCGCCACGCCGTCGAGCTCGGCCAGGACCAGGCCGTGGTGATCACCGCAGACGGCTACCGGATCACCGACTTCGACGGCAACGACGAAGTCAGCTACCGCGAGTTCCACATCGACTGGGACCTGGCCGCCGCGGAAAAGGGCGGCTACGAGTACTTCATGCTCAAGGAGATCGCCGAGCAGCCGGCCGCGGTGGCCGACACCCTGCTCGGGCATTTCGTCGACGGCCGCATCACGCTGGACGAACAGCGGCTCTCCGATCAGGAGCTGCGCGAGGTCGACAAGGTGTTCGTGGTCGCCTGTGGCACCGCCTACCACTCCGGGCTGCTGGCCAAGTACGCGATCGAGCACTGGACGCGGCTGCCGGTGGAAGTGGAGCTCGCCAGCGAGTTCCGCTACCGCGACCCCGTGCTCGACCGCAGCACCCTGGTGGTGGCCATCTCGCAGTCCGGCGAGACCGCCGACACCCTGGAGGCCGTCCGGCACGCCAAGGAGCAGAAGGCCAAGGTGCTGGCCATCTGCAACACCAACGGCTCGCAGATCCCCCGCGAATGCGACGCGGTGCTCTACACGCGCGCCGGCCCGGAGATCGGTGTGGCCTCGACGAAGACGTTCCTGGCGCAGATCACCGCCAACTATCTGGTCGGCCTGGCGCTGGCCCAGGCCCGCGGCACCAAGTACCCCGACGAGGTGCAGCGCGAATACCGCGAGCTGGAGGCGATGCCGGACCTGGTAGCCCGCGTCATCGCGGGCATCGAGCCGGTGGCCGACCTCGCCTACCGCTTCGCCCAATCGTCGACGGTGCTGTTCCTGGGCCGCCACGTCGGCTATCCGGTCGCACTGGAGGGCGCGCTCAAGCTCAAGGAACTGGCCTATATGCACGCCGAGGGGTTCGCCGCCGGCGAGCTCAAGCACGGCCCGATCGCGTTGATCGAGGACGATCTTCCGGTCATCGTCGTCATGCCGTCGCCAAAGGGTTCGGCCATGCTGCACGGCAAGCTGCTGTCCAACATCCGCGAGATCCAGGCCCGCGGCGCGATCACCATCGTGATCGCCGAGGAGGGCGACGACACGGTCCGCCCCTATGCCGACCATTTGATCGAAATACCTTCGGTATCAACCCTTCTGCAGCCGTTGCTGTCGACCATTCCGCTCCAGGTGTTCGCCGCATCAGTTGCCCAGGCCCGAGGTTACGACGTTGACAAGCCGCGAAACCTCGCCAAGTCCGTCACCGTGGAGTAGCCGCCGCCTCAGGCTGGCCGTCCTCGGTGTGTTGCTCTTGGTCGGCACCTATATCGGCTCGATCGTCCTGTATGTCATCGGCGGCATGGGTCATCCCCATGTGGTGGTGCAAGACGCGGCGGCGGGCGACGGGACAACGATGACCAACGACATTCAAGAGATCCAGTCGCACAACAGCGTCCTCGTTGCCAACATCAGCGTGGTGCCCGGTCCCGCACTGCTGGACCCGCGTACTCACGCCCTCAAGGACGACCTCCACATCGTCGCCGCCTCCACGGTGACGACCAGCAGGCAGACATGGCCGAAAGGCACGCTGCCGACCGTGTTTCGGGTGTCGCTCGCCCTGACCGGCGAGGTCGCGGAATGGCCGTTCGACGAATACCATTCGGGACCCGTCGTCGCTCAGCTGTTTTCCGGTCCCGACAACACGCCGGTGCCGGCGACGGTGACTCTGGTCAACCGTCTGCTGGGCTGGAACGTCGACGTGATTCGCGCCAACGACGCCGACCCCACCCTCCCGTTCCGGGTGGATCTGTTCCGGACGCCGAGCACCGTGCTGTTCGGGGTCGCCATCCTGTGTGTCCTCCTCGGGCTCGCGTGCCTGGGCGCGTTCGTCGCCATCCAGACGGCACGCGACCGGCGTAAATTCCAGCCGCCGATGACGACGTGGTACGCGGCGATGCTCTTCGCCGTGATGCCGCTGCGCAATGCGCTGCCCGATGCGCCGCCGTTCGGAAGCTGGATCGACATCACGATCGTGGTGTGGGTCATCGTCGTGCTGGGGATATCGATGGGCCTCTACATCTCCTGCTGGTGGCGGCATCTGCGACCGGAAGCCGCCTAGCCGTCGCGCGCCGTCGAGTAGCGGTCACCAGCCCCGAGACGCTTACAATCTGCGGGCAGTGAACGCACGCCCACGACCGAGCGGGAGGGCACGTTGTCGGCGCATGGTTCCTCGGGGCAGAGCAAACGCTTCAGGCGACTGTTGATGATCGGGCTGGTGGTCCTGTTCGTCGCGACTTATGCCATCACCGTCGGGCTGTACACCAGGTCCGGGTGCGGCTGCCCCCGACAGGTCACCAACGGCCTGCCGACGGCGGACGGGACCACGGTCACCATCGACCTGCAGGAACTGCAGTCGGTGAAGGGCGGGCTGATCGGCAACGTGACCGTCGCGCCCGGCCCCGACCTGCTGGACCCGCTGACCGGCGGCCTGAAAGACGATCTCACCGTCGCCGTGCACTCGGCAGCAACCCCCATGAGGCGTACCTGGACCAAGGGCATGGTGCCCGGCGTCGTCCCCGTCCCGCTGACCATCACCGGCGACCCGTCGGATTACCCCTTCGATCACTACCACTCGGGCCCGATCACCGTGGACCTCCTCCACGGCGCCAACCCGGTGCCGCAACGGGCGTCGGTGACGTTCGTCGACCGCCTCCCGGGGTGGAAGGTCGACGTGGCCACCGTCGGCACGAAGGGTGTGCCCGCGCCCTACCGGATCGAGCTGGGCCGCTCACTGAGCACCGCCGCCTTCGCCGCCGTCCTCCTCGCCATGCTGATCGCGCTCGCCGCGATCGGGCTGTTCGTCGCCGTGCAGACGCTGCGCGACCGGCGAAAATTCCAGCCGCCCATGACGACGTGGTACGCGGCCATGGTCTTCGCGGTGATGCCGCTGCGCAACGCCCTGCCCGACACGCCTCCCATCGGGTCGTGGATCGACGTGACCGTCACCCTCTGGGTGGTCGTCGCGCTGGTCAACGCGATGCTGATCTACATCGTCTGCTGGTGGCGGCATCTGCGGCCCGAGCCCACCGCGCCCGCCGCTCCGGACCCGACCCCGGCGCCGGTACCGGCTTCGGCCGGCTGACGAGTTCGCCGGCTAACTCCGACGGCGCGCCACCCGGCGTGCGAAGGTTGACGCGTGGCTGATGCACCGGTGCGGGAACGACTGCGCGGCATGGGGCTGGCCGTATGGCATTTCGCCAGTGGCGCGCCGCTGACCTACGCCTGGCTGTTCGTCCTCTTGATCACGACGATCATCCAGAACGTGCTCTCCGGTCGGCAACTGCACGCGATGCTGCTGCACCATTCCACCAACATCCATGGGCTGGCCCGGGATCCGCTCGACGTGCTGTTCTCCAGCCTGCTGTGGATCGACGGCCGGAACCTGGAGCCGTACCTGCTGCTGTTCACCCTGTTCCTCGCGCCCGCCGAACATTGGCTCGGCCACCTGCGTTGGCTCACCGTGGGCCTGACGGCGCACATCCTGTCGACGTACATCAGCGAGGGGATGCTGTATTTCGCGATCGAAAAACGCGACGCCGCCGAGCGGCTGATCAACGCCCGCGATATCGGGGTCAGTTACTTCCTGGTCGCCATCATCGCGGTGCTGTCCTACCGCATCGCGCGGCCCTGGCGCTGGGGTTATCTCGGGGTGCTGTTCATCATCTTCACCTTCCCGCTCCTCACGATGGACCGCGTCGAGCTGAACTTCACCGCCATCGGGCACTTCACGTCGATCCTGATCGGCCTGTGCTTCTACCCGATGGCCCGCGCGCGGGGCGGCCGGCAGCTGAACCCGGCGCGCGTCGGGCCGGCGTTCCGGCAGCGCCGCCCGTCCGGGAAAACCGGCTGACCGTGGCGCAGCAGGTGCGCGCGCTCTACGGCGCGTCCCTGTCTCCGGACGCGACCGCGTTCGCCCACCTCATCGACGACGGCGGTTACCCCCGCGCGGTGCAGCGCTTCCTGCGCGGCTGGCGGGCCAGCTCGTCCCGCGACGTCGAGCTTCCCGTCGAGGGCTCCGTCTCCCGGGTGATCCACTCGGCCGACGGTCGATGGCTGGCGTGCGAGGTGGCCCCGGGCGGGGGCACGCGCCACCAGATCTGGGTCGTCACCACCGATCCCGAGGACCGGATGGCCCGGCGCATCGACGGCGAGGAAGCCGGGACCGCCGAGCTGATCGGGTGGGACGGCACCTGGGTGGCGGCGATCCTGACCGGTGAGGACGGCATCGGGCGGTCCTGCCTGATCGACCCGGCCGACGGCCGCCGCACGGTGCTGGACCGCCGCTCCGGCGGCCGACTCGTCGACGCCTGGGCGGGAGCGTCGCTGATCCGCGTCGGCCCGCGCGGCTACCACGACATGATCATGCTGCACGGGCAGACCGAAATCGCCTTGCTGCCATCGGATCCCGGCTCGACCACCGATGCCGGCGTGATCCTCGACGACCACCATCCGCGCCGCCTGCGCTACGGGCCCACCGGCGAGCTGACCAAGCTGTACTACCCGGCGAAGAACTACCTGGTCGACGGGCGCACGCCGCCCGACGGTCCCGGCCGCGGCTACGTCCGCGCGCTGATCCGCAGCGACAACGGCTGCGAGCACGCCCGGCTGCTCGAAGTGACGGTCACCCCCGACGGCGTCACCTACTTCGTGGTGGCCGAGCGCCCGGGCTGCGATCTCGACGAGTTCGTCGTCAGCGACGACCAGTCGACGGTGGCGCTGTTGTGGAACCTGGACGGCCGCAGCGAATTACAGATCCTGGAGTACACCGACCACACCCTTACCGAACCGATTCCGCTGCCCGGCATGGTGGCCACGGAGCTGTCGATCAGCGCGGGCGGCGCGATGGTCGCGATGACCGTCGAGGGGCCGTCGCTGCCGCGCACCGTCGAGCTGGTGGACCCGCGATCGCGGCAGTGGGAACCCATCGACCGCGAACCCGCCACCGGTCCGGTGATGCCCGGGTCGTCCGTGCCCGCGGGGCCGGAGACGATCACCGCGCGCGACGGCCTGCGGCTGAACGCGTGGCTGTACCGGGCCGCCAGCCCGACGGGTGCACTGGTGTACCTGCACGGCGGTCCCGAGGGCCAGTCGCGACCCGCCTACCACGAGATCCTGGCGCAGCTGGTCGACGACGGCATCACCGTCCTGACGCCGAATGTCCGCGGCTCCGGCGGTTTCGGCAAGACGTTCGTGCACGCCGACGACAAGGGGCAGCGGTTCGCCGCCATCGACGACGTCGCCGACTGCGTGCGCTTCCTGGTGGACAACGGCCTCGCCGACCCGGCCCGCGTCGCGTGCGCGGGCTGGTCGTACGGCGGCTATCTGACCTTGGCGGCCTTGACTTTTCATCCCGGCCTGTTCATCGCCGGGGTTTCCATCTGCGGCATGAGCGACCTGATCACCTTCTACCGCAACACCGAACCGTGGATCGCCGACGCCGCGTTCGCCGAGTACGGGCACCCGGTCAGCGACCGCGAGCTGCTCGAGCGGCTCTCCCCGCTGCGCAGGGTCGACGCGCTGACCGCGCCCCTGCTGGTGGTGCACGGCGCGCACGACACCAACGTGCCGGTGAGCGAATCGCGCCAGATCGTCGACGCGTTGCGCGGTGCGGGCCGTGAGGTGCGCTACCTGCTGTTCCACGACGACGGGCACGGCATCGTCAAGCGCGAGAATCGCGCGGTGCTCGCCGCGGCCATGAGCGAATGGCTGACCAAGGCGTTCGACTCGGCCTAGGCGCGGGTCGCGGTGACGTACTGCAACGCCGTCGCGTTCTCCGCATCGGGCTGTTCGGGCAGCGAAAGACGTTGCTCGGCAATCAGATCGGGTATCGACTTGCCGCTCGCCGCCCATCCTCGAGAGCTCAGGTAGCCGACCACGTCGTTGCGTTCGCCGGCGTACCACAGGTCGGTCATCTCGATGTCGAACCCGTGTTCGCGCCACTGCTCGGTGACGTCACGGATCCGATCCGCCATCGCCTGCACGCCGTCACCGGGATCCCGCAGGTTTTCGGTGGCCAACCGGCTGCCCGCGCAGCTCAGCTCGGTGATGCTGTCCAGGAGCCGGTCCTGGGCGTCCGGCGGCAGGAACGGCAGCAACCCTTCGGGGCTCCACGCGATGGGCGCACCGGTGTCCAGGCCCGCCCCGCGCAGGGCGGTGGCCCAGTCATGGCGAAGGTCGACGGACACCACCCGCAGTTCGGCGGTCGGCTGCGCGCCAAGGTCGGCCAGCGTCGTGGTCTTGAATTCGGTCACCTGGGGTTGGTCGATCTCGAAGACGGTGGTCCCCGCCGGCCACGGCAGCCGGTAGGCGCGGGCGTCCAGACCGGAAGCCAGAATCACCGCCTGGCGGATGCCGGCGTCGGCCGCGGCCAGGAAGAAGTCGTCGAAGAAGCGGGTGCGGATGCCCATCATCTGGGCCATGCGGACCATTCCGAAGTCACCGTTGTCGTCGACCTGCGCCGGATCCAATTCGCCGCTCGCCAGCCGGGTGAAGAAGTCGACGCCCACCGCCCGCACCAGCGGCTCCGCGAACGGATCGTCGATCAGTGGTTCGTCGCCGCGGCTGGCCAGCGCGCGGCCCACCGCCACGCCGGTCGCAGTGGCTCCCACCCCGTTGCCCAGGTCCCAGGTGTCGTCGTCCGTCCGTGCCATGTCCACCCCGATCTCCGGTCGCCGTCGAGTCGGGCGCGAGGGTACGCCCGAACGATGACACGTGATGACCGGTGAGCGCGGTTCAAGGAACCGGCGCATCCATGGAATGCTTGTTCCGATGCGGCATTACTACTCAGTAGACGCGATCCGCCAGGCCGAAGCCCCGCTGCTGGCCAGCCTGCCCGACGGTGCCCTGATGAGGCGCGCGGCGTTCGGACTGGCCACCGAGATCCTCGGCGAGCTGAAGGCCCGCACGGGCGGGGTGGCCGGCCGCCGGGTCTGCGCGGTCGTCGGCTCGGGGGACAACGGCGGGGACGCCCTATGGGCGGCGACGTTCGTGCGGCGCCGTGGCGCGGCGGCCGACGCGGTGCTGCTCAACCCGGACCACACGCATCGCAAGGGGCTGGCGGCGCTGCTGCAGGCGGGCGGCCGGATCGTGGGAAATGTCTCCCCGACAACGGATCTCGTCATCGACGGCGTCGTGGGCATCTCCGGTTCCGGGCCGCTGCGGCCGGCCGCGGCCGACGTGTTCGCCGCGGTCGACGGGGCGGGCATCCCGGTGGTCGCCGTCGACATCCCCAGCGGCATCGACGTGGCGACCGGCGCCATCACCGGCCCGGCGGTGCACGCCGCGCTGACCGTCACCTTCGGCGGGCTCAAGCCCGTCCATGCCCTGGCCGACTGCGGGCGGGTGAAGCTGATCGACATCGGGCTCGACCTGCCCGAGACGGACGTCCTGGGCTTCGAGGCCGCAGACGTGGCCGCGCGCTGGCCGGTGCCCGGGCCGCACGACGACAAGTACACCCAGGGCGTGACGGGCGTGATGGCCGGTTCGTCGACGTATCCGGGCGCGGCCGTGCTGTGCACGGGGGCCGCCGTGGCGGCGCACTCCGGCATGGTGCGTTACGCCGGCAGCGCGCACCGCGAGGTGCTCGCGCGCTGGCCGGAGGTGATCGCGTCGCCGACCCCGGCCTCGGCCGGCCGGGTGCAGTCCTGGGTGGTCGGTCCGGGTTTGGGCACCGACGAGACCGGGGCCGCGGCGCTGTGGTTCGCGCTGGAAACCAACCTGCCGGTGGTCGTCGACGCCGACGGGCTGACCATCCTGGCGGCCCACCCCGAACTCGTGGTCAACCGCGCCGCGCCGACCGTGCTTACCCCGCATGCCGGTGAATTCGCCCGGCTGGCGGGTAACCCGCCCGGGGACGACCGCGTCGGCGCGTGCCGCAGGCTGGCCGACACGTTCGGCGCCACCGTGCTGCTCAAGGGGAACGTCACCGTCATCGCCGACCCCGGCGGTCCGGTCTACCTCAACCCTGCCGGGCAGTCCTGGGCGGCCACCGCGGGCTCCGGCGACGTGCTGTCCGGGATGATCGGCGCGCTGCTGGCCTCCGGCCTGCCGGCCGCCGAGGCCGCGGCGGCTGCGGCCTTCGTGCACGCGCGCGCGGCAGCGCTGGCGGCCGCCGACCCGGGCCCCGGGGACGCGCCGACGTCGTCGTCTCGCATGGTGCCGCACATCAGGGCGGCGCTGGCCGCCCTTTAGGACCTCCAGGAAAGGATTCTCCTAGTGCCCCAACACCCGTCCCTGCCCGCGCACTCGATCGCCCCCGCCTACACCGGCCGGCTGTTCACCGCGCCGGTGCCCGCGCTGCGGATGCCCGACGAGTCGATGGACCCGGAGGCCGCCTACCGCTTCATCCACGACGAGCTGATGCTCGACGGCAGTTCCCGGCTGAACCTGGCGACCTTCGTGACGACGTGGATGGACCCCGAGGCCGGCAAGTTGATGGCCGAGACGTTCGACAAAAACATGATCGACAAGGACGAATACCCGGCGACCGCGGCGATCGAGCAGCGCTGCGTGTGCATGGTGGCCGATTTGTTCCACGCCGAAGGCCTGGACGACGCCGACCCCTCCAGCGCCTGTGGCGTGTCCACCATCGGCTCCAGCGAGGCCGTCATGCTGGGCGGACTGGCGATGAAATGGCGGTGGCGGGCCAAGGTCGGTAAGGGCTGGGAGGGCCGCCGGCCGAACCTGGTGATGGGCTCCAACGTCCAGGTGGTCTGGGAGAAGTTCTGCCGCTACTTCGACGTCGAGCCCCGCTACCTGCGGATGGAGGAGGGGCGCTACATCATCACCCCCGAACAGGTGGTGGACGCCGTCGACGAGGACACCATCGGGGTGGTGGCGATCCTGGGGACCACCTACACCGGTGAGCTGGAGCCCGTCGCCGACATCTGCGGCGCGCTGGACAAGCTGGCCGCCAGCGGCGGCGTGGACGTCCCGGTGCACGTCGACGCCGCCAGCGGCGGGTTCGTGGTGCCCTTCCTGCACCCCGAGCTCAAGTGGGATTTCCGGCTGCCGCGGGTGGTGTCCATCAACGTCAGCGGCCACAAGTACGGGCTGACCTACCCCGGCGTCGGGTTCGTGGTGTGGCGCAGCAAGGAGTACCTGCCGGAGGACCTGGTGTTCCACGTGAACTACCTCGGCGGCGACATGCCGACCTTCACGCTGAACTTCTCCCGCCCCGGCAACCAGGTCGTGGGCCAGTACTACAACTTCCTGCGGCTGGGCCGCGAGGGCTATACGAAGGTCATGCAGGCGCTGTCGGGCACGGCGCGCTGGTTGGGGGAGCAGCTGCGGGTGAGCGAGCACTGCGAGCTGGTCTCGGACGGTTCGGCGATCCCGGTGATCGCCTTCCGGCTCGCCGAGAACCGCGGCTACACCGAGTTCGACCTCTCCCACGAGCTGCGGGGTTACGGCTGGCAGGTGCCCGCCTACACGATGCCCGACAACGCGACCAACGTCTCGGTGCTGCGGATCGTGGTGCGCGAAGGGCTTTCGGGCGACCTGGCCCGCGCACTGCACGACGACGCCGTCTCGGCGCTGGCCTCGCTGGACAAGCTCAAGCCGGGCGGCCATTACGACGCGCAGCATTTCGCGCACTGATTTCCCGGCGCCGAACGTCGGACGCTCGGCGGCGCTCGGGGCGCTTCTGGGACAATGGCTGCCATGAACGGGCCGGCCGTTACGCCGATATCCCTGACGCCGGGCGTCGTCGCCGAGGCCGTCGTGGACCTCGGCGCCGTCGAGCACAACGTGCGGGTGCTGCGTGAGCACGCCGGCGCGGCGCAGGTCATGGCCGTCGTCAAGGCCGACGGCTACGGCCACGGCGCCACCCAGGTCGCCCGCGCCGCGCTGGCGGCCGGGGCGGCCGAGCTCGGCGTCGCCACCGTCGACGAGGCGCTGGCGCTGCGCGCCGACGGGATCACCGCCCCGGTGCTGGCCTGGCTGCACCCGCCGGGCGCCGACTTCGGGCCCGCGCTGCTGGCGGACGTCGAAATCGCCGTCTCCTCGGAACGCCAGCTCGACGAGTTGCTGGATGCGGTGCGCCGGACCGGGCGGACGGCGACGCTGACGGTCAAGGTCGACACCGGCCTGAACCGCAACGGTGTGCCGCCGTCGCAATGGCCGTCGATGGTGGCCGCGCTGCGCCGGGCCGTCGCCGACGACGCCGTCCGGCCGCGCGGGCTGATGTCGCACATGGTGTTCGCCGACCAGCCGGAAAACCCCATCAACGACGTTCAGGCGCAACGGTTTCGCGACCTGCAGGAGCAGGCCCGCGGCGGGGGGCTGCGGTTCGAGGTGGGGCATCTGTCGAACTCGTCGGCCACGATGGCGCGCCCCGACCTTGCGCTCGACCTGGTGCGGCCCGGCATCGCGGTGTACGGCCTGAGCCCCGTGCCGGAACTCGGCGACATGGGGCTGGTGCCGGCGATGACGGTGAAATGCCCGGTGGCGCTGGTCAAGCCGGTGCGGGCGGGGGAGGGCGTGTCGTATGCGCACACCTGGATCGCCGAGCGCGACACCACCGTGGCGCTGTTGCCGATCGGCTACGCCGACGGAATCTTCCGTGCGCTCGGCGGCCGCCTGGAGGTGCAGATCAACGGCAGGCGGCGGCCGGGCGTCGGGCGCGTCTGCATGGACCAATTCGTCGTGGACCTCGGCCCCGGCCGGCCCGACGTCGCCGAGGGCGACGAGGCGATCCTGTTCGGCCCGGGCACCGGCGGCGAACCGACCGCGCAGGACTGGGCCGACCTGCTGGGCACGATTCACTACGAGGTGGTGACCAGCCCCCGTGGGCGCATCACCCGGACTTACCGCGGGGCGCGAACCGTTGAGTCCTGACGAACGCCGCCGCGGCAGGGGCAAGGCCTGGTTCGCGGGTGGTGCCGGGCTCACCGCCCTCGCCACCATCGTCGGAGCCTCGGCGCGCCGCTCGATGATACAGCGCACCGCCAACGTCGAAGACCCTTACGCAGGTGAGGATTTCGACAGGATCGACGACGACCGCGGATACGTGGTGACCACGCCCGACGGGGTGCCGCTGGCGGTCCGCGAGGCCGGCCCGGAGAACGCCCCGGTGACGCTCGTGTTCGTGCACGGATTCTGTCTACGCATGGGCGCCTTCCACTTTCAGCGGACCCGGCTCCCGGAACAACTGTGTCGCGACGTCCGGATGATCTTCTACGATCAACGCGGGCACGGCAGTTCGGGCGAGGCTTCACCCGAGACCTACACGCTGACCCACCTCGGCCAGGACCTGGAGACCGTGCTGAAGGTGGCCGCGCCCCGCGGGGTGGTCGTGCTCGTCGGCCACTCGATGGGCGGCATGACGGTGTTGTCCCACGCCCGCCAATTCCCCGACCAGTACGGGCGCCGCATCGTCGGGGCGGCGATCATCTCCTCGGCCGCCGAAGGCGTCGCCCGGTCGCCCCTGGGCGAGATCCTGAAAAACCCGGCGCTGGAAGCGTTTCGGTTCACTGCACGATCGGCGCCGAAGCTGATACATCGCGGCCGCAACGTGTCCCGGTCGCTGATCGGCCCCGTGCTGCGGGCGGCGTCCTTCAGCGACCTGCAGGTGAGCCGCAGCCTCGACGCGTTCTCCCAGCGGATGATGAACGGCACGCCGATCCCGACCATGATCGGCTTTCTCGACGCCCTCGAACACCACGACGAGACCGCCGGGCTGTGGACGTTGCTGCGAATCCCGACGCTGATCGCCTGCGGCGACCACGACCTGCTCACCCCGGACGAATACTCCCGCAAGATGGCGGCGTCGCTGCCGCAATCGGAGCTGGTCATCGTTCCCGGCGCCAGCCACCTGGCGCTGCTGGACAAGCCCGAGGCCATCAACGACGGGCTGGCCCGGCTGGTCAAGCGCGCCACCCCGAGCCGGACGGGGCTGGCCGCCCGGCGGCTGCGGGAAAGGCTGCGCGGTGGATAGTTTCGCGGTGGACGGGCGGGCCGGCACCGCCACGTGCGAGCGCGTCGAGGACACGTTCGCGCTGGGATCGCGGCTGGGCGAGCACCTGCGCGCCGGCGACGTGGTGGTCCTCTCGGGGCCGCTCGGGGCGGGAAAGACCGTGCTGGCCAAGGGGATTGCCGCGGCCATGGACGTCGACGGCCCGGTCACCTCGCCGTCGTACGTGCTCGCCCGGGTGCATCCGGCGCGGCGGCCCGGGGCGCCGGCGATGATCCACGTGGACATGTACCGGCTGCTCGACGAATCCGACGTCGACCTGCTCGGTGAGCTCGACTCGCTGGACCTGGACAGCGATCTCGACGACTCCGTCGTCGTGGTCGAGTGGGGCGAGGGCCTGGCCGAGCGGTTGTCCGAGCGTCACCTCGACGTCCGTCTCGAGCGCCTGAGCGGGTCCGACGTGCGGATCGCGACCTGGGAGTGGTCATGATCGTCCTGGCCCTGGACACCGCGACGCCGGCCGTGACGGCCGGGATCGTGCGCGTCGAAGATCTGGCCGTGCTGGCCGAGCGGGTCACCGTCGACCCGCGGGCGCACGCCGAGCGGCTCACCCCCAACGCGCTGGCCGCCCTGGCCGACGCCGGGCTGACGATGGCCGACCTCGACGCGGTGGTGGTGGGCTGCGGCCCGGGACCCTTCACCGGCCTGCGGGCCGGGATGGCCACCGCCGCCGCCTACGGGCACGCGCTGGGCGTCCCGGTGCGCGGCGTGTGCAGCCTGGACGCCGTCGGGGTGCGCACCACGGGCGAGGTGCTGGTCGTCACCGACGCCCGGCGGCGCGAGGTGTACTGGGCGCGCTACCGCGACGGGGTGCGCGTGGCCGGACCGCACGTCAACGCTCCCGGCGACGTCGACCCTGGGCCGGCGCGGGCCGTGGCCGGCTCGCGGGAGCACGCGGCGCCCTTCGGCCTGCCGCTGTCCGGGCCAGTCCATCCGACGCCGGCCGGCCTGGTCGCCGCGGTGCCCGACTGGTCGTCTCCGCCCGCGCCGCTGGTCGCCCTTTACCTGCGCCGGCCCGACGCCAAACCGCTGGAGGCCCGCCGATGACGGCGCCCGGCGTGACGGTCGGCGCATTGACGCCCGCTGACGCTGCGCGCTGCGCCGAACTGGAAAGCCAGCTGTTCGACGGCGACGATCCGTGGCCCGCGGCGGCGTTCAATCGTGAGCTGGCCAGCCCGTACAACCATTACGTGGCCGCGCGCGTCGAGGCCGTGCTCGTCGGGTACGCGGGCATCTCCCGGCTCGGCCGCAGGCCGCCGTTCGAATACGAGGTCCACACCATCGGGGTTGATCCCGCCTACCAGGGGCGGGGCATCGGCCGCCGGTTGCTCGAGCAGCTGCTGGCATTCGCCGACGGCGGCGTCGTCTACCTGGAGGTTCGGACCGACAACGAGCCGGCCATCGCGCTGTACCGCAGCGTCGGGTTCGAGCAGGTGGGCCTGCGCAAGCGCTACTACCGGATCAGCGGGGCCGACGCCTACACGATGCGGCGGAAAGCGGCTACATGATCATCTTGGCCATCGAAACCTCCTGCGACGAAACGGGAGTCGGCATCGCCCGCCTCGACCCCGACGGCACCGTCACCTTATTGGCCGACGAGGTGGCCTCCAGCGTCGACGAACACGTCCGCTTCGGTGGCGTCGTCCCCGAGATCGCCTCCCGGGCGCACCTGGAGGCGCTCGGCCCCACCATGCGCCGCGCACTGGCTGCGGCCGGGCTCGACAAGCCCGACGTGGTCGCCGCGACGATCGGACCCGGACTGGCCGGCGCGCTGCTGGTGGGCGTGGCGGCGGCCAAGGCGTACGCCGCCGCCTGGGGCGTCCCGTTCTACGCGGTCAACCACCTCGGCGGGCACCTGGCCGCCGACGTCTACGAACACGGACCGCTGCCGGAATGCGTGGCGCTGCTGGTCTCTGGCGGCCACACGCACCTCCTGCACGTGCGTTCCCTCGGCGAGCCGATGATCGAGCTCGGCAGCACCGTCGACGACGCCGCCGGCGAGGCCTACGACAAGGTGGCGCGGCTGCTGGGGCTGGGCTATCCGGGGGGCAAGGTGCTCGACGACCTGGCCCGCACGTGCGGCCGGGACGCCGCGGAGATCCCCGCGTTCCCGCGCGGCATGACCGGGCCCGCCGACGACCCGTACGCGTTCAGCTTCTCCGGGCTCAAGACCGCCGTCGCGCGCTACATCGAGAGCCACCCGGACGCCGCGAGCGCCGACATCGCGGCCGGCTTCCAGGAGGCCGTCGCCGACGTGCTGACCAAGAAGGCTGTCCGCGCGGCCGGCGGGCTCGGCGTCTCGACGCTGCTGATCGCCGGGGGAGTGGCCGCCAATTCGCGGCTGCGCGAGCTGGCCGAACAGCGCTGTGCGGCCGCCGGCCTGACTTTGCGGATCCCCGGGCCACGGCTCTGCACCGACAACGGGGCCATGATCGCGTCGTTCGCCGCGCACCTGGTCGCCGCCGGGGCGTCGCCGTCACCGCTGGACGTGCCGAGCGACCCGGGTCTGCCGGTGGTAAAAGGCCAGGTCAGCTGATCGCTTCTGGCGAACATGCCGGAAGCAGCAGGGGGGCCTTGAGTGCTAGCACTCGCGTGTATAGAGTGCTAGGTGGCAATCGGGCGCTCCCCTGCGTCGGCACCCGCGACGACGGCGCGAGGACCCGGCCGAATGCCGAACACCTGATAATCCGGACGGCCCGGGGCACGCCCCGACCGACCGCCAACCCCGGTCCGGATGCCCCGGACCCGATCTCACAAGTGGAGGGCTCCAATCGTGGCGAAGGTGAACATCAAGCCACTCGAGGACAAGATTCTCGTGCAGGCCAACGAGGCCGAGACCACGACCGCGTCCGGTCTGGTCATTCCTGACACCGCCAAGGAGAAGCCGCAGGAAGGCACCGTAGTCGCAGTCGGCCCCGGCCGCTGGGACGAAGACGGCGAGAAGCGGATCCCGCTGGACGTGTCCGAGGGTGACACCGTCATCTACAGCAAGTACGGCGGCACCGAGATCAAGTACAACGGCGAGGAATACCTGATCCTGTCGGCCCGCGACGTTCTGGCTGTCGTTTCCAAGTAAGCACCGTGTTCCGCCCCGGCGATCCCCGTGTATGACCGCGGGTGATTTCCGGGGCGGCATGCGTAGAGGAGCGTGAAGGAGCCTGATGAGCAAGGTTATTGAGTACGACGAAACCGCGCGCCGCGCGATGGAGGCGGGCGTCAACAAGCTCGCCGACGCGGTCCGCGTGACCCTGGGGCCGCACGGCCGCCACGTGGTGCTGGCCAAGGCTTTCGGCGGTCCCACGGTGACCAACGACGGCGTCACCGTCGCCCGCGAGATCGAACTGGAGGACCCGTTCGAGAACCTGGGCGCCCAGCTGGTGAAGTCGGTCGCCACCAAGACCAACGACGTGGCGGGCGACGGCACCACGACGGCGACGGTGCTTGCGCAGGCGCTGGTGAAGGGCGGCCTGCGGCTCGTCGCCGCCGGCGTCAACCCGATCGAGCTTGGCTCAGGCATCAGCAAGGCCGCCGACGCGGTATCCGAGGCGCTGCTGGCGGCGGCCACCCCGGTGTCCGGCAAGGACGCGATCGCCCAGGTGGCGACCGTCTCGTCGCGCGACGCGCGGCTGGGCGAGCTGGTCGGCGAGGCGATGAACAAGGTCGGCGCCGACGGCGTGGTCAGCATCGAGGAGTCCTCGACCCTGAGCACCGAGCTGGAGTTCACCGAGGGCGTCGGGTTCGACAAGGGCTTCCTGTCGGCCTACTTCGTCACCGACTTCGACTCCCAGGAGGCGGTCCTCGACGATCCGCTGATCCTGCTGCACCAGGACAAGATCAGCTCGCTGCCCGACCTGTTGCCGATCCTGGAGAAGGTCGCCGAGGCCGGCAAGCCGTTGGTGATCATCGCCGAGGACGTCGAGGGCGAGGCGCTGGCGACGCTGGTCGTCAACTCCATTCGCAAGACGCTGCGGGCGGTCGCCGTCAAGGCGCCGTTCTTCGGCGACCGGCGCAAGGCCTTCCTGCAAGACCTGGCGATCGTGACGGGCGGCGAGGTGGTCAACCCCGACACCGGCCTGCTGCTGCGCGAGGTCGGTCTCGAGGTGCTCGGCTCGGCGCGGCGCGTCGTGGTCAGCAAGGACGACACGATCGTGGTCGACGGCGGCGGCTCGGCCGAGGCGGTCGCCAACCGCATCAAGCAGCTGCGCGCCGAGATCGAGGCGAGCGACTCCGACTGGGACCGCGAGAAGCTGCAGGAGCGGTTGGCCAAGCTCGCCGGCGGCGTGGCCGTCATCAAGGTCGGCGCGGCCACCGAGACCGCGCTCAAGGAGCGTAAGGAAAGCGTCGAGGACGCCGTCTCGGCCGCGAAGGCCGCCGTCGAGGAGGGCATCGTCTCGGGTGGGGGCGCCGCGCTCATCCAGGCCCGCAAGGCCCTGAAGGACCTACGCGGCTCGCTGTCCGAAGACGAGGGGCTCGGCGTCGACGTGTTCTCCGAGGCGTTGGGGGCGCCGCTGTACTGGATCGCCACCAACGCCGGGCTCGACGGGTCGGTCGTGCTGAACAAGGTCTCGGAGTTGCCTGCGGGACAAGGGCTCAACGCCGAGACGCTCACCTACGGCGACCTGGTGGCCGAAGGCGTCATCGACCCGGTCAAGGTGACCCGGTCGGCGGTGGTCAACGCCGCCTCGGTGGCGCGCATGGTGCTCACCACCGAGACCGCAATTGTCGAGAAGCCGGCGGAAGCAGAGGACGACCACGGTCACGGGCATGGCCACCACCACCACTAAGTAGCAGTTGGTTGCCCGACTGTGGGGCCTATGTACGAAACCCCAACGATTTCCGTGCATAGGCCCCACGGTCGGCGTCCGGCGGGCTTGGCTGACGTGACGGGCCAAGCGGCCCAGCGGGTTCCGCCAGTGTCGGCAACACCTCCTCGGGTTCCCCGTATGCTCGCCCAACCGCGGCCAGCGGGGCCGCCCGCCAGTTCGCGTACGCGGAGTACACGATGAGGACGATTCTTGGCGCTACGGGCGCGCCGACTGCCCGCGCGCAAGGCATCGCAGCCCGGCAAGGATGACCAAGAGTCCGTGCTCGAAGCTTGCCGTCGGGTCGTACACGAACAGGTCGTCGAGCACCTCTGCCATCAGCGGATACCGCTGCGGGTCCACCTTCTTCCGAAGCCCATCGGCCGCGTCGGCCGCATAGGGGTTCTCGCCGCTGTAGTCGAGCCCCCTCGATGCCTGTTCCTCGATGACGAAGCCGGTCGTGTAGTGCAACAACAGGTGCGCGCCACGAGCGGCATCGCGCGGACCGAAGCCGGCATCCTCCAACGCGCGCAGGAACAGCTCCACGGTTCGATACATGAGGTCGTCGGCAATTGCGGTGCCGGCGAAGACTTTTCCACCATCGCGGTAACGCAACAGGCTGGCGCGTAGCCTGCGCGCCCAGTCGGCTGCCCAGTCGTCGAAGCTCTGGTCCTGCCGTGGGGCCTCGAGCCCGATCATCGCCCGCCGAAACATCACCGTCGCCATCGCGTCCAGCAGTTGCTGCTTGTTCTCGACGTGCCAATAGAGCGCGGGGGGCGCGACGCCAAGCCGATCGGCGATTCGGCGCATCGTCAGCCCTTGCAGACCGACCTCGTTCAGGAGCTCCAGCCCCGCGTCCGCGATCGCGTCTGGGGTGACCCGGTTATCCGCTGCGGTCCGCCGACTCTTCATGCTTGACACCTTATCATCATTCGAGTAAATCTTAACGTCATTAAGGACAGGCCGATCGGCGTTCAGTAACACCGAGATCAGGAGGATGACATGCCTACCTATCGGGAGCAGGCCACCCGCTGGATGTCCGATGATCCGGCGGGTTCGTTCGCGGTATACGAGCCCGCAACCGGCGAGAAGCTGGCCGACTTCCTGCTCGCCGACGCGGCCGCGGTCGACGCGGCGGTCCGCGACGCGCACGCGGCGTTCGTCGGCGGTTGGGGGCAGACGACGGCCCGCGAGCGGGCGCTGCTGCTGCGGGAAGCCGCCCGAGTGCTGCGTGAGCACGGCGACGAAATCGCGGAGATCGAGTGTCGGGAGGTGGGCAAGCCTTGGGAGATTGCCCGAAACTTCGACCTCGTCGGATTGGTCGAGTCGTTCGAGTTCTTCGCGTCGGTGGTCGCGGATTATCACGGGGCGTTCTTCCCGGGTGGTCCGGTCGATACGTACACGCTCAAGGAGCCCTACGGGGTGGTGGCCGGCATCATCCCGTTCAACTGGCCACCGGCCCACGTAGGCGCCAAGCTCGCACCACCGCTGGCGGCCGGCAATGCGGTGATCCTCAAGCCGCCGGAACAGTGCCCACTGTCGGTGCTGCGGATCGTCGAGTTGCTCGAGCCGATCTTTCCCCGCAATGTCGTCCAGGCTCTGCCGGGAACGGGAGCGGTCACCGGAAAGGCACTGGTCAGCCACCCACTGGTCCGGCGGGTGACGTTTACCGGCTCCCCGGACACGGGCCGCAGCATCCTGAAGTCGATCGCCGACAACCTCACTGGCGCGATGCTGGAGTTGGGTGGCAAGGATCCGTTCATCGTCTTCGCGGATGCCGACTTGGACGCCGCCGTTGAGGGAGCCCTCGAAGGGTCGCTGTTCAACCAGGGCGAGGCGTGCACCTCGGCGTCGCGCCTGTTGGTCCATGAGTCACTGGCTGAGGAATTCACGCAGCGCTATGTCGCCGCGGTCTCGAAGCTGGTCATCGGGAACGGGCTGGACCGCCGGACTCAAATTGGCGCGTTGGTCTCTCGCGAGCACATGCAACGCGTCCTCGGCTACATCGACATCGGCCAGTCGGAGGGTGCGACAGTCGCCTTCCAAGGCAAGCGACCGAGCGACCCCGAGCTAGCCAACGGGTATTACGTTCCGCCGGTCATCTTCACCGACGTCACACCCGACATGCGGATCGCCAACGAAGAGATCTTCGGGCCGGTGATCTCGATTCTGAAGTTCAGCGGGTACGCCGAGGCTATCGAGATCGCGAACTCTACCGAATTCGCCTTGGTGGCAGGGGTATTCACCAGTGATGAGCTGCTGGCTAAGAGGGCCAGCCGCGACCTCGACGCTGGCGTGGTGATGATCAACAACTACAACCGGGGCTTCGTCGGCATCCCCTTCGGGGGGAACCGCGCCAGCGGGTTCGGACGTGAACATGCGGCGTCCACCCTCGATGAGTTCACCCGGATCAAAAGCGTCCGAAACCGGTCCGGGCGCAGCGAACTGCCAGTGTGGAGCGGCGCCGACACCTCCACCGACGGCCGCGTTCGTCCGCCGGTTCGGGCCAACTGAGCCACGATGACATTCGTCGACCTGCACTTCCACGTCGCCCCGGAGAGCTTCCTGCGGCGTCCGCGCTCAGGCCTGGACCGGTTCCTCGACGCCTTCCCGCAGCTGCGCGACGGAGCCGCGGGGCGCCAGGAGCTCGCCGCGGCAGGCGGCAAGGCGGTCGTCTCGCTTCCGTGGCCCGTCCCGCCCGGTACAAATAGCGACAAGACCGCGGCAGCAGTTCGCCTCTGCAACGACGAGCTGCTGACCGCCGTAGACGAGCATGCCGAATACTCGGGCGCAATGATCACGGTCGACCTCACCGATCCCGCTGCAGCGGTGGCCGAGGTCGGCCGAGTGGTCGAAGCTCCGGCTCTGGCCGGCGTCATGATCTACGTGAGCCCGACGACCCGGCTCGATAACCACCGCCTGTCGGAGTTCTACGCGGAGCTATCCGCGCGGCGGCTGCTGTTGTTCCTGCATCCGGCGCTCGAGCCGCCGCTCGACGGGGCCACGGACTGGAACCTCAACGCGAGCCTGAGCCCGCCGATCGTCACGAGCATCGCGGCGGCACGGATGATGCTGTCGGGAACTCTCGACGAACACCCGGGCCTTGACCTCGTGATTCCACACCTCGGCGGTGTCCTGCCCTACCTAGCGCAACGGCTCATCGACCAGAGCGACCGCGGGGCAGCACGGCACGATATTCCGACCTATCTGCGGAACAGGACGTACCTGGATACCTGCTCGTTTCACCAGCCCGCTTTGCGCTGCGCGCTGGACACGGTCGGGCCCAGTCGCCTCGTGCTCGGGTCGGACTATCCGTTCCGCGGACCGGTCGAGCGAGCCCTCGCTGACGTGCGGGATTCCGGTTTCGATGAGGCAATCCAGGAATTGGTGCTGTCGCGCAACGCGGAGACCATCGTCTGCTGATTGGGAACCACGAGCCGGATTACGCGCACCAGGTCGGAGACTCCGGTCGAACCGGCGACTTCGGCGGCGTCGGTCAGCGTGCTCGGTGTGCGAGCCTTTCGGCGTCGAGGATCAGGAAGTTGTGGCTTTCCAACTCGATCCAGCCACGGGCGACGAAGGCGCTGAGCGCCTGGTTTGTCGCCTCCCGTGATGCGCCGACCAGTTGAGCCATCTCCTCTTGGGTCAGGTCGTGGACCACTCGCAACGCGTCGCCTTCGCGGGTACCGAACTGTTGTGCCAGCAGCAGCAGCTGCTTGGCGACCCGTCCGCGGACGTCGGTGGAGATCTGATCAGTCAGTTTGCAATCGGCGCGCCGCAGCCTGCGGGCCATTACTCGTAGCAGCTGTTCGGCGACCTCGGGGCGATCGGCCATCCAGCCCCGCACCATGTCGTGGTCCATAGCCACCGCGCGCACCTCGGTGAGGGCGGTCGCGCTGGCGGTGCGGGGGCCGGGATCGAGGATCGAGAGCTCGCCGAACATCTCCGGCGGGCCCATGATCGCCAGCAGATGCTCGCGGCCGTCCGGCGCACGGTGGCCGATTTTGACCTTCCCGGAAATGATGATGTACAGCCGGTCTGCGGGTTCTCCTTGATCGAACACGGTCGACCGGCGCTCGAAATCGATGGGTTGAAGTCGTTTGGCTATCGCAGCCACGGCGCTGTCGACTCCCTGGAACATTCCGGCCTTGATGGCGGTCGCGTCCACTCAACCTCCTAGGAGTATTGGGACGTGTCAGGACGACAGCGTGACGTTGCGGTAAAGGGTCCCAATCGCCTACTGTGCGCCCGGAAACCGGGATGCCCGCCCGCCGCGACCGGCTTCCGGGTCACTGACAGTCGTTGTAGGACAGCAGAATAGCGAGTGCTTGACGCATTCTGCTGCCCAACTACAACGTGGCGGTCGTCTACTTCTCTTCGCCGTCCGACTTGCTCAGCACCCGGTCTGCGCTGCGCACGATGCTGCGGTGGAACTTGTACTGCACGTTGACGAGCTGGTCAGCCAATTCGATTGCGGCATCGACGATTTTCTTTCGCAGCGGTTCGACGGACTCGGGAAGGGCCTGATCCACCGTCTCACGGAACTTACGCAAGGCCTTGCTCGCGGCCTCCTGGCCTGATCTAGCCGATTCGCGTACCTCGTCGACGAGGTCTGTGGCTCTGGGCATCACCGTATTCTTCGCGGTGCTTTGGGTCATATCCGAAACTCCCTTATTTCTCAGTTATTTGCTTGTTGTACCAACCGACGCTAACCGCCGCCGGCGATCAATCCATATGGCCGAAGGTCACCGACCCGAGAGCCGATGGTCCGCATGCCCGGCGGCACCGTCACAGGACGCATCTAAGAGCTGAACGGCGGCGGCGAGCATGAGCCATGAGGGACTGCCCGAGTCATTCGGGCTGTTCCGATCGGTCTTTCTGAGTCGTCAGATCGGTATGTCGCCCGGTGGTGGTGATGAAGTCGTCAAGGATGTTCACCACCGCTGTCGGGGACTCGACATGGGGGAAGTGTCCGACACCGGCGAGCACCTCGAATCGACTGCCCGGCACAGCATCATGCGCGGCGTAGCCGTGGTCGACAGGAATGATCCGGTCCTGCTCACCCCAGATCAGCAAGGTGGGTAATCCATGACTGAGATGGATCTTGCTGAGCGCACTGACCGCCTGGCCGCGGTAATCCACCACGGAGCGCAACGTGCGTAGGAACGCCTGCCGTGTCTGCCGATCCGACAACGAAGAATAAGCGTTCCACATCTCACCGGCGCGCGGCGACTGGATACCGGCCGACGCGAGCCATGCGCCCAGCTTCTTGCCGACGTTCAACACCGGCTGCGGCGCGACCAGTGGTAGCACCAGCTCGGCTCCGGGGGCTGACAGGATCCGCAGGATCCAGTTCACGTCAGGGCCGAGACCACCGCTGCCGATGAGAACCAGTCGCTCGCAATAGTCGCGGTGTTGATAGCTGAACTGCATGGCGACGCCGCCGCCGAGTGATTGACCGATCACGGTCGCCCGGCTGATGCCCAGTTCATCGAGCAGATCGCGTAGTGACGCCGCGAACGCGCCCAGCGAGTAGTCACCGCGCGGCTTGGCTGATTCCCCGTGACCCAACAGGTCCGGTGCCACCACCCGATACTTCTCCGCCAACTGAGGGATGACCGCCCGCCAGGTCGCCGAACTTCCCGCCATCCCATGAATCAACAGCAGCGCCTCACCGGCTCCTGCCTCCCGATAGGCAATACGCTCACCGTGGAGATCTAGATAGCACATTTCACTCACTGGAAGCGGTCTCCATTCACCGGTGTCCGGACATGCATCCGTAGCGTCACGACACCCGCTCCCCGAATTCCAGTCGTTTGCGCTGAGCATAACCTACGGTGCCGTAGGTTACCGGCGCTGCAACGTTCGTCACAGGTGGCGACGGCGTCGGCGGCTCGCGGCGATCGCCGTCTTGAGCCCGCGCCGACGCCCCGTCACTCGGTCGACCGCGGCGGAAGCGGGCTTGAGTTGCGCGAACATCCGCTCGCTACGGGTTTCCGACGCGTCGTCGGCGGTGTCGCGCAGGTAGGAGTTCGGCAGCGACAGCTTGGCAATGGTGCGCCACGTCTTGGCGTACTGAATCAGGAACGAATCTGTGGTGTAAGGGAGGTCGTACTTGTCGCACAGTGCGCGCACCCGCACCGAGATCTCGTGCAGCCGGTTGCTGGGCAGATCCGGGTACAGGTGGTGCTCGATCTGGTGGCACAGGTTGCCACTCATGAAGCGCAGCGCGGGCCCCGCGTCGAAGTTGGCGCTGCCCAGCATCTGCCGCAGGTACCACTGGCCCTTGGTCTCGCCGATCATGTCGGTCTTGGTGAATTTCTCTGCGCCGTCAGGGAAATGCCCGCAGAAGATGACGGCGTTGGCCCAGACGTTGCGGATCACGTTGGCCACCGCGTTGGCCGTCAGCGTCGACTTGTAGGTCGCCGCCGGTGACAGCGACGTCAGCGCCGGGAACGCGACGTAATCCTTGACCAGCTGCCGCCCGGCCTTGACCGAGAACTCCCGTGTCTGCTGAAGGGTGAGGTCTCGCTCCGGGCCGGCCTTCAAGATCTTCTCGAAATCGACCGTCTGCAAGCCGATTCCCCACTCGAACCCAAGCGCGAGGATGGCGTTGAACAGCACGTTGCCGATGTTGAATCCCTGCCAGGGTTGGTCACGGGTGACTCGCAGGATGTAGTAGCCGACGTCGTCATCCATGCCAAGGATGTTGGTGAACTTGTGGTGCTGAAAGTTGTGAGAGGAAATCCAGTGTTTGGATGCCGCGGTCATGTCCCACTCCCACGTCGTGGAGTGAATCTCGGGATCGTTCATCCAGTTCCACTGACCGTGCATGACATTGTGGCCGATCTCCATGTTCTCGATGATCTTCGCCACGCTCAAGGTCGCCGTTCCGGCCCACCATGCAGAGCGTTTCGAGCTACCGGCCAGCAGGAGCCGGCCGGCCACCTCGAGGACGCGTTGCGCGGCGATCGTGCGTCGGATGTAGCGCGCGTCGCGCTCGCCACGGGAATCCTCGATGTCCAGCCGAATCGCGTCCAGCTCACCGGCGAGATTCTCGATGTCGGCGTCGGTCAGGTGAGCGAAGGCTGCAATGTCAGTGATCGCCATCTTGTCCTTTCCGTAGGGTTTGTATGTCGTGTGGCCGAGTGTCCTATCGGGGAGGACGTCAACTCGGCTGGCCCGAGCGGGCTAGGCCCCTTATCGGCGCGACTTTCAGTGCGCGACAGGGTATCTCCGTACCTCCGGTGCGGTTTGATGCTCCGGTCGACGGTCGAGCGGCGACAAACCGACAGGCACGGTCGGTGAACGCGCAACTGGTTGATACTCCCGGATCCGGCTAACGGGGAAACGAGCGGAATGTGCATGCCGTCTTAAGGCGGGTGGAAATCGGAAGGTGCGGCGGTGAGCGAAAGCTCATAAATTCGGCGGCGTACAGCCAAACCTTTCCGGACCGGCTGAAGGACTCAACAAATACAACGCTACACCCGTCCGGCAACTCGGGTGATTCTCGACTGCCGGCCACCAAGCCCGCTATCGCGCCGATCCCGGGTCGGCCCAACGGGGTGTAGCGTCAAGGTGCTGAGAATTTCAGCTGGTGCGGGAAGAGTTCAGCCGCGTCCGCCGCGAACTTTAGGAGCATTGGCTCCGAACCCGCACACTCCGGTCATCGATCGGCGTCGGGTCATTATGGCCAGTTCACCTGCTTTCTATGCCAACACCCGCCCGAAATCCCGCAACCCGACCTGGAGCCCTCCACAATGACGAACATCTGCGGCACCGATGCGAGCGAACACCGCCCGCGCACCGGGCATGACGAGCCAGGTGACCATCGCGAACGCGCTGATTGTTGCCTTCGTAGTTCCGATCAATCGAAATGACCATGTCTGCTGCTAAGGCGGCGAAGCCACGAATGATACTGGAAACCAACAACTCTGCGGAACCGATGCAGCCAGCGGCGTATCGGCCCATCGCCCGGCAAGCGCTCGAGCTGACGGGCGCAGAGCTCGCGCTGGTCGCCGTCGCAATCAACTACGACATACCAACCTCGGAGGTGGCCGATCTGGTGATCGTGGAAACCGCCGGTGCCGCGACGTCCTTGACACCGGCCCAGGCGATCCCCGTCGCCGGTACCGCGATGGGGCAGGCCTTCGTGGAGCGGACCCCTCGACGACTCAACAACTTCGACGTCGCCATCGACGGCGTCGAACGTGCCGGCCCGGCGCTGGTGCTCCCGCTGCGCACCGGCGATACCGTGGCGGGGGTGTTGGTCGCGCTGCGGCGTGACGGCGCCCAGGCGTTCAGCGACGAGCAGCTCGACATGATGGCCGCATTCACCGACCAGGCGGCGCTCGCCTGGCAGCTGGGATCCAGACAGCATCGAACGCATGAACTCGACATTCTCGCTGAACGCGACAGGATTGCCCACGACCTGTACGACCACGTGATCCAGCCGCTCTTTGCGGTCGAGCTAGATCTGCAGGGGACCATTCCGCGGGTGCGGTCAGCTGAGGTCCAGCAGAGACTGTCTGGCAGCATCGATGATCTGCAAGGCGTCATCCGGGAGATTCGCGTCGCAGTTTTCGACCTGCACACCACACCGCCGGGCGTCACCGGGCTGCGAGAACGGGTCGAGGCGGCAGTCGGGCGCTTCTGCGGGTCCGAACTGGAGACCACCGTTCAGTTCAGGGGGCCCTTGTCCGTTGTCGATGGTGCACTAGCCGATCACGCCGAAGCCGTTGTGCGCGAAGCGGTCAGCAACGCTATGCGACATGCCGGTGCGACCAGACTCGCGGTGACGGTCAAGATCGAGAACGACGTGTGCATCGAGGTAATCGACAACGGTCGGGGCGACATCACCGGTACTGGCCTGGCCAGCTTGGATCACCGCACGCAGCAGGTCGGGGGCGCGTTTACCATCGCGGATGCTCCCGACGGAGGCACCGTGCTGCGCTGGTCAGCACCACTGCCCTGATCCGCCCGCCGCGAGTCGCTCACAGAGTGGATGCCACCAGGCCGGTCAAGTCGGCGAGCCGGTGGGAATACCCCCACTCGTTGTCGTACCAGCCGACGATCTTCGCCAGATCACCAGTGACTTTGGTGAGCCCGGAGTCGAAGATGCACGACGACGGATCGGTCACGATGTCGGAGGAGACGATGGGATCCTCGGTGTAGGTGAGGAAGCCCCTCAGCTCACCGCCGGCGGCGGCCGCGAACGCGGCGTTGACGGCTTCGGTGGTTGCCGGCTCGCGAACGACGGCGGTGAGATCGGTGGCGGAACCGGTAGGGACCGGCACCCGCAGCGCATACCCGTCGAGCCGGCCCTCGAGCTGGGGCAGCACCACGCTGATCGCGCGGGCAGCCCCGGTGGACGTGGGCACCACATTGATCGCCGCGGCGCGGGCCCGGCGAAGGTCGCGGTGCGGACCGTCCTGCAGGTTCTGGTCCGGGGTGTAGGCGTGGACGGTGGTCATGAGCCCACGCTCGATTCCGAACACCTCGTCGAGCACCATCGCCATCGGCGCCAGACAGTTCGTAGTACACGAGGCGTTGGAGACGACGGTCTGCGTGCCGTCGTAGTCGCGGTGGTTGACACCCATGACGACGGTGAGGTCCGCACCCTTCGACGTTGCGGACACCACCACCTTCTTCGCTCCGCCGTGCAGGTGGCCGCGGGCCTGGTCCGCGGCGGTGTACCGACCGGTCGACTCGATTACGACGTCAACTCCGAGATCTCCCCACGGCACCGCCGCAGGCCCGTCGGCGATGGACCACGCCCTGATCCGCTGCTCTCCCACCACAAAGTCTTCGCCGTCGACCCACACGTCGTGCGGTAAGCGTCCGAGGACGGAGTCGTATTTGAGCAGGTGCGCCAGAGTCTTGTTGTCCGTGAGGTCGTTCACCGCGACGATCTCGATATCGGTGGTTCCCGCCGCCCGTTGTACGTCCACCGCACGGAAGAAATTTCGGCCGACCCGTCCAAATCCGTTGACGCCCACCCGGATAGCCATCGTGATCTCCTCTAGTTCTGTGGTCAGGGCGCGGCATCGATTGCACGCCACCTCGAGTCTGACCACGCCTCGCTCCCAGCAGCAGAGGACAAGGTCCTCGGCTTCCCGGGATTTCAGGATCGGCTGGCGCGGTCACGGATACCGCGCAGCATCTTCTGTTCCATGACGAAGTGGGGCACGTCAAAGCCGATGTGTCCAACCGCGCCGCCGCAACCGCGCGCCAGCAGCCTGGTTCCGAGACCGTACGGCCGCAGGTAAAACGCCCAACTGCCGGAAGCCTTCGCACCGTTTTGTACGCGCCGGAAGTCAGACGGCGACACCATCACCAGGTGACTCCCCGGTTCGACTGCCGCGACAACCATTTGGGCGCTCCGTCCATAGCGCCGAGCGAGCCAGATGATGCTCCCGACGTGTAACCGCTGCCACTCCTGCCGAACGGTGGCCGTGTTGCGGATACGTGCGCCGACCAACCGCTCCAACCAGTCGTAGCTGTAAAAACCGCCGCGGTCCTCACCGATCTGCACCAGCCACTGCCACACGGCCTCGGGCGACGCGTCGATCGTCACACCCCGTGTCGTGCGCATTGTGCACGCGGCGACTAATTCGTCTCCGGGCAACCCTGCGTTCATTTCGCCGGCGCATGCGCCCCAGGCGTACATCCACGGACGAACCAGCTTCCGATAACCGATGGCGGCACCAATCGCTGACGCCGCTGACACGACACCGAGCGCGTATCGCCGCCCTCTTGGCATGCACGCGACCTTAGGGTGTGCGTCGTCGCCTGTCCCAGGGCCGAAGGTAACTCGGACGCATGGTCTGTCTTGCCCGGCCCTGTGAGCCGGGACCGCGGATCCAAAGTCATGGGGGGATCGGGACCAATTCCTCTAGGACCCGACGGCGGGATCTCCGTAACGTCGGGGGCGGTCAAGGACAGAACGCCATCTGCTCGGCGTGGGAGCATTCGAGTACATGGAGCGCAGGTGCCAAATACGCAGACCGACGTTGAACTCACGAGCCGGCAGTTGAGCCAGCTGCGCGACGATGTGGACGACCTGCTGTCGCGATTGGCCACAGCCGAGTCGTTGTGGTCATGTTGGCTCACCGGGGTGGCAACCCAGAATCGATCGAGCGCTCGGAATATGTTGCACTATTGGGCAATTCGACAATGCGATCTACGCGACCTGCAGGCTCGGCTCGCTGCCTACGGGCTGTCCTCATTGGGTCGCAGCGAACCCCATGTCGAGGCCACGTTGCTGTTGGTGAGGTCGGCGATCTGTGCCATGCTCGGGGACGCCTGGCAACAGCCTCCACTCTCCGGCACGGGCGTGGGGGACGGCCCCGAACTGCTCCGCCACCGAACGCAGCAGTTGCTGGGCCCGGAGCCGGTTGATCGTGTGACCCGCATCATGGTCACACTGCCCTCCTCGGCAGCGACCGATCCCGACATGGTTCGCGAGTTGGTGAAACGCGGCGTGAATGTCGCGCGCATCAACTGCGCGCACGACGATGCCGAGGCTTGGCGCTCCATGGCACGGCATGTCAGGCAGGCGGCCGAAGCGACCGGCCGAACTTGCTTGGTCGCCATGGACCTTGGGGGACCAAAGCTGCGGACTGGTCCGCTTGAGCCCGGGCCACGGGTCGTGAAACTCCGGCCGTCCAGGAACGCGCTAGGGCAGGAAACCGCCCCTGCGAGGGCATGGCTGACTTCGGCGGAAGATCCGACCGACCCACCCGAAGCGGGCCTGGTGTCGCTACCGGTGTCCGGGCAGTGGCTCAGCCGCCGCCGCGGCGACGACGTCCTGCTTCTGCACGACACCCGCGGCGCGAAGCGCACGCTGGCGCTGAAGGCCGTTGCTCAGAGGCCCGGCACCCCAGGCGGATTCGTCGCCATCGCCGACAAGACCACCTACCTTGCCACCGGGACGGAGCTGCGCGTCCACGGCGTGGAGGATTCGACACACCTCGGAGAACTTCCGCGCACCGAACAGAGCCTTGTCCTGCGCCGCGGCGACATCCTCGAGTTGACCAGCGATTGTTCGCCGGCGCCGGTGGCGGCCGAAGGTGTTCCGCGCATTGGTTGCACGTTGCCCGAGATCTTCGATCACGCCCGCATCGGGGAGACGGTGTACTTTGATGACGGCCGGATAGGCGGTGAGATAGTCAGCGTGGGTCCTGGCGTGCTGAGGTTGCGGATCGACCACGCAGCGAACGCGGGGTCCCGCCTCCGCGGCGGCAAGGGAATCAATGTGCCCGACACCAACCTCCCGATTTCCGCCCTGACCGAGAAGGACCTCTCTGACCTGTCGACGGTGGTCGAACTGGCCGATCTGGTCGAGATGTCGTTCGTGCGAGACACTTCCGATGTCGAGCAGTTGCTCGACGCGTTGAGCCGTCTCGGCGGGGGCTCGATGGGAATCGTGCTGAAAATCGAGACCCGGCAAGCATTCGAACATCTTCCGCAACTGCTGCTTACGGCGATGCGGCATCCGCGCGTCGGTCTGATGATCGCGCGTGGCGACCTTGCCGTAGAGTGCGGATACGAACGCCTGGCCGAGTTGCAGGAAGAGATTCTGTGGCTGTGCGAGGCGGCCCACCTACCGGTGATCTGGGCCACCCAAATGCTCGAACAGCTCACCAAGACAGGGAATCCCGCGCGCGCCGAGATCAGCGATGCCGCAATGAGCGAACGGGCTGAATGCGCGATGCTCAACAAGGGGCCGTACATCAACGACGCGGTCGTCGTCCTCGACAGCATCCTTCGGCGAATGACGGATCACCACTACAAGAAAAACGCATTGCTGGGGTCCCTGCACTCCTGGCACCCCGGCTCGCGCGATGGCCAGCCGTAAAGGACATCTGCGGTCCTGGCTCTCGTGAACCCGATCGCCTGATACTGGTTTCACCGGCGGCGGCGAAGGATTCGGCAATGAGCATCGGTGATAACACCGCCCGCACGGGTGAGCCGGCCGGCGGCCCGCCGGTCCACGCGTCGCCAACCGGACCCGCCGTAGGCGATACCGCGGCGGCGGATGGAGCTACGGATCCGAGAGAGTCGCTGAGTCTGTTGTTCCGCGACCTGCGAACCTCGGAATCGGGGTTGTCCGCCCGGGAGGCCGAGCGGAGGCTGCTCGTGTACGGGCCAAACGCGCTGCCGCGCAGTTCGGTCCCACGGTGGCCGGGTGAACTGCTCAAGCAAGTCACCCACCCGCTGGCCTTGGTGCTGGTTGTCGCGGCCGTGTTGGCCTGGTTGACGGGGACGCCGGTCCTTGCGGCGGCGATCGTCGCGGTGATCGTGTTGAACGCCGGTTTTGCGTTCGTCCAGGAACTGCAGGCGGAACGGGCGGTGGAGGCGCTGGCCGCGTATCTGCCCACCCACGCCCACGTGCTGCGGGACGGCCAGCGGGTCGAGGTTGAGGCGCGCACCCTGGTGCCCGGCGACGTACTGCTCATCTCGGAGGGCGATCGGGTCTGCGCCGACGGCCGGATCATCGACGGTGAGCTGGAGGTGGACCTGTCAACGCTGACCGGCGAGTCGCTTCCGGCGGCCCGGTCCGCTGATCAACTCGACGTGACGGGACCCGCGCTGCAGGCTCGGGAACTCGTGTTCAGCGGCACAACCTGCATCGAAGGGGAAGCGCGGGCGGTGATCGTCGGAACCGGCGCGCACACCGAACTGGGCCGGATCGCCGCGCTGAGCCAGCGCACCGGCCGTACCGACAGCCCGCTCGAGCGACAGGTCCAGCGGGTGGCCTGGTTGATCGCGCTGGTCGCGGTCGGGTCCGGACTGGTGTTCTTGCCGGCCGGTGTTGCCGCCGGTCTGGGCTGGGCGCCCGCGGCGACGTTCGCGATCGGGCTGATCGTCGCCAATGTGCCCGAGGGGCTGCTGCCCACCATCACCCTGGCGCTGGCGGTGGGCGTGCGCGATCTCGCCCGGCGCGGCGCCGTGGTCAAGCGCCTCTCGGCCGTGGAGACGCTGGGGTCGACGACGGTGATCTGCACGGACAAGACCGGCACGCTGACCGAGAACAGGATGCGGGTGACCACAGTCTGGCTGCCCGGTGGTGAGATCGACCTCGAAAACGGCGGCGCACCAACCGCATCGCCCGAACTGCGGGCGCTCGCCTACACCGCGGCCGTGTGCACCACTGCCGAATTGGCCTCTCAACCCTCGGGGTCGACGACCGGGGATCCCACCGAGCTCGCGTTGCTCGAACTTGCCCGCACCGTCGGTGTGGCCCTCGATCTGCACGATCGTGACACCGCTCGACGGGCGGTGTTTCACTTCGACCCCCACCTGCGCCGGATGTCGACGGTAGATGTCGAACACGACGGACACGTCGCCGTGCATACCAAGGGCGCACCAGAAACGGTGTTGCCGTGGTGCACGACTATCGCGGAGGTCGGTGGCGGGCACCGCGACCTCACGGACCTCGACCGGACCCGCCTGAGCGGGTTGATCGACCACTTCGCCGCGCAGGGACTGCGGATACTGGCGATCGCCCGCCGGCGAGTTGACGGCGACGCCGTGGCCGGCCTCACCCGCGCCGATGCGGAGAACGGGCTGTGTCTGCTCGGGTTGGTCGCGATGTTCGATCCTCCCCGGCTTCAGGTCCTTGACGCGATCAACCGGGCGCATCGCGCCGGGATCCGCATCCACGTGGTCACCGGGGACAACGGCCTGACCGCAGCCGAAATCGCTCGCCGCGTCGGGATCGGTTCGGCGGGAACCCATATTGTCACCGGGGAACAACTCGACGCACTCAGTGAATCCGAACTTGACAAGTTGCTTTCCGGTGACCGCGAAATCATCTTCGCCCGCAGCTCACCGGAGGTGAAGCTGCGCATCGCCGATGCGCTGCGGGCCCAAGGGCAGGTCGTCGCCATGACCGGCGACGGCGTCAACGACGCCCCTGCCCTGCACCGCGCGGACATCGGCGTAGCCATGGGCCGCTCCGGCACCGACGTTGCCCGCGAAGCCGCCACAATGGTTCTCACCGACGACGATTTCGGCACCGTCGTCGTCGCGGTCGAAGAGGGTCGGCGGGTCTACGACAATATCCGCAAATTCATCCTCTACATCTTCACGCACGCCGTCCCCGAGGTTGTGCCGTTTCTGGTGTTCGCCGTCTCCGGCGGCGCGATACCACTGCCGCTGACCGTGTTGCAGATCCTCGCGATCGACCTGGGCACCGACATCCTGCCCGCACTCGCGCTGTCGCGGGAACCGGCCGAACCGGGCTTGATGGACCGGCCACCGCGGCCACCCAAGCAAGGGATCATCCGGGGATCGATGCTCCTGCGTGCCTGGGCATTCCTGGGCGCCATCTCCGCGGCTTTGGTGATGGGCGGCTTTGTTCTCGTTCTGCACCGGGCCGGATGGCAACCCGGGGTCCACACCGGCGTCGGCAGTCCCCTGCACCACGCCTACCAACAAGCCACCACCGTGGCCTGGCTGGGTATTGTGGCCTGCCAGATCGGCACCGCCTTCGCGGCCCGCACCGATCACGCGTCGCTACGCGCGATCGGCGTATTCACCAATCCGGCGCTACTCGTCGGCATCGCGGCCGAGATTGCGTTCGCTCTGACCCTCGTGTACATGCCGTTCCTGCACCCGCTGTTCGGCACCGCCGCGCTGTCAGCCGGCCAACTGCTGCTGGTAGCCCCGTTTCCGTTCATTGTCTGGGGCGCCGACGAATTACGCCGATGGTGGCAAAGAAGCGGCGCGCGCCGGCACGGAGCCGACGGTCTTGCCGGCTGGTGAGTGAGGCAACCGCGCGTCGGTGATGATCACGCCTGCGTGGCGGCTCGGACTTTGTCGGTGTCTTCGGCGATCGGGAGTTGTCCGCCGCGACCGGTGAGGGTTGCCGCCATGCCGGGGAGCAGCAAATCGAGGAAGCGGTCTAACTCGGCGGCGCCGTCGTAGGAGGCCAGGGCGGGTGCCAGGGCACGCAGTTGAGGGAATTCGGTGATTGCAAGCCGGTGGAGACCGAGCCGGAGCACATGGTCGGTTTCCTCGGGTCGCTCGATAACCTCCTGCAACTCATTGAGGATGTGGCCGTACAGGTAGCCGAACAGCACGCGATACATGTGCAGAGCATCCTCGCCGGTGAAGCCGGCAGATGTGAGCAGTGCGAGGACGCCCTCTAGCGGCCGCAGCATTCCTGCTGGGCGCTGCCCGAGCGGGGTGGCCAAGGGTCGCGTGGCCAGGAGCGGCACCACGTTGGGATGCACCAGGGCCAGTTGGCGGAAGTTGTGCGCGACGGTACGCAGTTGGCCGGCCCAGTCCGGGTCCGCACTGTCGACGGTTAGTTGTGCGAGCACGATCTCCGCGACCCCGTCGAGCACTGCGGCCTTGTTGGGGACGTGCCGGTAGAGCATCGCCGGATCGCGGCCCACCGCTTCGCTGAGACGGCGCATTGACAGCCCGTCGACACCGTCGCGGTCCACGATTCTTAGCGCCGTGTGCAGGATCATCGACCGGTTGAGCTGACCATTGTCGCTGCCGGCTGCGGACGGGCCTTCGTCGTCAGTGCCGCCGTCGGGGCCTTCCGATTGTCTCGTCATTGCCTGAGCCCCTCTCTCCTGGCTCGTCATCGAAGCGGCCACCGAGCCTAAACACGGCAGCGTTCACGATGTTAGCAAACGCTGTAGGTCAACACTGTTGACAGCACCGTACCTGTGGCGTGTAATGGACATCAAGCACTGCAATTGGAGACCTCGACGTGATTGTCATTATTGGATTAGCTGTTCTACTCTTCGCCGTGGTTGTCGGCTTTCTTGGCGTGCTGAACAACGCGGGGGCCGCTCACCCGTTGAGCGAGAACTTCTCGGTGCTGGGCTATCACGTCACCGGGTCGACCGGCACCCTGTTCCTCTTCGGGATCGTGATCGGCGCGCTGGCGATGCTCGGTATGAGCGTGCTGCTCGCCGGTGCACGCCGTACCGCCGGCCGCGGGCGCGACGCTCGTCGCGAACTTCAAAGGTCCCGGCGCGAATCGGCGTTTGTGAACCGAGACCACGACTTCGAACACCAGCCTGTCGGCGCGGCCACCGGCCCGACGGTGAACTCAGAATTGGCCACGGCCCGACCGAGGGGGAAGAGGGGTTCTCTCCTCGGTCGCTGGTCGCGGGGTCGACAACCGACAGCGCCGCGTGTCGGCGGCGGGCGTCGATAAGCCTCGATCCAGCTCATTCGGGCACTTCTCAGTCGTGAGCTGCGACCCCTGAAACAACGAATCCTCAAGGTAGGTAAGAGATATGAGCATAGGCAGAAAGATCGCCCACAAACTCGAAGGGGCCAAGGGCGCCACCAAGAAGATCTACGGTCGCGCCACGGGAAACACCCGCCTGCGCACCGAGGGACGCGTCGATCAGTTCAAGGGCAACACCAAACAAGCGGGGGCCAAGATCAAAGACGCCTTCAAACACTGACCCCCGGCAATCCTTCTGCCAGAGTTCCACTCAGAAACCAGGTAACCGTCATGATCATTCTCGGAATCATCCTTATTGTCCTCGGTCTCCTCCTCCCTAGCCTCGTTCCCACCTTCGCCTTCGCCCATGTCGTTTTGGTCCTCGGGGTCATCCTCCTCGTCGTCGGCCTGATATTGATGCTGATGGGACGAATGGGACACGCCGTCGGCGGACACCGTCACTACTACTAACCGATTACTAACCGATCGGGCGTAACTAACCGATCAGGCGTAACCCACCGGGCCGGCCCCGACGACTTCAACGTCGCCGCCGTCCCGGCGGTTGACGCCCAGGCGGAGCCGACCATGCCGGGTCGCGTGGGGTATCGATCACCCAAGGTGACGGCAGCACGTGCCCCGTCCAATCCGTAACACCCACAGCCCAATCCGTAACACCCACAGCGCAATTTGAGCTACTCAAATATTCGAGAGCTACGCAAATATTCAACCCGCTCAACCAGTCAGGGAGCCGAAATGGCTACCAGCAGTATCGTTTGGATCATTGTCGTCATTGTCGCGGCAGCCCTACTCATCACCGCAATCGCGTGGAATGCGCGCAAGAAACGCACCGAACACCGCCGCGTCCAAGCCGGCGACATCCGCGACAAAGCCGTCGAACAGTCCCACGAGGTCGCGCAACGCGAAGCGCTTGCTGACGAGACGGCAGCCAAGGCCCCCGCCGCGCAAGCCGAGGCCGAAGCCATGGCGGCACACTCGGCCGGCCTACAACACCAGGCGCAAGCACGTCGCACTGACGCGGCTACTTCCCGCGATGAGGTGAACCGGGAGTTCGAGCGCGCCGACAAGATCGATCCGGACTTTTCGATCAGCGATACGCCGCGCGGAGATGCCGCTGGCCGACCAGACCAACCACGGATACCTAAAGCGGGGTGACTTCCCCGACGTCCGACGTCTGCGCGGCGGTTTCATGACCCCCCAACACTCAAGGCAGCGCACAGACTTCCCGTCGCTACGCCCGTCCTTTGGTTGCCCCGCTTTCGGAACTCCACGCAGACTGTGCCGCGGCCTAACTTTCCATCCGGTGGCGGGGCGTATACCCGCACGGAGTACTTCGTGAACGGTCAAGTATGGCCGGTAGCCGGTCGCGTTAACGTAGTCGGCTCATGGCGGCGTGGCTGCCGGTAACTCGCGCTTCGATGATGTGCGTCATGACCGTCGCTCTATCTGCCCGCGGAAGCGAGCTGTTCGTCGTTGCTCGTGCAAACAGGGCCGATCGACAATGGCGTGGCGCTAGAACCTAGTGGCGGATCGTCGCGTTGTTGCGCCGGCGGTTGCTCATGGGGTCCCGCGCCGACTTCTGGTGTTCAAGTTGCCGGATCAGCTCACGCTTGGCATCGCAGACGGCGCGGGTGATGTCCGGATTCTGAGCGACCGCGACGAGCGGCGGACGGCCGGGCAGGCTCGTACGCAAAGTGACACGCTGCTCCTTGCCGCCGCGGTCCTGCAACGAGACCTCCACATCGATGTCCCGCGGATCCCATCGTCCCAGCAGGTGCGGACCCAGCGTCGACAACGCCTCCAATACGAGCGGGCGCTCGTATTCCTTGAAACCCGGACCGACGTGAAGGACGTTCTCGCCGAAGGCATCTCGTTGCTCGTTGTCGGGTTTCATCGTAATCGTTCTCCTTAGAACCGCCGGACACTCGCCGTCCTTGCCGACGCCCGTCGCCGCGCGGTGTTCGAGCCGATTTCCCGGGAACCGACGGAAAATACGTTGATCCGCCGGCAAAACTCAGTTCTGGCGATAGCGGTTTTCCGATATGTGTCCATTAGATGCCCTTCGACGCCGTATGTCAACAATATTGAGATAATGCTGGGCATGCGGGAACTGTCTGAAATGCCTTGGGCCTCAGGGCTTCAGTGCTGCAAGGAGTTCGGGGAGCGGCACGGTGGCGATACCGATGGCGGCGTCGGCGATACCGTACGGCAGCACCAGGGTGTCGGCGTGGACCAGCGCGCCGCAGGAGTAGACCACGTTGGGCACGTAGCCGTCCTGCTCATCGGTGGCGGGGCTCAGTAGCGGTTGCGGCAGCTGGCCAAGGATGCGCGTCGGATCGTCGAGATCAAGCAGAATCGCCCCGATGCGGTAGGTGCGCATCGGTCCGACGCCGTGGGTGAGCAACAGCCACCCGGCCTCGGTTTCGATGGGCGGACCGCAGTTCCCGAGTTGTAACGCCTCCCAGGCTCGGGTCGGGCTCTGGCAGGGGAGCGCGCTCGTCCAAACGGACAGACGATCGGAGTAAGCAACCGTATTCGATTCGCGATCTGATCTGGACATGGCGGCGAAGCGACCGCGAATCCGGCGAGGAAACAGCGCTAGACCTTTATTGGCGGCGGCGGTCCCGACGATCGGCTCGGAGGTGAAGGACTGGAAATCTGTGGTCGTGAGGAGTTGCTGGCTGATGTGGGAGCCGCTGTAGGCCGTGTAGGTGGCATAGAAAGTGATGGAACCGTCGTCGTCGATGAAACGGACGAAGCGCGCATCCTCCATGCCGCCCTGCTCTGCGCCCATCGAGGGCCACAAGACGCGCTCGGAAAGTGCTATGCGGTCAGTGAACTCGACGGCATACGTCCGTTCGGCGATGCTGCGGAATGCGGAGATCGTCTCCTCGGCGTGCGCGCGGGTGCTCAGATGAGTCTGGAGCTGGGCGAGTTGTTGATCGAGAGCGGCCCAGGTGAAGCTCTGGCCGAGCCGGTCGAGGATGTAGTCGGCGGCCTCCCCGGCGTCGTCGAGCCGGGTGAGTTCGCTGCGGAAGACGGCCGCATCGAGGAGGGCGGGCTTGGGCGCTCCTGCGGTGGCGTACGGAGCCGGATCGTCGATCGTGGCGCGGCCGGCGGCGTCGATGACGCCGGTCCGGAACCCGATGGACGAGTGGTGCCCCTCGCCGATGCCCCGGACGCTCATCACGAACCGCAGGCCGCCTGCGACGGTTCCGGCCTGGTCGGGATGGGGCACGATGCTGGGGTTGCACAACGCCGCACCCTCAATGGCGTATTCACTCGTGAATGCGGCGCCCAGCAACAACTGTCGCGCTTCGGAGATTTCTTTGCCGGGATCCAGCCGATCGGCCAGTTCACGGGCGTGTCGTCGGAAGACGCCGGCAAGATCGCGGTGCCGCCCGTCGAAGCGGACGACGACGTCGTCCAGCGAAGACCGCACCTGCCCCTCGTCGAGGGCGAGGATTCGCGACAGCACCGCTCCCGCGCGGGACTCCTGGTGTTCGAAACCTTCCTGGCCCGGCACGAAGAGCCGGGTGATGACCCGCGACGAGTTGGCCATGAGCCTTACGGGGCTGCGGGTGGCGACCGCAGCCTGCGCGAAAGTCATTGCCGCACAGTCGAGAAGCGTCTGGCGTGCTGCATCGTCGAGAGCACAGCCAGTGTCGACTCCGCACCCTGGTTGTGGTTCACGCCATCGGCACGCAGGCCGTCGAATCCGCCGCCGGTCTCGGGGTCCCACATGAGCTGTTGCGCGTCGTTGACACCCATGAACCAGGCCGCGGCGGCCAGGACCCCCTCGGGCCAGATCGAACCGGTGTCAACTGCAGCGGCACGCACGCACGCGTCGGCGACGCTGGATACCTCGATCGGTTGCTGATCGAACGCGGGCCGAAGGTCGTCAGGTCCTCTACCCTTTGCGGGAGCGGGCGAGAGGTGACCCTCTCGCGTCTCGTATCCGACCAGCCAACCCAGCAGATCCAGGCCCTGGTCACGCAATGTCGAATCGTCGAGCGCCACGCCGGCGGCGATCATCGCCTCGGGGAGGACCGCATTCGCGTAGGTGAGTCGCGGCTCAGGCCATGGCCAGGTCGCGTCGCCGCTCGGTTTGGCCACGGTCTTGGCGTAGTCGGTGAGGAGTTCGCGTGCTGCCCGATGCCCGGGATCGACCGAGAGGAGTTCGGCGGCGCCCAGCGCCGCGAACGCCATCGCCCGAGGCCACGGCGATCGCACCTTCGCGGCGCGTTCGAACTGAATGACGGCCAACCGGCGAACCAGGCCAACGTCACTGTGCGCGGCGGCAGTTCCCAGTCCCCAGATGCAGCGCCCCCAGCTGTCCTCCAGCGAGGGCTCGTCCTCCCAACGGCCCTGACTGTCCATCCGGTTTCGGCATGGACCCGCGTAGGACTGCGCGTCGTTCAGGAACCGCACGGCAATGCCGGCAAGACCTTTCACTTGCCCGTCAGGGTTGGGCTCCCGGGTTGCGACGACGAGAACCCGGGCCATGTCGTCGGTACAGTAGCCGTGCTCGCGCCGGGGTTCGGTGAAAAGGGCATGCTCGAATGTTCCGCGGCGGTCTGTCAAACGCAACAGGTGGTCGAATATGGGCTCCGGCGTGGTGGCGGTCACACCAGCGCCCGACGTTTAGCGATAATCCGTTGTGCCAGAATAAGATAGGCATTGGCCACCACCGGCCAAGCCATCGTCGGGGCCAACCGGCGGGCTTCCGCGGCCATGGAGCCGGCGAGGCGCGGATCGGTCAGCACTCGGCGCAGCGCGGATGTCAGCGCATCGGGATCATCGTGATCGACGACGATGCCCGCTCCGCTGCCGAGCAGTTCGACGGCGTGCGGAAAGGCGGTGGCGACGACCGGCCGCCCGCTCGCGATTGCGTCGACCAGAACACCGGAAGTGACCTGGTCCGTGGAGTCGTAGGGCAGCACAACCACGGCCGAGGACCGAACCAGCGCCGTCAGCGACGACACGTCGCGGTAGTTTGCGTCGAAGCGCACCGAGTCTGCTACGCCGGTGCGCCGCGCCTGTTCGGCACGAGCGTCGCGGTATGCCTCACCGTCGGCGGCCAGAACCTTTGGGTGGGTGCGCCCGGCAATGAGGTAAAGCGGCCGGCCATGGAGCTCGCGCAGCGAACCCATCGCCTCGATGACCCGCTCGATGCCTTTCCCCGGTCCCAGCAGCCCCCAGGTCAACAGCGTCGGTCTGCCCGAACGCGTGAGGGCGTTGTCCCTCACGACGGCCGCACCGTGGGCGATGGTGGTGACTTTTCGGTGATCGACGTCGAAGCCGAGACACAGGCGGTGCCGGGCCGCCTCCGACATCACAACCACTTGATCCGCCATCGCCGCAATCGTCCCGAGCACCGAACGCTGATGCGGGGTCGGCTCTTTGAGGACCGTGTGGGCGACCACGATCGACGGGATGTGCAGCCCGCCGATGATATCCACCACCTCGTCGCCGTCGGCACCGCCGTAGATGCCGTACTCATGCTGCACGACCGCGATGTCGCTCTCGTTCAGCAGTTCCGAGGTTGCAGCCACGGATGTCTCGGAACCGTTTACCAGCTCTCCGATCACCCGAGCGTCAGAACACAACGACCCGTCGGCAACCCGGACGATGCTGACATCAGAACCGTTTGCGCACAACTCTTTCGACAGGGCTGCGGTGAAGGTCGCCAGCCCGCACGGTGTCGGTGGATACGTACTGAGAATGCCGAAACGCGTCGCGTCCGAAGAGCCTTGGCCGGCAAGGCGGATATTCGATGCTTCGAAGGATGCTTCAAGGGTGGGCGGAGCGCTCAAGGTGATCCCGACGGACGGTTGTCACCGGTGTGTCCGGCGCGAGCTGACGCTCTACGAGATCGGCGGCGGACGGCTGACCTCATCCCGGGCGGGCTGGGTTCCCAACGTACTCAGGCTACACCCCGGCGACTGGCCACCGCGCCTTGAGCCCGGCCGGGATGCGCAGAGCAGGCCGCGCGCCGAAGGATACCGGCGTCGGCACCCTCTGTCGTGAGTGCCGCTCGGCCTACTCGGGGGTACGGCCCTGGTCGACGAGGGTGCCGATCGCCTGATTGATGACCGTCGCCTCGAAAACGCCTGCCGTAGAGCGCCGTTCGGCCGGGCCCGGCAGCCTGATCGAGGCGAAGTCACGAGCTACGCGAGGTAGGCGGCGGTGACCTCACGCGTGGACTGCTCCACTGCACGCTCCCGAGCGCGATCAAGTCTCCGGCGCCGTGCAAGGGGAGGGCCGGATCCGGGACTGCTCCTCACTTGTTATGGCACGTCGGCTGGCTTTCCGGCTCAGGTCGGGCGCGGGCGCGGGCGCGGCGCACTGCTTCATCGACCATCTGTTGCGCCACATCAACCAACTTGCGGTGCTCAGATTGGCTCATCGTCCGCAGCTGGGTGAACGCGTCCTCGGCGCTGCGCCCGGTACGTCCGCGGATGAGGCCGATTGCTTGATCGATCACCGGGCGGACGGACAACGCCGTCTGTAATTGGGTGGTCAGAGCGAGCGCGTCCGCGAGGATCTGCGCGTTGTATACGGCGACAGCAGCTGGTTTGGCGTACAACTCCCCGAATTCGGCGGCGTGCTCATCGAAAACGTCTTTGCCGTAGGCATATACGTTGATCGCGCCGACCACCCGATCCGGCAGCAACAGCGGTAGTGACAGCGCGCTGTGCACCCCCAACCTGCCTACGCGTGGACCGAATCGCGGCCACATCTTCTCCCCACCCAACGACCCTGAGCGCACAGTGCGACGTTCCAGGGCCGCGGTGATGCAGGGCCCCTCATTGACGATGACGTACTGAATTTCGTCAATCTCGGCGACGAAGGGAGCGCTGGCGGCCAACGCCGCGACCATGTTGTCCGCCCGGTCGACATTCAGCAACGTGACCCCCGCGCCATCGGCTCCCGGTATCGCACGCACAGCGAATGTTGCTACCTGCGCCAGCAACTCAGGCAAGCGACGATGGTCGACGATCAGACCCGCGAGATTGCTGATCGCCGCCCGCAAATCGACGTCATCGTCACTGAGCTGCTCCGGTGTCCGCGCCGACGGCCCCCTGTCAGTGTCCTCGGTGAATTTCGCCATCGCCGGTACCTGTCTCATAATCTTGCTGAGCCCACGTCACCCGCGACCAGCCATGTGCCCGGGGCGCAGCCGCCGCCGGATAACTCTCATCCTAAGGCGAGATTGGCGGGCCGGTATGAAGCGAAGTTGGCTGGCAACTTTCTGATTTGGGCAGGAGGGCCGATACCTGCGCCGAAGCGCCAACCGCTGTACGGTGATAATTGCTGAGAATCTCAGCAGTCCGGACAGGTTCTAGCCGCACGCCGCTGAACCCTAGGAGCGCTCGGCTCCGAGCCTGGCATGACGGTGATCGCCCGCATGACTGGGTCACCCATGGCCGATTCGTTGTTGCCCTCTTCCGCGGAGCTCGATGGCGCCATTTCCCGCTCGCAGGGCAGGGGTCAGTTAGCACGATGGGATGCGCACTGGATGAAGTCGTCGGTGGCCATTGTGAGCGCCCACGGCGATATCGACCAGACGAACGCGCGCACCCTCACCGAGTATGTCCTCGCCCGCCTGGCGCGGTGCCGGGGGCTGATCCTTGATCTGACCTGTCTGGAATTCTTTGGCGCCGCTGGCTTTTCGGCGCTGCACCGAATCTCGGTGAGTTGCGCGCGCGCCGGACTGGACTGGGCCCTGGTGCCGGGCGCTGCGGTATCCCTACTGTTACGAATCTGCGATCCGGACGGCTGGCTACCGGTAGTCAACACCGTCGGTGCGGCGGTGGCCCGCTTCCAGGGATCGGCGTCCGACGCGGACCATCCCGAGGCGGCGCAAGAAACGCCGAGGAGGCAAGTCTGATCACGACCAGCGCGCTTACCGGCCGTGATTCGATGCCACCGAGACCGCGATATCGGAACGCCCGACGACGAGGGTGGGCACGGCCACGGTCATGACCGCCAGAACCGGTCGACGTCCGACTTGGGGGTCGTGGATGAAAGCCCACGGTTTTCCGCGCGGAGGTCCCAGACGCTGGGCTGCTTCGTGGCGTTGCTGGTGGTGACCAGTTTCGCCGGTCCGTCGGAGCGAACCTCGGGACGGTCGGGTCGCCGCTCGCGCGGCGGAAGCCGGGCGGCGTGGCGTCGGCGTGGTTGATGTGTCGCGCCGGCGCCGAGCGACGATTCAGAGCCCGGCGATGACGATGCCCACGCCGACCACGATCGCGACCGCGAGGGAGATCAGCAGGAAGCCGACGACCCGTTCCTTCGCCGCCGGGGCCTCGTGACCGGCCGCGGCGATGGGAGCGAGTTTTCGGCCGGCGCCCCACGCCGCGGCCAGCAGCGTCGCGAGCCAATTCGCGAAGGCCGCGTAGACGATCAGCACCACCGCGGTGACTCCGAGATCGTGCGGCAGGTCGACGTGCGGCCAGAGCAGGCCGAGCAGCACGAGGAACATGCCGTTGAAGACCGCCTCGAGGTGACTCGACAGCGCCATCCGCGGGTTTTTCAACGCCGGGACGGCGAATCCGGTGAGCAAACCAATCAGGAACAACATCAGCCCCAGCCGGAACAGCACCGCCTGCATGGGGCCACAGTATCGGTGCGGCCCGAAGGCCGCAGCCGAAAATCGGCAAACTTTCTACGCTGTGCGGCGGATGCCGCGGGTGCGGCCGATGTCGCCCTTCAGCAGCAGGTCGCGCTCGGATTCGGACAGTCCTCCCCACACGCCGTAGGGCTCACCGACCTCGAGCGCGTGGGAACGGCACTCCTGGATCACCGGGCAGCGCCGGCACATCTCCTTGGCGCGCTGCTCGCGCTGCATGCGTGCCCGGCCGCGCTCGCCGTCGGGGTGAAAGAACATCGAGGAGTCGACGCCGCGGCACAGGCCCTGCAGTTGCCAGTTCCAGATGTCGGCGTTGGGGCCAGGTAGCTGCTCCGGCTGTGGCATGTGGTTCGTTCCCTCTCTGCACGGCACGCCAAGTGAGGTCCGCCAAGCGTCCGAGAATGGATGTGTGTATCTGATATTGGAGTGGCGTCACCGATGACTACCTGTCAATCGTTGAACTTAGGTGTGTCAATGAATTGTCGTCAATAGCCAGTTAGATGGGCAAAGTATGTAACGGTTGGAGGAGAATTTACGCCGCGTTCATCTGCAACGCATTCGCCGAACGACAGCCGTGCTACCAGGCAACTTGGCCGGATCGAGATTGCCCAGCTCAGGGCGCGCGAGAGTCGGAGAGGCTATTAGTACAGGGATAGTGGTGATTAACAATTTGGTAACACGGACACCACAAACTGTTTACTGGTCACCATGATTGAAACGCGTCACAGTCGCAGCGTGGACCGGCAGCTGGCCGCCGCCGCCTTCGGCGACCGTCCCGGCCGCTGGCCCCTCCCGACGGCGACCACTCCGCATCAACTGTGGCTGCGTGCGGTCGCGTGCGGTGGCCAGGGCCGGTATGGCAGCGCCTATCGGGACCTCGCGACCCTGCGCCGCACCGGTGACCGGCGGTTGCTTTCGCTGGCGCACAGCACCCAGGGATCGTTTCTGCGCCAACAGGGTTGGCACACTTTGGCGCGCGGCTGGGACGGCCGGGCGCTGGCGCTGGCCGGCGGGGATGCCGAGGCCCGCGCCGACGCCCTGATCGGGCTCGCGGCCGACGCGCTGGGCATCGGCCGCTTCGCGGCCGCGGGGGTGTTGCTGGAGCGCGCGGACGAGGTGCTCGCGGGCGCGGCGGTGCCCGACCGCCTCCCGGTGCGCCGCCGCTGGGTGTCCGCCGAGCTGGCCATGGCATGCGGGGATGGCGAGGCCGCCGTCGGACACGCCGCCGCGGCGGTCGAACTGGTTGCCCCGGTCTCGGCCCGGCACCGGCTCAAGAGCGACGTCGTGCTCGCTGCCGCGCTGTGCAGCGCGGGCGACATCGAGCGCGCCCGCGCGGTCGCCGAACCGGCGCTCGACGACGCCGGACGGTTGGGATTGCTACCCCTTCGCTGGGCGCTCGCCTGCTTGCTGATCGATATCGGAAGCGTCACGTTTTCAGCACGAAAGCTGCAGAATATTCGCGATATCTGTGCAGGCCAGGTGCGCCACGCCGGTGGGACCTGGCGTTCCGCTTAAAACGCCATTCGGGCCGTTATTGTCATTGCCGTGAGTTAGCCCGCGATGTGTCCCGTTCGTAACGTTGGAGATACCGCCGTCGATGACAATTCAAGGGGAACGTCTCGACGCTGTGGTTGCGGAGGCCGTGGCGGGGGACCGGAACGCACTACGGGAGGTGCTGGAGACCATCCGTCCGATCGTCGTCAGATATTGCCGAGCGCGAGTCGGCACCGTCGATCGGGGTGGTCTGTCAGCCGACGACGTAGCTCAGGAGGTGTGTTTGGCCACCATCACGGCACTGCCTCGCTATCGCGACCGGGGACGCCCATTCTTGGCCTTCCTGTACGGCATCGCGGCCCACAAGGTGGCCGACGCCCACCGCGCCGCCGGCCGCGACCTCGCCTACCCGGCTGAATCGCTGCCGGAGCGCTGGTCACCCGACGCGGGCCCGGAGCAGCGGGCCATCGAGGCCGACTCGGTCAGCCGGATGAGCGAGCTGCTCGAAATCCTCCCCGCCAAGCAGCGGGAGATCCTGATCCTGCGCGTGGTCGTCGGCCTGTCCGCCGAGGAGACCGCCGCCGCCGTCGGCAGCACCCCCGGAGCCGTCCGGGTGGCGCAGCACCGCGCGCTGTCGCGGCTCAAGTCCGAGATCGTTGCGGCAGGTGACTGTGCCTGAATTCGGTTATGGCTTCGGCGACCAGCCCGCCCTGGACGAGCTGGCCCAGACCGACCTGCTGCTCGACGCGCTCGCCGAGCGCCGGCCGGTCCGCCTCGAGGACCCCGACGAGGACGTGCTGACCACGCTCCTCGAGGACTGGCGTGACAACCTGCGGTGGCCGCCGGCCAGCGCACTGGTGGCGCCGGAGGAGGCCATCCGGGCGCTGCACGACGGGCTGGCGGTCCGCCGCCGCGGCCGGCGCGGCCTGGCGACTGTCGGGTCTGTCGCCGCGGCCCTGCTGGTCCTCAGCGGGTTCGGCGCCATGGTGGTGGAGGCCCGGCCTGGCGACACGCTGTACGGGCTGCACGCGATGTTCTTCGACCAGCCGAGGGTCAACGAGAACCAGATCATGCTGTCGGCCAAGGCGGACCTGGCCAAGGTTCAGCAAATGATCGACGACGGCCAGTGGGACCAGGCCCACAACCAGCTGGCCGAGGTCAGCAGCACCGTGCAGTCGATGAACGACGGGGCCGACCGGCACAATCTCATGGATCAGGTCAATCTGCTGAACACGCGGGTCCAATCCCGCAACCCCAACGCCACGCTGCCGCCCCCGGCCGCCTCGCCGACGCTCCCGTCGTCGCCGGCTCAAAGCTGGACGCCGACGACGACGCCTACGCCGTCCCCGCAACCGAGCACTTCACCGTCGCCGAGCGTGTCGGGAAGTCCCACGACGAGCCCGTCCTCGGGGCGCCAGCACCACCACCATCACGGCCAGACAACCAGCCCGGTGGCGCCGGCCACCGACCCGTGATCGGCGCCTAGCGCCGGTGGAATCCGTCCGCGTCTGACGTCGCCTCGTTCAGCGAGGCGTCGGCGTACCCCCGGCAGTAATCCCACGTGACGTAGGCGTCCGGCTCCGGGTCGTAAGCGGGCTCGTGCGGGCGGACGGTGCCGTCGATCAGCAGCTGCAGCAGGTTGGCCCGCAACATGTCCCAGTCGTGGTAGTGGTCCTGCTGGCACTCGTCGCAGCACACGACGAGTCCGCGAATGCCCTTGTGCGCCAACAGCGCTTCGTAAACCGCGAGATCCGCCAGGTCGGCCTCCACCGCCATCCGCTCTTGTTGATCCAGCGGCTGCCCTGGCTCGACGGCTTCGAGGGCCGCCGACGGGTCGCACGGGTCATCGGCGAAGGGGTCGGGTGGCAAACCCGGTGGGAGGTGGTCGCGCACGCCTACAGCCTACGCAGGGGGGCCGTCAAAACGCCAGCAGCGCGACACCGCCTTGCCGGATCATTTCGGCCGCGCCGATTCGGCCCGGGCGGCGCGCCAGAGCAAGCGAGTGCCGCGGGGTTTTGAGCCGATAGGATGGGGTTCTCACTCCGCGCGCGTATGGAGGCCTCCCGAATGTCCCGTGGCATGTCCAACCTGGAAGACAGCTCAGACCTGGTCGCCAGTCCGTACCTGCGGATGGGCGGGCTGGCCGACGACCCGGTGCCCACCGGTGGGGACGACCCGCACAAGGTGGCGATGCTGGGTCTCACCTTCGACGACGTGTTGCTGCTGCCCGCGGCCTCCGATGTGGTTCCCGCCACCGCCGACACGTCCAGCCAGCTCACCAGGAAGATCAGGCTGAAGGTGCCGCTGGTCAGCTCGGCGATGGACACCGTCACCGAGTCGCGGATGGCCATCGCGATGGCCCGCGCGGGCGGCATGGGCGTGCTGCACCGCAATCTGCCGGTCGCCGAGCAGGCCGGCCAGGTCGAGATGGTCAAGCGCTCCGAGGCCGGCATGGTCACCGACCCGGTCACCTGCCGGCCGGACAACACGCTGGCTCAGGTCGACGCCCTGTGCGCCCGGTTCCGCATCTCCGGGCTGCCGGTGGTCGACGACTCGGGCGCGCTCGTCGGCATCATCACCAACCGGGACATGCGATTCGAGGTCGACCAGTCCAGGCCGGTCGCCGAGGTGATGACCAAGGCCCCGCTGATCACCGCCCAGGAGGGCGTCAGCGCCGACGCGGCGCTGGGTCTGTTGCGCCGCCACAAGATCGAGAAACTGCCCGTCGTCGACGGCCACGGCCGGCTGACCGGGCTGATCACCGTCAAGGACTTCGTCAAGACCGAACAGCACCCGCTGGCCACCAAGGACAGCGACGGGCGGCTGCTGGTGGGCGCCGCCGTCGGCGTCGGCGGCGACGCCTGGGTCCGCGCGATGATGTTGGTCGACGCGGGCGCCGACGTCCTGATCGTCGACACCGCGCACGCGCACAACAGGCTGGTGCTCGACATGGTCGGCAAGCTCAAGGCCGAGGTCGGCGACCGGGTCGAGGTGATCGGCGGCAACGTCGCGACCCGCGCCGCGGCCGCCGCCCTGGTCGACGCGGGCGCCGACGCGGTCAAGGTCGGGGTGGGGCCGGGCTCGATCTGCACCACCCGGGTGGTCGCCGGTGTCGGCGCGCCGCAGATCACCGCGATCCTGGAGGCCGTCGCGGCCTGCCGGCCGGCGGGCGTCCCGGTCATCGCGGACGGCGGGCTGCAGTACTCGGGGGACATCGCCAAGGCGCTGGCCGCCGGCGCGTCGACCACCATGCTCGGCTCCCTGCTCGCGGGCACCGCCGAGGCGCCGGGCGAGCTGATCTTCGTCAACGGCAAGCAGTTCAAGAGCTACCGCGGCATGGGGTCGCTGGGTGCCATGGCCGGCAGGGGATCCTCGGGAGCGGCGGGCAAGTCGTTCTCCAAGGACCGCTACTTCGCCGACGACGCCCTCTCCGAGGACAAGCTGGTGCCCGAGGGGATCGAGGGCCGGGTGCCGTTCCGCGGCCCGCTGGCCTCGGTGATCCACCAGCTCACCGGCGGCCTGCGCGCCGCGATGGGCTACACCGGCTCACCGACCATCGAGTCGCTGCAGCAGGCGCAATTCGTCCGGATCACCGCCGCCGGTCTTCGCGAGAGCCACCCGCACGACGTCGCGATGACCGTCGAAGCGCCCAACTACTTCGCGCGCTGAGGCTGTGATGGTCGAGATCGGGATGGGTCGTACGGCCCGTCGCACCTATGAACTGAGCGAAATCAGCATCGTGCCGGCGCGGCGCACCCGCTCGTCGCAGGACGTGTCGACCGCCTGGCAGCTGGACGCGTACCGCTTCGAGATCCCCGTGCTGGCCCACCCGACCGACGCGCTGGTCTCACCGGAGTTCGCCATCGAACTCGGCCGCCTGGGCGGCCTGGGCGTGCTCAACGGCGAGGGCCTGATCGGCCGGCACGCGGACGTCGAGGCCAAGATCGCCCAGCTGGTCGAGGCCGCGAGCAAGGAGCCCGAGCCGTCGGCGGCGATCCGGCTGCTGCAGGAGTTCCACGCGGCGCCGCTGAACCCCGACCTGCTGGGATCCGCGGTCGCGCGGATCCGCGAGGCCGGGGTGACCACGGCGGTGCGGGTCAGCCCGCAGAACGCCCAGGCGCTGACCCCGGTGCTGCTGCAGGCCGGCATCGACCTGCTGGTCATCCAGGGCACGATCGTGTCGGCGGAGCGGGTCGCCAGCGACGGCGAGCCGTTGAACCTGAAGACGTTCATCTCCGAGCTCGACGTTCCGGTGGTGGCCGGCGGGGTGCTCGACCACCGCACCGCGCTGCACCTGATGCGCACCGGCGCCGCCGGCGTCATCGTCGGCTACGGCTCCACCCAGGGCGTCACCACCAGCGACGAGGTGCTGGGTATCAGCGTGCCGATGGCAACCGCCATCGCCGACGCCGCCGCCGCGCGCCGCGAGTACCTCGACGAGACCGGCGGACGCTACGTGCACGTGCTGGCCGACGGCGACATCCACACCTCGGGCGAGCTGGCCAAGGCGATCGCCTGCGGCGCCGACGCGGTGATGCTGGGGACGCCGCTGGCCGAGGCCGCCGAGGCGCTCGGCGAGGGGTGGTTCTGGCCGGCCGCCGCGGCGCACCCGTCGCTGCCCCGCGGGGCGCTGCTGCAGATCGCCGTGGGCGAGCGCCCGCCGCTGGAGCGGGTCCTGGGCGGCCCGTCCGACGATCCGTTCGGCACCCTGAACCTGGTCGGCGGGCTGCGCCGGTCGATGGCCAAGGCCGGGTACTGCGACCTCAAGGAATTCCAGAAGGTCGGCCTGGCCGTCGGTAGCTGAGCGCGACGCCAGCTAAGGCGATGCTCGCTGGTTTATTACCGGCCGGTATGGCCATACTGGTGCGATGAGGCCGGATTACGACGTTCTGATCATCGGTTCGGGGTTCGGGGGGAGCGTCAGCGCCCTGCGGCTGACCGAGAAGGGCTACCGCGTCGGCGTATTGGAGGCTGGTCGCCGCTTCGCTGACGAGGACTTCGCCGAGACGTCCTGGGACCTGCGCAAGTTCCTGTGGGCGCCGCGGCTCGGTTGCTACGGCATCCAGCGGATCCACCCGCTGAAGAACGTGATGATCCTCGCCGGCGCCGGGGTGGGCGGCGGCTCCCTGAACTACGCCAACACGCTGTACGTGCCGCCGGACCCGTTCTTCAAAGACCGGCAGTGGGCGCACATCACGGACTGGCGCGACGAGTTGATGCCGCACTACGACCAGGCGCAGCGGATGCTCGGGGTGGTGACCAACCCGACGGTCACCGACGCGGACAAGGTGCTCAAACAGGTCGCCGACGACATGGGCTGCGGCGACACCTGGGTGCCCACGCCCGTCGGGGTGTTCTTCGGGCCCGACGGCATCAAGACCCCGGGCAAGACGGTGCCGGACCCGTACTTCGGCGGCTCGGGCCCCGACCGCACCGGTTGTCTGGAGTGCGGCTGCTGCATGACGGGCTGCCGCTACGGCGCGAAGAACACGCTGCTCAAGAACTACCTCGGGCTCGCGGAATCGGCCGGCGCCGAGGTCATTCCGATGACCACCGTGAAAGGCTTCGAGCAGCGCCCGGACGGGCTGTGGGAGGTGCGCACGGTGCGCACCGGGAGCTGGCTGCGCCGGGACCGGCGCACCTTCACCGCCGAGAACCTGATCCTGGCCGCCGGCACGTGGGGCACGCAGCACCTGATGTTCAAGATGCGCGACCGGGGCAAGCTGCCGCGCCTGTCCGACCGCCTGGGCGTGCTGACCCGGACCAACTCCGAGTCGATCGTCGGCGCCGGCCGGCTGGAGGCCACGCCGGACCTCGACCTGACGCACGGCGTGGCGATCACCTCGTCGATCCACCCGACGGGGGACACCCACGTCGAACCGTGCCGGTACGGCAAGGGTTCCAATGCGATGGGCCTCCTGCAGACGCTGATGACCGACGGCACCGGGCCCGGCGGCACCGACGTGCCGCGCTGGAAGCAGTTGCTGCAGCAGGCCGCCGACGACCCGCGCCGCATGCTGCGCATGCTCAATGTCCACCAGTGGAGCGAGCGCACGCTGATCGCCCTGGTTATGCAGCACCTGGACAACTCGATCACCACTTACACCAAGCGTGGCAAGCTGGGCATCCGCTGGTACACCAGCAAGCAGGGCCACGGCGACCCCAACCCGGCCTGGAATCCCGTCGGCAACGAGGTCACCCGCCGCATCGCCGAAAAGATCGACGGCGTGGCCGGCGGCACCTGGGGCGAGCTGTTCAACATCCCGCTGACCGCCCACTTCCTCGGCGGCGCGGCGATCAGCGACAGCCCCGACCGGGGCGTCATCGATCCCTACCACCGCGTCTGGGGTTACCCGAACCTGTACGTGGTGGACGGCGCCGCGATCTCGGCCAACCTGGGCGTCAACCCGTCGCTGTCGATCACCGCGCAGGCCGAGCGGGCCGCCTCGCTCTGGCCGAACAAGGGCGAGAACGACGAGCGGCCGCTGCAGGGCGACGCCTACCGGCGGATGGCGCCGATCGCGCCGGAGCGCCCGGTGGTGCCGGCGCAGGCGCCGGGCGGGCTGCGGTGGCTGCCGGTCACGCCGGTGAGCAGCGCGGGCTGAGCACTTAGCTCGCCACCGCGCTGAGCGGCGCGCCGCTGACCACCCGGCTGCGCTCGCCGTGCACGTTGACGGGCACGTCGCCCATCAGCGTGACGCGGTGCATCAGCCTGGCCTGGTTGTCGTAGTCGTCGATCGCCCGGTGCTGGGTTGCCCGGTTGTCCCAGATGGCGACGTCGCCGGCTTCCCAATTCCAGCGAATGGTGTTCTCCGGCACCGTGATCCGCCGCTGCAGCAGGTCCAGCAGCACGGTTGACTCGTGGCTGTCGAAGTCGACGAAGCCGCGCACGAAGTCGCCGGCCAGCAGCGTGCGCTCGCCGGTCTCGGGATGCACGCGCACCACGGGGTGCTCGGTGCGGAAGTCGGCCTTCTCGAAGGCCTGCCGGAACGCGCGCTGCGCGTCGGTCAGGGCGTCGGCGTTGATGTTGACGTAGTCGTAGCGGTTGGTGTGCAGGGCCCACAGGTTCTCGACGAGGGCGCGCAGCGCGCCGGGCAGCTGCTCGTACGCGGCCGCGGTGTTGGCCCACAGGGTCGACCCGCCGTAGCGGGGCAGGGTGACCGCCCGCAGGATCGAGGCCGCGGGGTAGTTGGCGGCGAACGTGACGTCGGTGTGCCAGCGGGTGGCCTTGCCCCACTCGGAGTTGATCGGCGTGATGATCGGCGTGTCGGCGCCGAAGGCGCTCGCGGCCGGGTGGCCGATCGGCGTGCCCAGCCGCCCGGCGAACGCCAGCTGCTGCTGGTCGTCCAGGTGGTGCTGGCCGCGGAAGAAAATCACCTTGTGCGTGAGGAGCGCCTGGTGGATCGCCTCCACGGTGCTCTCGTCCAGGTCGCCCCCGAGGCGCACGCCGTCGACCCGGGCGCCGATACGGCTGCCCAGCTTGGTGACGGATACCGGCTGTGTCATGCGAATCGTCCTTCGTGAAATCGGCTGTAGTCATGTGACTACATCGGCTAGTGTAGACGTATGACTACAGGATCGGCAAGCGTTGCGCGCCGCAAGATCCCCACCGGCCGCGAGGAGGTGGCCGCGGCGATCCTGGAGGCGGCCACCGACCTGTTCGCCGAACGCGGCCCGGCCGCGACCTCGATCCGCGACATCGCCGCCCGCTCAAACGTCAACCACGGCCTGGTGTTCCGGCACTTCGGCACCAAGGAACAGCTGGTCGGCGCGGTGCTCGACCACCTCGGCGCCACCACCACCGCGCTGCTGGAAAGCGATCCGTCCGCGGCGGACGCCGAACGGGCACTGGACCGGCACCTGCGGGTGATGGCCCGCACACTGCTCGACGGCTACCCGGCCGGGCAGCTGCAGACGCGGTTCCCGGGCGCCGCGCAGCTGTTGGACCGCATCCGCGCGAGCCACCCCGACGAGCGCAGCGCCCGGCTGGCCGTCGCCAATGCCTTTGCGCTGCAGTTCGGTTGGCGGTTGTTCGCGCCGTTCCTGCGCTCGGCCGCCGGGCTCACCGACCTCACCGACGACGAACTGCGCGAGGCCGTGGCCGCCGAGGCGGCCAGGATCGTCCAGCCGCGCTGAACGTCACTGACGCCGGGCCAAAGCCCGACGGTGCAGCGGCTCGCGGCCCACGGGCTGCTCCGGGGGCGGTAGCAGCGCCTTGCGGGGGTGCAACTCGACGGTCGTCGGCGAATCGGTGCTCAGCGTCAGGTCCGCACCGGCGTGGCGAATGGTCAGCTCGCCGCCCGGCCCGTCGCGCACCGTATAGATGACCTGCGTGTGGTCGACGTCGACGGTCAGCCGGAAGTCGCGCCACCGCAGGCGGAACCGCAGTCGCGAAATGCCGTCCGGGAGTTGGGGATCCAGCGACAGGATGCCCTCGTCGTCGCGCAGGCCGCCGAATCCGCCGACCAGCGCCGTCCAGGCCCCGGCGAGCGACGCCATGTGCAACCCGTCGCGGGTGTTGTGGTGCAGGTCGCGCAGGTCGATCAGCCCGGCCTCGTAGGCGTAGTCGTGGGCCAGCTCCAGGTGACCGACCTCGGCGCACAGCACCGCCTGCGTGCAGGCGGACAGCGACGAGTCACGCACCATCCGCCGCTCGTAGTAGTCGACGTTGCGGGCCTTCTGCTCGGGGGTGAACGCGTGGCCCTGCCAGTGCATCGCCAGCACGAGGTCGGCCTGCTTGATCACCTGCGCGGGATAGAGCCGCACGTACGGGTCGTGCAACAGCAACGGGTAGGCGTGGTTCTCCTTGAAGTCCCACTCCGCGAGCGTCGTGAATCCCTCGCACTGTTGGTGGACCCCGAGGCCTTCGTCGTAGGGGATGTTGGCGGCGTCGGCCGCGTCGCGCCAGGCGGCCAGCTCCTCGGTGGTGACACCGAGCGCTTCGGCCTCCTCGTGGTGGCGGACGCAGGCGTCGGCGGCGACGCGCAGGTTCTGCGCGGCCATCAGGTTGGTGAACACGTTGTCGCGGACGATGGCCGTGTACTCGTCGGGCCCCGTGACGCCGTCGAGATGCCAGACGCCGTGCCGGTCGTGATGCCCGAGCGACAGCCACAGGCGGGCGGTCTCGACGAGCACGGTGAGGCAGTCCCGCTCCAGCGAATCGTCGCCGGTGACAATCCGGTACCGCTCGAAGGCCACCACGATGTCGGCGTTGATGTGCCAGGCCGCGGTGCCCGCCGGCCAGTAGGCCGAGCACTCCTGCCCGCGAATGGTCCGCCACGGGAAGGCGGCGCCGGCGAGGCCGAGTTCGCCGGCCCGCTCCTTGGCGAGATCCAGGGTCGACGCCCGCCAGCGCAGCGCGTCGGCGACCGTGTGCGGCGCCGTGTAGCTGAGCACCGGGAGCACGTAGCCTTCGGTGTCCCAGAAGGCGTGGCCGTCGTAGCCGGTCCCGGTGAGGCCCTTGGCGGGGATGGCCCGGCGTTCGGCGCGCGCGCTGGCCTGCAGCAGGTGGAACAGGCCGAACCGCACGGCCTGCTGCGATTCGGGGTCGCCGTCGACCTCGACGTCGGCGCTGTCCCAGAAGGAGTCGAGGTAGGTGCGTTGCGCGTCCAGCAGCCCTTGCCACCCGCTGTAGCGGGCGCTGTGGATCGCGGCGGCGGCCTGATCCCGCAGGGCCGGACGCGAGCGCATGCTCGACCAGCCGTACGCCAGGTATTTGACGATGCGCAGTTTTTGCCCCGCCCGCAGCCCACAGATCACTGTCGTGCGGGCCAGGTCGTCGCGGGCGTCGGTGCTGAACTCGACGCGGCCGGGGACGTCGATCTCGTGATCCATTGCGGCCGCCATCATCAGGGCGCTGCTGCGGGTCCGGTGCATGAGCAGCGCCCCGGTCTCGGTGTTCTCGTGGTCGACGGCCTCCAGCGGGTTATCCAGGATGGCCGCCACCCGCGGGTCGCCGGAGGTGTGCGGCTGGTCCTCGTTGGTGACCAGTTCGGACTGCACCGTCACGCGCACGAAGTCGTTGACCGCTTCCACCACGTACTCGATGGCCGCGACGCCGCGCTGGGTGAGCGACACCAGCCGGGTGGACACCACCCTGACCTGCTTACCGGCCGGCGAGCACCAGAGCGCCTCGCGGGTGAGCGTCCCCGCGCGCATGTCGAGGACGCGCTCGTGGGAGAGCAGCTGCCCGTAGCGGACGTCGAACGGCTCGTCCTCGACCAGCAGGCGGAGGATCTTGCCGTTGGTGACGTCGACGATCGTCTGGCCGGCCTCCGGATAGCCGTAGCCGGCCTCGGCGTAGGGCAGCGGCCGGATCTCGTAGAACGAGTTCAGGTAGGTGCCGGGCAGGCCGTACGGCTCACCCTCGTCGAGGTTGCCGCGCAGCCCGATGTGCCCGTTGGACAGGGCGAACAGCGATTCGGTCTGGGCCAGCAGGTTGAGGTCGAGTGCGGTCTCGCGGAAGTGCCACGGCTCGACGGGGAAGGATTCGTCGTCGATCATGACTGCAGCAGCTCGGCGAGGTCGGTCACCACCACGTCCGCGCCGTCGCGCCGCAGCTCCTCGGCCTGCCCCACCCGATCCACTCCCACCACGAAGCCGAAGTTACCGGCACGGCCGGCCTGCACGCCCGACAGCGCGTCCTCGAACACGGCCGCGGCCCCGGGCTCGACGCCGAGCAGTTCCGCCCCGCGCAGGTAGGAGTCGGGGGCCGGCTTGCCGGCGATGTGTTCGTCGCGCAGCGTGATGCCGTCGACCCGCTTCTGCACGTACCGGTCCAGGCCGGTGATCTGCAGGACGTCGCGGGTGTTGGCGCTCGAGGACACCACGCCGATCGCCAGCCCCGCTTCCGAGACGGCCTCCAGGTAGCGCCGCGACCCGTCGAACACCTCGACGCCGTCGTCGTGCAGCACCTTCTGGAACATCTCGTTCTTGCGGTTGCCGAGGCCGTAGACCGTGTCGGCGTCATCGGGATCGTCCGGGCTGCCGTCGGGAAGCTCGATGCCGCGGCTTTGCAGAAACGACCGGACGCCGTCCTCGCGCTTCTTCCCATCGACGTATTTGCGGTAGTCGGCCGCGGGATCGAAGGGGACGAATTCCGCGCCGGATTGCTCCGCCCGTTGCTTGAGGAACGCGTCGAACATGGCCTTCCACGCCTTGGTGTGGACGCTCGCGGTATCGGTCAGCACACCGTCGAGGTCGAACAGGCAGGCACGCACCTTCTCCGGCAGACCCAGCACGGTGGGACCTCGCTTCCTGGACTCTCGTTGACGGATTTTCCTGGGTGCGTACCCACTCCATCACGCGGGAATACCTGCCGCCACCGGACGGGGCCCGAGGTGTCGAATTGAAGGTGTCGGTCGCCGGGACCGCGGTTGCGATGGGGTGAAGAGGCGAGTTTTCGGGTGCGGTCGCCACAAATTTCCAACGTCTGATCATCGAAAGGGACGGTCGCGACGAGCCGACTGGCCGTATCCGGTGCCCACTACACTTGCGGCGTGGCGAAACCTGGTGACCCCGAAGCGGCCGGGCCCGTCAACCGGCCCGTGCTGGTTGTCGACTTCGGCGCCCAGTACGCGCAGTTGATCGCCCGCCGCGTGCGCGAGGCGCGGGTTTTCTCCGAGGTCGTTCCGCACACCGCGTCGATCGACGAGATCAAGGCCCGGGAGCCGGCGGCGCTGGTGCTCTCCGGGGGACCGTCCAGCGTCTATGAACCGGGCGCCCCGCAACTGGATCCGGCGGTGTTCGACCTCGGGGTGCCGGTGTTCGGCATCTGCTATGGGTTTCAGGCCATGGCGCAGGCGCTGGGCGGGACGGTCGCCCACACCGGCACCAGCGAGTACGGCCGCACCGAGCTGAAAGTGCTTGGCGGAGAGCTGCATTCGGGGCTGCCGAGCGTTCAGCCGGTCTGGATGAGCCACGGCGACGCGGTCACCGCCGCCCCGGAGGGGTTTGACGTGGTGGCCAGCAGCGCGGGCGCGGCGGTGGCGGGCTTCGAGAGCCGGGAGCGGCGCCTGGCCGGGGTGCAGTATCACCCCGAGGTGATGCACTCCCCGCACGGGCAGCAGGTGCTGAGCCGGTTCCTGCACGACTTCGCCAGGCTGGGCGCCGACTGGACGCCCGCCAACATCGCCGATGCCCTCGTCGAGCAGGTGCGCGCGCAGATCGGTAGTGGCCACGCGATCTGCGGGCTGTCCGGCGGCGTTGACTCGGCGGTGGCCGCCGCGCTGGTACAGCGCGCCATCGGTGACCGGTTGACCTGTGTGTTCGTCGACCACGGCCTGCTGCGCGCGGGCGAACGCGCGCAGGTGCAACGGGATTTCGTCGCGGCCACCGGCGCCAACCTGGTGACCGTCGACGCCGAGGAGACCTTCCTGGCCGCGCTGTCGGGGGTGACCAATCCCGAGGGCAAGCGCAAGATCATCGGTCGCCAGTTCATCCGGGCGTTCGAGGGTGCCGTGCGGGATGTGTTGAGCGGCACCGATGTTGAGTTCCTGGTGCAGGGCACGCTGTACCCGGACGTGGTGGAGTCCGGCGGGGGCAGCGGCACGGCCAACATCAAGAGCCATCACAACGTCGGCGGCCTGCCCGGCGATTTGAAGTTCAAGCTCGTCGAGCCGCTGCGGCTGCTGTTCAAGGACGAGGTGCGCGCCGTCGGGCGCGAGTTGGGGCTGCCGGAGGAAATCGTTGGGCGGCAGCCTTTTCCGGGCCCCGGGCTGGGCATCCGGATCGTCGGGGAGGTCACCGCGCAGCGGCTGGAGACGTTGCGGCGGGCCGACTCGATCGCCCGCGAGGAGCTGACCGCCGCCGGGCTGGACAACCAGATCTGGCAATGCCCGGTGGTGTTGCTGGCCGACGTCCGCTCGGTCGGCGTGCAGGGCGACAACCGCACCTACGGGCACCCGATCGTGCTGCGGCCGGTGTCGAGCGAGGACGCGATGACCGCCGACTGGACCCGGGTGCCCTACGAGGTGCTGGAGCGCATCTCGACGCGGATCACCAACGAGGTGGCCGAGGTCAACCGCGTGGTGCTCGACATCACCAGCAAGCCGCCCGGCACCATCGAATGGGAGTAGGCGCCCGGCCTACTCCACGAATTCGCTTCGTCCGTCGGCGATTGCGGCCGCATCCCAGTTGCCGCCGGCCTCCTCGACAAGCCGGCGGGCGACCTCGCGATCGCCTTCGCCGGCGACCAGGATCAGCGTGTGATCGGTCGTGGTGACGGATCCTCCGCGCAGGCGGGTACGGGCTGCGGGGTCGGCCGCCAGCGCGTCGCCGAGGCGGCCGGTGTCGATATCCGGCACGGTGATGAGGATCGCGTTGTCCTCCGGGGCCCGCGGCGGCAGGTAGTCGAAGGTCAACACGGATTCCTGATCGAACTGGCGGCGCAGTGCCTCGGCGGCGGCGTGCAGGGCGGACTCGTCGGCGCCGCACAGGTGGAATTCGCGCGACCGCTCGAAGGTCAGTCGCTGCAGCGCAGTGGACCAGTAGGCCCCGTCGAGCGGCGTCGATCCGGTCACTTCGACGCCATTGTGGCTGAGCGTCTCGTCGGCGTGTGACTCGAACAGGGGATCGGCGTTGGCGGTGATGAACAGCTCCGCCGGTTGGCAGGGCGCGGCCCGGCTCGGCGCTATTGAAGCCGCCATTGAAGCCATTGAAGCCATTGAAGCCATTGAAGCCATTGAAGCGCTACCAAAAAGCACCATCAGCCACACCAGCACCGAGCGCATAAAGCAGCCTCTCACGTTGCTTGACGCTTGTCGGAGGGCGGGTGTTTACTGCGTGTAGATCGAACATACTTTCGAAAATCGTGGATCGGGAGGCTTGTCATGACCGCGGCTATCGCCTCCGATCCTCGCCGGGAAAACCGCGCTGAGCAGCTGGAATCGCTTCGACGGCGGATGACCGAGATGTCCGGGCACATCGTCGCCGCCGCGGATGACCTGCTGCCCGATTCCGAGTCGCGGCTGGCGCTGCCGCGGTGGCTGGCGGATTCGCTGCCGATGTCGTTGCCGCGGGGAACGGTGGCAGTGCTGTCGGGCGCGCGGTCCCTGTTGCTGAGCATGGTGGCCGCGGTGACGGCGGCCGGGGGCAACGCGGCCATCGTCGGCCAGCCGGACCTCGGGCTGCTGGCCGCCGCGGAGATGGGGGCGGACCTGAGCCGGCTTGCGGTGATACCGGATCCCGGGACCGATCCCGTGGAGGTGGCGGCGGTGCTCGTCGACGGCATGGATCTGGTGGTGCTCGGCCTGGGCGGCCGGAACGTCCCGCAGAACCGGGCGCGCGCGGTGGTGGCGCGGGCCCGCAACAAGGGCTGCACGCTGCTGGTCATCGACGGCGACTGGGAGGGGGCGCCGACGCGGCTTGCCGCCCGGGTCTGCGGCTACGAGATCACGGCGGGTCGGCGGGACAAGCCGGCGCCCGGATTCGGACGGATCAGCCGGGTGCGGCTGGAGGTCAGCGGGTTGTGCGCGGGGCGGACGATCCACCGGGTGCGGGCCGGGTAGCCCCGATGGGTGTCAGGGCCTCGCGGGTGCTGGCGATCTGGTGCATGGACTGGCCCGCGGTCGCGGTGGCGGCGGCCACCGGCCGGCCCGTCACGACCCCGATCGCCGTCACGCTGGCCAACCGGGTGATCGCCTGTTCGGCGGCCGCCCGCGCGGTGGGGGTGCGACGGGGGCTGCGGCGCCGGGAGGCGGCGGCGCGTTGCCCGCAGCTGCACGTCGCGACCGCCGACACCGACCGCGACGCGCGCTTCTTCGAGGGGGTGGTGGCGGCGGTGGACGACCTGGTGCCCCGGGCCGAGGTGCTGCGGCCCGGCCTCCTGGTGTTGCCGGTGCGCGGGGCGGCCCGCTATTTCGGATCCGAGGAAAAGGCCGCCGAGCGGGTGATCGACGCGGTGGCCGTGAGTTCAGTGACCGGCGCCGAATGTCAGGCCGGCATCGCCGACCAGTTGTCCACCGCGGTCTTCGCCGCGCGGGCGGGCCGCATCGTGGAGCCGGGGGGCGACGCGAGGTTCCTGGCGGCGCTGTCCATCCGGCAGCTCGCCACCGAGCCAAGCCTGTCCGGTCCGGGGCGCGAAGAGCTGACGGATCTGTTGTGGCGGATGGGGATTCGCACGATCGGGCAATTCGCCGCGCTGTCGGCCACCGACGTGGCCTCCCGGTTCGGCGCCGACGGGGTGACCGCGCACCGGTTCGCCCGCGGCGAACCCGAGCGGGGACCGTCCGGGCGGGAGCCGCCGCCGGAACTCGAGGCCGTGCTGGACTGCGACCCGCCGATCGATCGCGTCGATGCCGCGGCGTTCGCGGCGCGATCGCTGGCGAGCTCGCTGCATCAGGCGCTGATGGCCGCCGGGGTGGGCTGCACCCGGCTGGCCATTCACGCCGTCACCGAGGGCGGCGAAGAGCTGCACCGGGTGTGGCGGTGCGCCGAGCCGCTGACCGAGGACGCCACCGCCGACCGGGTGCGCTGGCAGCTGGATGGGTGGCTGAGCAACCGCAAAGCCAGGGACCGCCCGTCGGCCCCGGTGACGCTGTTGCGACTGCAGGCGGTGGAGGTGGTGTCCGCCGAGGCGCTGCAGCTGCCATTGTGGGGTGGGCTCGGCGAGGAGGACAGGCTGCGGGCCCGCCGAGCGCTGGTGCGGGTGCAGGGCCTGCTCGGCCCGGAGGCGGTGCAGGTGCCGGTGCTGTCCGGCGGTCGCGGGCCGGCCGAGCGCATCACGCTGACTCCGCTGGGTGACGAGCCGGTTCCGCCGGCCGATCCGGACCTGCCGTGGCCCGGTCGGCTGCCCGCGCCGTCGCCGGCTGTGCTGCTCGATGACCCGGTGGAATTGCTTGACTCACAAGGGAATCCGGTAAAGGTGACCGGCCGCGGTATGTTCTCCGCCGATCCCGCGAGCCTGACCGTTCGCGGCCGGGGCGAACCGCTGAGCTGGTGGGCCGGACCGTGGCCGGTCGACGAGCGGTGGTGGGATCCCGACGTGGGGAAGGGCCGCACCGCCCGCGCCCAGGTCCTGCTGGAAAGCGAGCGCGCGCTGCTGCTCTGCTATCGCCAGCGGCGCTGGTACCTCGAGGGCAGCTACGAGTGACCGCGGCGTTGATCGGGCACAGAGCAGCAAGGCTGCCGAACGCCATGACGTTCGGCCCTAGTGGCCTCTCCGCACGCGTCGCACGGTTGTCGTATGACTGGTGTGCGGGAGACCGCGGGCGCCGCGGTCGTGGGAACGGCGGCCGCGGTGGCGTACCGCCGCATCCTGGTGCCCCGCCTCATGGCGTGGGGGGCGACCGATGACGAGGTTGCCGGCCCCTTTCCCGGTGGCGACCTTGTTCCAGGGGGCGAGCGGGGAGCCACCATGGCCGTCACCATCGAGGCCGCCGCCGAGCAGGTATGGCCGTGGCTGGTCCAGATGGGTTGGGACCGTGGCGGCTTCTACTCCTGGGACCTCCTCGACAACGCGGGCCGTCGTAGCGCCCGGCGGGTTCACCCGGAGTGGCAGGATCTCGGCGTCGGGGATCGTCTGAAGTGCCTCGGCCTCGGGTCTTATGCGGTTGCAACCCTGGAGCCGAACCGGTTTTTGGGGCTCTACTGGCTGGGTGATCTGCGGGGCAAGCCGCTCGATTCGCGTCAGCCGCGGCCCGCCGCCTATATGGAGGGACTCTGGGGTTTCCGCCTGACCGAGCTGGCGGGCCACCGCACCCGCCTGGTCATCGGCGGCTATCAGGCCGCCCGCCCCAGGTGGTTCGAGCGGCTGATGTACGGGTGGGTCTTTCCCGTAGTGGTGTGGGTCATGCAGGCGCGCATGCTGGCCGTGCTGAAGCGCAACATCGAGCGGACGGCCCCTGCGCTGGCCGGAGCAACGGTCGAGACGACCTCATGAGCTCACCCGATCGGCGAGGCGCCCGACCCGGTCGATGAACCGGTCGAAGAACTCGGCCGGTTCAACCTCAACCCCGATGAGCGCGTTGGGTTTCCGGCTTCCCGACCAATCGGCGGTCGTCGTCCCGCGGGCCGGCGTGTCCGCCAGCTCGACGTCGACCGTCGCGGCCCGGGCGGGGATCAGCCGCGGGTCGAGTGCCACCGCGGCAGCCAGCGGATCGTGCATGAAGGCGACGTGACCGTGTCCCCGGTCTTCGTGGGATTCGAAGTAGAACCGCATTGCCCCCGCGATCACCTCCATCAATTGCGACTCACCCACCCGTTCTGCCAGCCGCGCCAGGATGGCCGGCGTCATCGCGACGCGCCGGGTAAGGTCCAGCCCGCAGACGATCGGAAGTTGTTGCCGCCCGGCCCAACCGGCGAAGACCTCGCTCGCGGCCTCGGGGTCGACCCGGATGTTCCATTCCGCCATGGGATTCGCGGTGCCGCCGAACGCGCCACCCATGATCACCAGCCGGCGCAGCAGCGTGGGCAGTGCGGGCTCGGCGCGCAGGGCCAGCGCCAGGTTCGTCAGCGGACCGGTGACCAGGCCGGTCAGCGTCCCGGGATGGGCCCGAGCCGCGTCGATCCACGCCGCGGTGGCGTCGTGAGTGGCGACCCGCCGGTCGATCGGGGGCAGCTCGGCGTATCCCAAACCGCCGGGGCCGTGGAACTTCGAGTGCTGGGGCCACCGGCCGCACAGCGGGTCGTCGGCCCCCCTGGACACCGGAATGGCTGCGGCGCGGCACAATTCGAGTAAACCGAGGTTGTTGGCGCAGACCTGCTCGACGGCGATGTTGCCGCCGGTCGAGGCGATCCCGACCACGTCGGCGTCCGGGCTGCCCAGCAGGTACATCAACGCCAGCGCGTCGTCGATGCCCGTGTCGGCGTCGACGAAGATCGCGCTCACGGCCAGGCGGACGCGAACGTGGTGACGAGGACGTCGCGCTGTGCCGGGCCGGAGCCGTCGATCGGACGGACCGGCGAAACGCCGTGCAGGGTGCGGCGGTCGTCGCCTAAGAGCAGCGTCCCGGGCTCGGCCAGGGTCGCCGTCAGCACCGTCCGACCGTCGGCGTCGCACACCAGGCTCTCGCCGCCGATCGCGTTGCGCCGCCCGATCAACAGGGAGCTGACCAGCGTGACACCGTCCCGGTGCAGCCCCTCGGGGGTCGGCACGCCGTCGCCGAAACCGGACCTGCCCGGCGAGGATCGGGTGCGGAACAGATGGACCTTGACGTTCCACTCGGCGGCCTCGTCGAGCGGCTCCACGGCATGGGCCACCCGGGCCAGCAGCTTCACCACCGCGGGCAGCAGCGGGTCCTCGCTGAACTCGTCGGTCGGCGGCGCGAAGATCCGGTCCTTGCCGATGTAGAGCGGATTGGAGTCGTGCGGCTGCGCGAACACGCCGGGGGGCATCGGCCGCATGATCCCGTCACGAAATGCGTACTGGCCGTAGCGGCGTAGCCGGGTGACCCCCAGATCCGCGGCGTAGGGGTCCGGCGCCAGGCGCTCCCAATGCCGGGCGAACCGCGTCCATTCCTCCCGGCCGACGCCCAGGCTGCGCGTCACGTCGAACGAGGGCATCAGGCATACGCCCGTCGTGGCGACGAGCTGGGCCGCCGCGGCCACCGGGTCGGCGTCGGTCCGGTTGTCGCAAACGATCACGGCGCCGGAATACCGCAATCGGCTCCGCGTGAAACGTTCACCAATGCACCCCGGGCACCATGCGAACCAGGCGCTTGAACGGCCGGGGTGTCCGGAAGCCGCGGGCGACGGCACGGGCGGGACGGCTCGGCGTGCGGCGCGCCGGGGATGCGGCGGCGGGCAGCCCACGGGCCGCGGCCGAGTCGGGGTAGCCCAGATAGAGCTGGTGCAGGATGCGCCGCGAGGTCTTCGGTGCGACGTAATTGCCGACCTCGGCGAGCGTGCCCAACGGGGTGTCGATGCGCGCCGGCTTCTCGATCAGGCCCCGCACCACCATGGCCGCCGCCCGCTCGGCGCTGATCGCGGGCACCGGGTTGAGCCGGTGCGACGGCACGATCATCGGCGTCGCGACCAGCGGCATGTGGATGTTCGTGAACGTTATGTGGTCGGACAGCGTCTCGGACGCCACCACGTCGGCGAACGCGTCGAGCGCCGCCTTGGTCGGCAGGTACGAGCTGTACTTGGGGTTGCGCGCCTGCACGCCCGCGCTGGAGACGTTGACGACGTGCCCGAACCGGCGCTCGCGCCAATGGGGCAGTAGCGCCAGCACCATCCGGACCGCGCCGAAGTAGTTGACCGCCATGACACGTTCGTAGTCGTGCAGCCGGTCGGTGGAATTGACCACCGAGCGGCGGATCGACCGGCCGGCGTTGTTCACCAGGTAGTCGACATGGTCGAAGCGGCCCAGGATGTCCTTGACGGTGGCCTCGACCGACGTCGAGTCGGTGACGTCACAGGTGAAGGCGTGCGCGTCGCCGCCGGCGGCGCGGATCTCGGCCACCAGCTCGTCCAGCGCGTCGGCGCTGCGGGCGAGCGCGAACACCGTGGCCCCCCTCTCCGCGATGGCGATGGCCGACGCCCGGCCGATGCCGCTGGAGGCGCCGGTGACGATGACGTGCCGGCCGCGCAGCGGTCCCGCCGGGTCGTCGCGGCGGGCGCGATCGGGATCGAGGTGCTCGGCCCAGTACCGCCACAGCCGGGGGGCGTAGGCGGCGAAGTCGGGGACCTCGATGCCGGTGCCGCGCAGCGCCTTTCGGGTCTCGTCGCTGACGAACGTCGGCATGAGGTCGACCACGTCGAAAATCTCGGCGGGTATTCCGAGCTGGGTGGCGGCCATGTTGCGCAGCACCCGCGCGCGCCCGCGCGCCTTCAGCACCGGGGCGGCCACCGATCCCGGCAGCGACCCGCGCAGCGGCGGCAGCCCGGCCGTCTTCGCGACGCCGCGGTAGATGCCGCGCAATCCGATGGTCTTCGGTGCCGTGAGGTGAAAGGTGCGCCCGTCCGAGCCGTCGGCGTGCATGAGCTCGACCAGCGCGGCGACGACGTAGTCGACCGGGACGATGTTGGTGCGCCCGGTGTCGGGCAGCAGCATGGGTGTCAACGACGGCAGCGCCGCCAGCTTGGCCAGCACGCCGAAGAAGTAGTACGGGCCGTCGACCTTGTCCATCTCGCCCGTGTGCGAATCGCCGACCACGACCGCCGGCCGGTAGACGCGGTAGCGCAGCCCGGGCGCCGACCGCACCAGCGCCTCGGCCTCGAACTTCGTCCGGTGGTACGGGGTCGGCAGCCGCTGGCCCACGTCGAAGTCATCCTCGGTGTACTCACCGGCGAAGTCGCCGGCGACGGCGATCGACGAGACGTGGTGCAGCGTCGCGTCGAGGCGCCGCGCCAGGTCGACGACGGCCCGGGTGCCCTCGACGTTGGTGGCGCGCTGCTCGGCCTCGCCGGCGGTGATGTCGTAGACGGCGGCGCAGTGCACGACGTGGTCCACCCGCCCCTCGGGGCCGCCCAGCTCGGCGAGCGTCTCGTCGTTCACCGTCAGACCCGGCAGCTCGCCGACCAGCGGCTTGACCCGGTCGCCCCAGTCGACGGCCAGTCGTTCGAAGCGGCCCAGGGACGGGCGGCGGACGAGGACGTGCACCTCGGCGCCGGGCCGGGTGTCCAGCAGGCGGGACACGACCCGGCGCCCGATAAACCCGGTACCGCCGGTAACGATATAGCGCATCCAGCCATCGTCGCGGCTGGCGGCCGCCCGGTCAACCGTCCCCGCGGCGGGTCAGCTGTCGAAGTTGCGGATGCCGTCCCATTCGACCAGCGTCCAGCCGGTCGCCGGGTTGCCGTTGATCACCACGCGGCCGACGTTGGGCAGCGGGTGGCTGCTGGCCAGGGTGTCCCTGGCGTTTCTCGCGTTCAGCAGGGTCCAGTACTCGATGGCGAACTTGTGCGAGAACACCACCGGCTTGCTGTGGCCGCTGTTGTAGACCTTGTTGACGGCGGCGGTGAACTGTTGGTTGAACTCCTTGCCGGAGATCGACCCCGGAATGCTGTCCTGCAGGTCGCCGTTGAGCCAGTCCGCGGGCGCGAGCAGGTATGTCGACGGGGACATCGAGACCGGCTTGCCTTCGAACCAGCCGGCGTTGATCTCCTGGATGCCCTGCAGCACCTCGACCTGTTTGCCGAGTTCGGCGGCCAGCGGCGCCGCGGTCTGCTGGGTCCGCGTCATGGTGGAGGCGTAGACGGCGTCGAAATCGTGCCGGGCGTGCGCCAGCTGCTGGGCCTCGCCCTGGCCGGTGGGGCTGAGGCCCGGGCCCGGAACGGAGGTGTCGAGGGTGCCGCTGGCGTTGGCCTCCGACTCCGCATGCCGGATGAATGTCACCGTGATGCTGCGCACCTGAGGCGATCCGCCGCAGGCGCCGACGACGACCGCCGCGGCGAGCACGGCCAGTCCCTTGAATGCCTTCCCGCTCCTGCTCCCCTTGCGCATGGCGATAGCCTGCCCTGCGGAGGGCGTCGCTGGGAAGGGTTTGCGATGGTTGCGTCGGAGAAAATGCTTGGAAGGAGACCCCATGGCCATTGACCCGAGCGCCGTCGGCGCCGTCACGGAGCCGATGTTGTTCGAATGGACGGACCGGGAGACGCTGCTTTACGCGCTCGGTGTCGGCGCCGGGCTCGACGACCTGTCGTTCACCACGGAGAACAGCCACGGCATCACCCAGCAGGTGTTGCCGACGTACGCGGTGATCTGCTGCCCGGCGTTCGGGGCGGCGGGCAAGGTCGGCTCGTTCAACTGGGCCATGCTGCTGCACGGGTCGCAGGCCGTCCGGTTGCACGCGCCGCTGCCGCCGGCGGGGAAGCTGTCGGTGGTCTCCGAGGTCGCCGACATCCAGGACAAGGGGGAGGGCAAGAACGCGATCCTGATGCTGCGCGGCCGCGGCACCGACCCGGACTCCGGGGAACTCGTCGCCGAGACGCTCACCACGCTGGTGATCCGGGGCGAGGGCGGGTTCGGCGGCCAGCCGGGCCAGCGTCCGGTGGCGCCGGAGTTCCCCGACCGCGAGCCCGACGCCCGCGTCCCGCTGCCCACCCGCGAGGACCAGGCGCTGATCTACCGGCTGTCCGGTGACCGCAACCCGCTGCACAGCGACCCGTGGTTCGCCCGGGAAATGGCCGGGTTCCCCAAGCCGATCCTGCACGGCCTGTGCAGCTACGGCGTCGCGGGCCGCGCGCTGGTCGCCGAGCTCGGCCAGGGGGTGGCGGCCAACGTCACCTCGATCGCCGCGCGGTTCAGCTCGCCGGTGTTCCCCGGCGAGACGCTGACGACGCTGATCTGGCGCACCGAACCGGGCAAGGCGGTCTTCCGCACGGAGGCTTCTGCCGCCGACGGTTCCGATGCGCGCGTGGTGCTCGACGACGGGGCGGTGGAGTACGTGCAGGGCTGAGCGTCAGGCCGCGCTGAGCTGGCGCGCCAGCCGGTCGGTGAACTCGGCGGCCTGCGCCGGGTTGTCCAGCGCGAACTGCGCCGCGGTGGCCCGGTCGCCGTCGTCGGTGTGCCGCACGACAATCGGCACGCCGACGACGGGTCCCGCGCGCACCGCGTCGAACGCGTCCTCGTCGGTGATGTCGTCGCCCAGATAGATCGGCACCAGCAAGCCGGCGGTGTCCTGCGTCAGGTGGTCCATCACCCAGCGCAGCGTCTTTCCCTTGTCCCAGTCGATGTCGGGGCGCAGCTCGATGACCTCGCGGCCGGTGGTCACCCGAAGTTGGTCGCGGCGGCCGGCCGCGCGGACCGCCGCCGCCACTTCGCCGACCCGGTCGCGGGCGGCGTTGCGATAGTGCACGGCGACGCCGAAACGCTTGTGCTCCACCACGATTCCCGGGATCGAGCCAAGCCGCTCACGCAGCTCGGCGGCCGCCTGTTCCAGCACCGGGATGGCGGCCGCGGCGGCCTCGTTCTGGTGGTGCGTCCCGTCGGGCGCGGTCAGCTCGAAGCCGTGGCTGCCGGCGTACCAGATGCCCGGGAGGCCGACGCGCCTGGTCACGTCGGCGAGGTCGCGGCCGGACAGCACCGCGACCGGGCACTGCGCGGCCAGCCGCCGCAGAGCCTCGCCCGCCCCGGCGACGAGCGTCGCCGCGTCGGGATCGTTAACGATGTCGGACAGCGTGCCGTCGAAGTCGTAGAACACCGCCGGATGCCCGCCCCCCAGGCCCTCGGCATGCAACGCGTCCGGGAGCTGCGACATCCGCCGGTTCCCGGTCCGCACGGTGACTTCGTTCAGGTCGGTGACGACCTCGTCGGCGCCGGCGGCTTCCAGCGCCTTCCGGCGCCCCGGGCGGCCGACGCCGATCACCAGCGCGAACCCGCCGTCGCGCGCGGCGCCGACCCCGGACGCATCGGTCGCGGCGACGGCGCATCGGCCCGGCCGGACGTTCAGTTCGGCGGCCGCTTGCACCGGGCCGCCGGCGACCGCGGTGAACAGTTCGCCCGCCGATGCGAGGGCGGCCCGGCATTCCGGATCCGCCGAGAACACCCCGGCGCCGACCCCGGCCTGGCGCAAACGCCGGGCGAGTGCCAGCGCGGAATCGACCGCGCCGCCCCCGGGCGACACCACGGCGCCGGGGTCGAACAGCACCGCGTCATGGCGGCGCGCATCGATGGTGACCGGGCCGGATTTGCGCACGCCCCACCTTCTCACGGGGCTCGACGGTGCCGGGGTCGGGTCAGCGACGCGCCTGCCCCGACGCGGACGGATGCCCCGCCAGTCGCGCGCGCTCCCGGAGCGCGCGCCTGCGCCGGTGTTCGTCGCCGAACAGCAGCACCGAGTCCTGGCTCAGCGCGACCAGCCGCTCCATGCCCAGTTCGATCCCGGCCACCAACTGCTTGACGTCGTAGGGGGCGTCGTCATCGGCCGTGATGCCGAACACCAGCTCGTCGCCGTAACTGAGCACGGCGACGCCGGTGGTCAGCTGCGCGGCCGTCGGTGGGATGGGCAGCAGGCGCTCCATCGTCCGGCCCATCAGCCTCAGCTGCCGGCGGGGTCCCGGCGCGCTGGTTGCCAGGCTCACGATGCCGCGCTGGGGCAGGCGCGCAAGCAGCTGGAAAAGGTTGGTCCGCAACGGGTTCGGTATCAAGTTGAGCGCCGATTCCAGGATTCCGCCCGGTTCTGGCAGGCCGGTTTCGCTCGCCCGCCGCCGGCGGTGCACGCTGCGCAGCCGCTGCACCGGGTCGTCGTGCTCGACGGGTAGGTGCGACAACATCGCCGATTGCGTCGGCCCTGCCCGCAGGGGCGCCAGGGTGCGCAGCGAATCCGCGCGCGGCTGTTCGCCGCGGCCAAGCAGCGCCGCCCGGAAGCCCTCGGTGAGGGCGGCCAGCGCCACGTCGTCGGCGGTCACGCCGAACTTGCGGCAGACGGTGTCGACGTCGGCGATCGGCACCCGCACCGAGCGGTAGCGGCGCGGGGTGGCTCCGCCACGAGCCCCGGCGGCCCGGGGGCCCGGCCACATGGGCAGCGCGGCACCGGCGAGCGCGCCGGTCAGCGCGGAGGCGCGCCGCAGCGCGACGAGGGCCGGCGTCCAGCCCGGTGTCTCCCTCGTCGGGGCCGAAACCGGTTTCGGGGCAACGTCATCGAACGCTTCGCCGTCGGCGTCGTCGCACAGGCGGGCGAGCAGGTGCGCCGCGGAGTGGCCGTCGGCCAGGCAGTGGTGCACCTTCAGGACGATGGCCCACCGATTGCCGCGCAGGCCCTGAATCACCCAGCACTCCCACGGTGGCCGGCTCAGGTCCAGGGGGCGTTCGAGGGCCCGCGCCACGGCCCGGGACAGTTCGGCGTCACCGCCGGGGCGGGCGACGGCCGCGTGGTGCAGGTGGTCGGTCAGGGCGAAGTTCGGGTGGTCTACCCAGTCGAGATCCGGCGCCCGCAGCAGCTGCGCGTAGTGCGGTATCGAGGTAACCCGTTCGGCCAGAAGGCGTTTGAGTTCCTCCGGGCGGGGGATGGCGCCGTCGACGATCGCGACCGCCCCGATCGCCAGGCTCGCGCGCTGGTCGGGGTCGTGGGCCCGCAGGAACGCCGTGTCGAGGGTCCTCAGCTGTGCCATGCCCAGCCCCCCGCTGTCGCTTTTCGCACCCGTACCAGTATCTGGTAACGAGGTGCCCGGCGGTAGACCGGGCACGTTAAGAACGTGTTTGGAAGTTGACGATGCGTTTAACATATTGGGTGTGAGTCGAACATGTATTCGATACACTCGCGGGGGTGGGCTGGTTTAACGGGCCGCCGAGCTGGGCGGAAATGGAACGGGTGCTCGACGGCAAGCCGCGCCATGCCGGCGAGCCACCCGTGGTCGGGGAGGACGCCCCGCTGTCCCCCAAGCGCGCGGCGTATCAACCGCCGGCACGCGGCCGGGCGGCCCGTTCGTCCATCGTTCGTTCCGTTTCGTATGCCGAGCTGCATGCGCATTCGGCGTTCAGCTTCCTGGACGGGGCCAGCACCCCGGAGGAACTCGTCGAGGAGGCCGCCCGGCTGGACCTGCGTGCCCTCGCGCTGACCGATCACGACGGGCTGTACGGGGCGGTCCGGTTCGCGGAGGCGGCCGCCGAGCTCGAGATGCGCACCGTGTTCGGGGCCGAGCTGTCTTTGGGGCGTGGTGCCCGCACCGAGACGCCGGATCCGCCCGGTCCGCACCTGCTGGTGCTGGCCCGCGGCCCGGAGGGCTACCGGCGGCTGTCGCGGCAACTGGCCGCGGCGCACCTGGCCGGCGGCGAGAAGGGCAAGCCGCGCTACGACATCGACGCGCTGACCGAGGCCGCCGGAGGGCACTGGCACATCCTGACCGGATGCCGCAAAGGCCATGTGCGCCAAGCGCTTTGCAGCGGGGGACCAGACGCGGCGGAGCGTGCGCTGGCCGACCTGGTGGACCGGTTCGGCGCCGGGCGGGTCAGCGTCGAGTTGAGCCATCACGGTCACCCGCTCGACGACGAACGCAACGCGGCGCTGGCCGCCCTCGCACCGCGCTTCGGTGTGGGCGTGGTCGCGACCACCGGCGCGCACTTCGCCGGGCCGTCGCGCGGCCGGCTGGCCATGGCGATGGGCGCCATCCGGGCCCGGGAGTCCCTGGACTCGGCCGCCGGGTGGCTGGCCCCGCTGGGCGGCGCGCACCTGCGGTCCGGCGAGGAGATGGCCCGGCTGTTCGCGTGGTGCCCCGAGGCGGTGAGCGCCGCGGCCGAGCTCGGCGAGCGGTGCGCGTTCGGGCTGGCGCTCATCGCACCCCAGCTGCCGCCGTTCGAGGTGCCCGCCGGGCACACCGAGGACAGCTTTTTGCGGCAGCTGACGATGGCGGGGGCGCGTGCCCGCTACGGCCCCGCCGATGCCGCGCCGCGGGCCTACGCCCAGATCGAGCACGAGCTGAAAATCATTGCGCAGCTGACCTTTCCGGGATATTTCCTGGTGGTCCACGACATCGCCCGGTTCTGCCGGGAGAACAACATCCTGTGCCAGGGCAGGGGCTCGGCGGCGAATTCCGCGGTCTGCTACGCCCTGGGCGTCACCGCCGTCGACCCGGTGGCCAACGAGCTGCTGTTCGAGCGGTTCCTGTCGCCGGCCCGCGACGGGCCGCCCGACATCGACATGGACATCGAATCCGACCAGCGCGAAAAGGTCATCCAGTACGTCTACGACAAGTACGGCCGCGACTACGCCGCCCAGGTCGCCAACGTCATCACCTACCGGGGCCGGATCGCGGTGCGCGACATGGCCCGCGCCCTGGGCTTCTCGCAGGGCCAGCAGGACGCCTGGAGCAAGCAGATCAGCCACTGGAACGGCCTGGCCGACTCGCCGGACGTCGAGGGCATCCCGCCGCAGGTCGTCGATTTGGCCAACCAGATCCGGAACCTGCCGCGGCACATGGGCATTCACTCCGGCGGCATGGTGATCTGCGATCGCCCGATAGCCGACGTCTGCCCGGTGGAATGGGCGCGCATGGAGAACCGCAGCGTGTTGCAGTGGGACAAGGACGACTGCGCGGCCATCGGTTTGGTGAAGTTCGACCTGCTCGGGCTGGGCATGCTTTCGGCGCTGCATTACGCCATCGACCTGGTGGGCGAGCACAAGGGGATCGAGGTGGACCTGGCCCGGCTCGACCTGTCCGAGCCGGCGGTGTACGAGATGCTGGCCCGCGCCGATTCCGTCGGCGTGTTCCAGGTGGAGTCGCGCGCGCAGATGGCGACGTTGCCGAGGTTGAAGCCGCGAATCTTCTACGACCTCGTCGTCGAGGTCGCGCTGATCCGTCCCGGGCCCATCCAGGGCGGGTCGGTGCACCCCTACATCCGGCGGCGCAACGGCCTGGACCCGGTCGTCTACGATCACCCGTCGATGGAGCCGGCGCTGCGAAAGACGCTGGGGGTGCCGCTCTTTCAGGAGCAGCTGATGCAGCTCGCGGTCGACTGCGCCGGCTTTTCCGCCGCCGAGGCCGACCAGCTGCGGCGTGCCATGGGCTCCAAGCGTTCGACCGAACGCATGCGGCGGCTGCGCGGGCGGTTCTACGACGGTATGCGCGCGCTGCACGGCGCCCCCGACGAGGTGATCGACCGGACCTACGAAAAGCTGGAGGCCTTCGCCAACTTCGGCTTTCCGGAGAGCCACGCCTTGTCCTTCGCGTCGCTGGTGTTCTATTCGTCGTGGTTCAAGCTGCACCACCCGGCGGCGTTCTGCGCGGCGCTGCTGCGGGCGCAGCCGATGGGCTTCTATTCGCCGCAGTCGCTGGTGGCCGACGCGCGCCGGCACGGCGTGACGGTGCACGGCCCGGACGTCAACGCCAGCCTGGTGCACGCCACGCTGCAGAACGCGGGAACCGAGGTCCGCCTGGGGTTGGGCGCCGTTCGTCACATCGGCGACGACCTGGCCGAGCGGCTGGTGGACGAGCGAAAGGCCAACGGGCCGTTCGCTTCTCTGCTGGATCTGACCGCCCGGCTGCAACTGTCCGTCCCGCAGACCGAGGCGCTGGCGACGGCCGGGGCCTTCGCGTGCTTCGGCATGTCCCGGCGGGAGGGGCTGTGGGCGGCCGGCGCGGCCGCCACCCAGCGGCCGGACCGGTTGCCGGGGGTGGGCTCGTCGTCGCACATCCCGGCGCTGCCGGGGATGAGCGAGCTGGAGCTGGCCGCCGCCGACGTGTGGGCCACCGGCGTCTCCCCGGACAGCTACCCGACGCAGTTCCTGCGGGAAGACCTGGACGCGCTGGGCGTGCTACCCGCCGAGAAGCTGCTCGGTGTGCCCGACGGCGACCGCGTGCTGATCGCGGGCGCGGTGACCCACCGGCAGCGGCCCGGGACGGCCCAGGGGGTGACGTTTTTGAACCTCGAGGACGAGACCGGCATGGTCAACGTGCTCTGCACACCGGGGGTGTGGGCGCGGCACCGCAAGCTGGCGAACGCGGCACCGGCGCTGCTCGTCCGGGGCCAGCTGCAGAACGCCAGCGGCGCGGTCACCGTCGTCGCCGAGCGTCTCGGCCGCATCACCCTGGCGGTCGGATCGAAGTCGCGCGACTTCCGGTGATGCCCTTCATGCCTTCGCCGAGCGTGAAACCACGGCGAAAAATCGGCCGAATCCTCGCCGTGCCTTCACGCTCGGCGAGGGGGACGCTCGCGTCGGCGCGATGGACGACGGGCGTCCGTTCGACGCCCAAAAGGCCCTAATATCGGCCGGTAGTCTCGCCTGTATGACCCTCAACCTGTCCGTCGACGAAGTCCTGACCACCACCCGCTCGGTGCGCAAGCGCCTCGATTTCGACAGGCCGGTGGGCCGCGAGGTGTTGATGGAGTGTCTCGAACTGGCGCTGCAGGCGCCCACCGGATCCAACAGCCAGGGGTGGCAGTGGGTGTTCGTCGAGGACGCCGACAAGCGCAAGGCGCTCGGCGAGATCTATCTGGCCAACGCCCGCGCGTACCTCAGCGCGCCGTCACCCGAGTACGCCGACGGTGACACCCGCGGCGAGCGGATGGGCAAGGTGCGCGATTCCGCCACCTACCTCGCCGAGCACATGCACGAGGCGCCGGTCCTGCTGGTCCCCTGCATCCAGGGCCGTGACGACCAGTCGCCACTGGGCGGCGTGTCGTTCTGGGCGTCGTTGTTCCCGGCGGTGTGGAGCTTCTGCCTGGCGCTGCGGTCCCGCGGGCTGGGCACCTGCTGGACGACGCTGCACCTGCTCAAGGACGGTGAGCGGCAGGCCGCCGAGGTGCTCGGCATCCCGTTCGACCAGTACAGCCAGGCCGGGTTGTTCCCGATCGCCTACACCAAGGGCACCGACTTCCGCCCGGCCAAGCGCCTGCCCGCCGAGCAGGTGACGCACTGGAATGCCTGGTAAGCCCCTCGGTCTCAGGTCGCCCCGGCATACCCTTGCTGGCGCCACGCCTCGTAGACGGCGATCGCCGCGGCGTTGGACAGGTTCAGCGAGCGCCGGCCCGCCAGCATCGGGATGCGCACCTGCCCGGTGACGTGCGGATCGGCCAGCGTTTCGGCGTCCAGCCCGTCGGGCTCCGGGCCGAACATCAACACGTCCCCGGCGCGGTAGTCGACGTCGGCGAACCGGGTGGTCGCCTTCGACGTGAAGGCGAACACCCGTGCCGGCGTCAGCGTCGCCCACGCCTCGGCCAGCGACGGGTGAACGGTCACCGACGCCAGGTCGTGATAGTCCAGGCCGGCCCGCCGCAACTGGGGCTCGGACAGGTCGAACCCCAGGGGCTCGACCAGGTGCAGTTCGCAGCCGGTGGCGGCCGCCGTCCGGATGGCGTTGCCCGTATTCGGGGGGATGCGCGGGGACACGAACATCAGCCGGAACATCTGCCGATCATGACAAAGCCGGGCCGGCCGCGTTTGCCAGCGTCGCAGCCCGGCGCCGGGCCCCACGCCGGTGCACAGTGAGAATCTGGTGACCTGCGGCTTGGGCTGTCATACTCGTCGAATTGCCACGTTCACCGCTCGTGCCTATCTGCGCGCGGCGGGTGGAAATAACGCAGGAAGTTTCATGAGCCTCTCGTTTCGTTCAGCGCTGAAGGTCTGCGTGGCGGCCGGTCTCCCGGCCGCGGCGACGTGACCATGTTCGCCCGCCCGGCCCACGCGGCCGAGGCGGTCCCGCCCGGGTTCGCCGACGACCCGGCCGGCGCGCCGGCGCCCGCCAAGCGCCCGCCCGCGTGGGCACCGAGCAACTGGCCCGTCCGCTGGAAGGTCCTGGCGATGGTGCTGGTCCCGCTCGTCCTGGCGACGGTGTTCGGTGCCCTGAGGATCCAGGGCGCGATGGCCAACTCGAGCGGATTGCGGCTCGCTGCGGCCCGCGCGGACGTGGTGCCGGCGATCACGAAATACATGTCCGCGCTGGACGTGGCGCTGTTGGCGAGTTCCACCGACCGCGACGTCGAGGGCGCGAAGAAGAACTACGAGGCGCGCAAGTACGAGCTGCAGCAGCGGCTGGCCGACACCGACGTGACCTCCGACGTGCGGTCCGGGGTGACAACCCTGCTGGGCGGCGGTCAGGCGCTGCTGGACAAGGTGGCCGACAACAGCATCGGTCTGCGCGACCGGGTCACCACCTACGCCCCGATCCTGCTGACGGCCGAGGACGTCATCAACGCGTCGGTACAGGTGGACAACCGGCAGACCCGGGCGCAGACGCAGGGGCTGAGCCGGGCGGTCGGCGCCCGTGGACAGATGACGATGCAGAAGATCCTCGTCACCCGCGGCGCCGACCTGCCCGAGCCGCAGCTGCGGACGTCGATGATCACCCTGGCCGGCACCGAGCCGTCGACCCTGTTCGGGATGAGCGAGGTGCTCGGCGCGGGTTCGCCCGACGCCAAGACGCTGCAGCAGCAGATGGTGACCCGGATGGCGATCATGTCCGATCCGGCCGCGGTGCTGGTCGACAACCCCGAGCTGCTGCGCTCGATCCAGACCACCGACGACATCGCCGAACAGGTCATCAAGGACACGACGGCGTCGGTCACCAAGTCGGTGCACGCCCAGGCCAACGACCGGCGCGACGCCGCCATCCTCGACGCCGTCCTGGTGCTGACCGCCATCGTGGTCGCCCTGGCCGTGGTGCTGCTGGTGGCCCGCGCGCTGGTCCGACCGCTGCGCGTGCTGCGCGACGGCGCGCTCAAAGTCGCGCACACCGACCTCGAGGAGGAGGTCGCCCGGGTCAAGGCCGGCGGCACCACGCCGACGCCCGCGCCGCTCCCCGTCTACACCACCGAGGAGATCGGCCAGGTCGCGCACGCCGTCGACGAGCTGCACACCCAGGCCCTGCTGCTGGCCGGTGACGAGGCGCGCCTGCGGCTGCTGGTCAACGACATGTTCGAGACCATGTCGCGGCGCAGCCGCTCCCTGGTCGATCAGCAGCTGCAGCTCATCGACCGGCTGGAGCGCAACGAGGAGGACCCTGAGCGCCTCGACAGCCTCTTCCGGCTGGACCACTTGGCGGCCCGGCTGCGCCGCAACAGCGCCAACCTACTGGTGCTGGCCGGCGCGCAGCTCGCCCGTGACCAGCGCGACCCGGTGCCGCTGTCGACCGTGGTCAACGCCGCCGTGTCGGAGGTCGAGGACTACCGGCGGGTGGAGATCGTGGCGTTGCCCGAGTGCGCGCTGGTCGGCGCGACCGCCGGCGGCGTCATCCACCTGTTCGCCGAGCTGATCGACAACGCCCTGCGCTACTCGCCGCCGACGACGGCCGTCCGGGTATCCGCCGCACGCGGGGGTGACGGCGGCGTGTTGCTCCGCATCTCCGACTCCGGCCTGGGGATGAACGACGCCGACCGGCGCATCGCGAACACGCGGCTGCAGGCCGGGGGGGACGCCCCCGACCCCACCCCCGACAACGCCCGTCACATGGGGCTATTCGTGGTGGGCCGCATCGCGGCGCGGCACGGCATCCGGGTGGGGCTGCGCGGCCCGGCGCCGGACGAGACCGGCCCCGGCACAACCGCCGAGATATACCTGCCGGCCACCGTCCTCGACGGGGTGCGGGCCGAGCCGCGCGACATTCGGGCGGTGCCGGTGCCGAGCGCACCGCCGGCAGAAGCGGTCGCCGCCCCCGCGGACACCCGGATTCGCGGTCGGTCGGACAAGAACGGTGCGGCGGGGTCCACCCCGCCGGTCACGCTGCTGCCGCGGCGCAATCCCGGTTCCAGCGGCATCACCGAGTTGCCCGAGCCATCCGGCGAGCCGGAGCCCAGCCACCACCGGCGCGACCTGCCCGCCCCGGCGCAGGCACCGGCGGCCCCGGTGACCAACACGGTGACCAACACGTCGGCGTTCTTCGGCGCGCGGTCGCGAAACGCCGAGGAGCGGGCCCAACCGTCTGCCGTCGCCGAGGCCCCGGCGGCCCCGGTCGCGCCGAAGGCCCCGCCCACCCCGAAGGCCCCGCCCACCCCGAAGGCCGCCCCGGCCGCCCCGGCCGATGATGACGTCATCTACCGGAGGATGCTGTCGGAGATGCTGGGCGACCCGCACGACCTGGTCAACAGCCCGGACCTGGACTGGCAGTCGGTCTGGGACCGCGGCTGGACGCTGGCGGCCGAGGCCGAGGACAAGCCCGTCGAGGCGCGCACCGCCGACCACGGGCTGCCGGTCCGCACTCCCGGCGCCCGGCTGGTGCCCGGTACGGCCAACGGCGCTGAATCCCGCGAGCAGGACGAGAGCGACCAGGGCGACCAGGGTCTCAATGGGCGGCACCCGCAGCACGCGGCCGTCACCCGCGACCCCGAGGCCGTCCGCGCCTCCTTCAGCAGCCATTTCGGCGGCGTGCGCACGGGCCGTGCGCACGCCCATGATCAAGGGTCTGAGCAGTAATGACATCACCCGACAACTCCCTGGACTGGCTGGTGACGCGGTTCTCCCGCGAGGTGCCCGGCGTGGCGCACGCCCTGCTGGTGTCGGTCGACGGGCTGCCCATCGCCGCCAGCGAGCACCTGCCGCGCGAGCGCGCCGACCAACTGGCCGCGGTGGCCTCCGGGCTGGCCAGCCTCGCCGCCGGCGCCGCGCAGCTCTTCGAGGGCGGTCAGGTGCTGCAGTCGGTGGTCGAGATGGAGAACGGCTACCTGTTGCTGATGCGGGTCGGCGACGGCTCGCATCTGGCCACGCTGGCCGCCACGTCGTGTGACATCGGCCAGATCGGCTACGAGATGGCCCTCCTGGTCGAACGAGTGGGCGGCGTGGTCCAGTCCGCCCGCCGGTCCACCGTCTCGTGAGCCCCCGATGGTCGAACACGAGCCCTGGGCGGTCAGACGCGAGGCCAGCCTGGTTCGTCCGTACACCCTGACGGCCGGCCGAACCGACACCGACGTCGACCTACCCCTGGAAGCGCCCATCCAGACCCTGCAGGCCGGGCTGGCCCACCGCTGGCCGCCCGACGACGCGAGAGGCAAGATCATCCACCTGTGTGTCGACAGCCCATCCGTGGCGGAAATCTCGGCGCGGCTGGATTTACCCGTCGGAGTCGCGCGCGTCCTGGTCGGTGATCTGGTGCTGTCCGGCTACCTTCGGGTGCATAGGACCTTGACCGAGCGTTCGACCAGGGACGAGCGCTACGAACTCATAGGAAGGACGCTGCGTGGCCTCAAAGCACTCTGAGGCGCAGCCCGAGGGGGGAGCCCACGCGTCGACGAAGATCGTCGTCGCGGGCGGGTTCGGCGCCGGCAAGACCACGTTCGTGGGGGCGGTGTCGGAGATTATGCCGCTGCGCACCGAGGCGATGCTGACCGACGCCTCGACCGGCGTGGACGCGCTCGAGGCCACCCCGGACAAACGGACCACGACCGTCGCGATGGACTTCGGGCGGATCACGCTGGACGAGGACCTGGTGCTGTACCTGTTCGGCACCCCGGGTCAGCGCCGGTTCTGGTTCATGTGGGACGACCTGGTCCGCGGCGCGATCGGCGCCATCATCCTCGTCGACTGCCGACGGCTGGAGGACAGCTTCGCCGCCGTCGACTTCTTCGAGCACCGCAACCTGCCGTTTCTGATTGCGGTCAACGAGTTCGACGGCGCGCCGCGGTATCCGGTCGCCGAGGTGCGTGAGGCGCTCACCCTGCCCGCGCACATCCCGGTGATCGGGGTCGACGCCCGGGACCGCCGGTCGGCGACGGACGCGCTGATCGCCGTGAGCGAGTACGCGCTGCAGAGCCTGGCCGCGAGCTGACCGCTGCGCTTCGGTGGGCCGAGCGCGAGTTCGAGGGCCACGACTTCACCGACGAGGACCTCAGCCGGCTGCTAACGGAGCGGGTCGTGTTCAGCGACTGCAACTTCAGCGGCGCCAACCTGGCCGAGTCGCAGCACCGCGGTTCGGCGTTTCGCAACTGCCGGTTCGAACGCACCACGCTGTGGCACAGCTTGTTCGCGCAGTGCAGCCTGCTCGGCTCGGTGTTCGTGCACTGCCGGCTGCGGCCCATCTCGTTCGACGAGGTGGACTTCACGCTCGCGGTGCTGGGCGGCAACGACCTGCGCGGCGTCGACCTGAGCGGCTGCCGGCTGCGCGAGGCCAGTCTGGTGGGAACCGACCTGCGCAAGGCCGTGCTGTGCGGCGCGGACCTCAGCGGCGCCCGGACCACCGGCGCCCGGCTGGACAACGCCGACCTGCGCGGCGCGACCGTCGACCCCGCGCTGTGGCGGACGGCGGCGCTGGCCGGCGCCCGGGTCGACGTCGGCCAGGCGGTGGCGTTTGCGCTGGCGCACGGGCTACTGCTGGACGGGGGCCCGGACGGGTAACCCGTCAGCGCTTGAGCCGGATGCGCCACCGCACGACGACGGCGTAGGCGACCGACAGGGCGCCGAGCATCCCCATGTCGAGCAGCCACGCGCCGGGGGTGTGTTTCCAGTGGCCGTCCTTGGGGCTCAGCGTGCCCGGCACCAGCTTCCACAGGTCGACCGTCGACGCCGACGCCGCGTAGCCCCAGCGCGACGGCACGGCCCAGGAGAGCTGATCGAGGAAGATGCGGGCGGTGATCGGGACCATGCCGCCGGCCAGCACGAGCTGCAGCATCAGCGACACCACCAGCAGCGGCATGACCTGCTCGTTGGAACGCGCGATCGACGACAGCATCATCCCGAAGACCGCCGAGGCCACGCAGGTCGCGGCCACGGCCACGAACAGCTCCAGGCTGGCGGCGTACTTGGAGGACCCGAGCAGCACCGCCGGCTGGCTGGGCGTGCCCTTGCCCACCAGCACGATGCCCGTCGCGATCGCCGCCTGCACGATCGCGAACGCGCAGAACACCGTGATCTTGGCGATCAGGTAGGCCCCGGTCGACAGGCCCACCGCCTGCTCACGCCGGAAGATGGCGCGCTCGCCGATGAGGTCGCGGATGGTCAGCGCCGTGCCCATGAAGACGGCGGCGATGGTCAGCAGGATGAGGATCTGCGCCGACTCGTCGGGCGTCTCGCTGGTTGGCTGGGCGACGCCGAAGCCGGTGTCGCCCGGCACGGTCAGCGACAGCGCCCCCAGCACGAACGGGAGCAGCGCGAGGAAGACGAAGTACGCCCGGTCGGAGACCACTAGGCGGACCTGGCGGCGGGCGACGGTGGAGAACTGCCGGCGCATGCTCGTGTGCGCCGGGGCGCCCAGGTCGGCGGGCGCTTCGATCCGGGCGACCGGCGGCGCGTTCCGGGCCTCGTTGTGGGCCCTGAAGCGGCGATTGGCCTCGTCGGGGTCGGCGCCCACCTTGGCGAAGATCTGCGCCCAGTTGGTGGTGCCCATCGCGTCGCCGATCCGCCCCGGCGGCCCCAGGTAGGCGGTCTTGCCGCCGGGCGCCATCAGCAGCACCTGGTCGCAGACGTCGAGATAGGTCAGGGAGTGGGTGACCACCAGCACGACGCGCCCGGCGTCGGCCAGCTGCCGGAGCATCGTCATGACCTGCAGGTCGAGCGCCGGGTCGAGCCCCGAGGTGGGCTCGTCGAGGATGAGCAGCGACGGCCCGGTGAGTAGCTCCAGCGCGACCGACGCGCGCTTGCGTTGGCCGCCGGACAGCTTGTCGACGCGGGTGTCGGCGTGCTGGGTGAGCCCCAGCTCGTCGAGCACCTGCGCGACCACCTGCTCCCGGTCGGCCTTGCTCGTGTCCGGCGGCAGGCGCAGCTCGGCGGCGTAGCCGAGCGCCTGGTTGACCGTGAGCTGGCGGTGCACGACGTCGTCCTGGGGGACCATGCCGATCCGGGTGCGCAGCGACGCGTATTCGGTGTGGATGTCGTGCCCCTCGAAGGTGACCAGGCCGGAGGTCGGGGTGGCATACCCGGCGATCAGCCGCGACAGCGTGGTCTTGCCCGCCCCGGATCCGCCGATGATCGCGGTCAGCGTGCCCGGACGCGCGGTCAGCGAGATCCGCTCGAGCAGGTTCTTCCCCTCGATGGTGAAGTTGACGTCGCGCACCTCCAGGCCGCCCGTGCGGGCCGCCGCCTCGCCGCGACGCACCAGCACGCCCGCGGTGAAGACCAGGTCCACATTGCCGATGGTCACCACGTCACCCTCGGCGAGCACCGCGGACCCGACCCTGATCCCGTTGACGAAGGTCCCGTTGATGCTCTGCGCGTCGCGGATCTCGGTGCCGATCGGCGTCGCGGTGAGGAAGGCGTGGTGGCGCGAGGCCAGCACGTCGTGGATCACGATGTCGTTGTCGAGCGCGCGGCCGATCCACGCCGTCCCGGTGACGGGCTCCCGCAGATCCCCGGCCCCGGGGACTTTCACCCGGGTGGTTGGGAACTCGACCACCTCGCCGCTCACGCCGATCTGCGTGGGCGGATTCGCCTCCGACGACGGGTCCGGAGGCTGCGCACCCTGCGCTAGCGCCTGCGTCGCGGCGGTCGGGGGCACGACGGGGACGGCGGTGGTCCGCAGCGGGTCGTTGGGCCGGTGCAGCCTCGGCGGGGCCTGCTGCGGCGGCTGGCCCGGGGGAGGGGGCCGCCGGGGAGGCGCGGGCTGGGGCTGCGACACGGGCCCCGAGGACGCCGGTGGCCGGCCGCCGGGCGTGGCGATGACCGGTATCGATTCCGTCGTCAGCGGGAGGAGGCCGACCGACCCGGTGTGGTGGCCGACCCGGAATGTCACCCGCGGTCCGTCGGGCTTGCCGACGTTGAGCGCCTGCCCGTCGCGGATGTCCACCGTGGCCACCCGCTGGCCGTTGAGGAACACACCGTTCAGCGAGTTGTTGTCGACGGCGATCCACCGGCCGTTGTCGAAGCGCAACAGCAGGTGCGCCCGGGCGACCAGCGGGTGGGCCACGCGCAGGTCGGCGCGCACGTCGCTGCCGACGACGACGTCGCGCCCCGGCGCGAAGCTCAATTCAGAACGTCCGGATCCAACCGTCAGCACGGGCTGAGCGGGTCGAGTCATCCGTCCCTCAGGGCGAAAGCGGGTGGCGGGGCCACCTCAGTGCCGTTTGAGCCGGATGTGCCAGCGAACGAAGCCCGTGTAGGCGATCGACAGCAGGGCCAGCATGCCCAGGTCGAACAGCAGGATGTGGACCGAGTGCTGCCAGATCGGGTCGTTCGTCGGGATCTGCTTGACCTTCACCAGCGACGGGAAGTCGATCGAGGACGCCCCCGCCGCGTAGCCCCACCGCGCCGGCGTGAGCCACGCCAGCTCCTCGAGCCCGAAGCGCTGATACACCGGGATCATGCCGCTGGAGAACACCAGCTGCGACATGATCGACACCACCAGCAGCGGCATGATCTGTTCGTTGGACTGCGCCACGGCGGACAGCAGCAGCCCGAGCATCGCCGAGGCCACACAGGTGCCCGCCACGGTGATGAACAGCGCAAAGGTCGAGTTGCCGAACAGCGGCGGATGCGCCGTCGGCGCGCCCTTACCCAGCCGCACGATGAACGTCGCCACCGCGGCCTGGGCCGTCGCGAAGACGCAGAACACGGCGATCTTGGCCAGCAGGTAGGCGGTCGTCGACAGGCCGACGGCCTGCTCCCGGCGGAAGATGGGACGCTCCCCGATGAGGTCGCGGATGGTCAGCGCGGTGCCCATGAAGACGGCGCCGATGTTGAGCAGCACCATGATGTACTGCGGCTGCGTGGGCGCGGGGCCGAGCGGGTCGGCGGGACCGAGGCCCGGCGTGGGGCCCTTCACGGTCAGCGACAGCGCGCCGATGAGGAACGGCAACACCGCCAGGAAAATCGTGTAGCCGCGGTCCGACACGACGAGCCGGACCTGGCGGCGCGCGACGGTGGACAACTGGCGCCACAGGTCGGTCTTGGGCGGTTCGCCCAGGTCGGCCGGGCTCTGCGGCGAGGGGGCCTGCTCCGACTGCTGGTTGCGCTCCTTGAAACGGCGGTTGGCCTCGTCCGGGTCGGCGCCCACCTTGGCGAAGATGTCGGCCCAGTTGCGGGTGCCCATCGCGGCCTCGACCTGATCCGGGGGCCCGCAGAACGCGGTCTTGCCGCCAGGCGCGATCAGCAGGATCTGGTCGCAGACGTCCAGGTAGGACACGGAGTGGGTGACCACCAGCACCACGCGGCCGGCGTCGGCGAGCTGGCGCATCATCAGCATCACCTGGCGGTCCAGGGCCGGGTCGAGGCCCGAGGTCGGTTCGTCCAGCAGCAGCAGCGACGGCTGGGTGAGCAGCTCGAGCGCCACCGAGGCGCGTTTGCGCTGACCGCCGGACAGGTTGTCGACGCGGGTGTCGGCGTGCCGCGTCATGTCGAGCTCTTCGAGCACCTGCGCGACGATCTGGGCGCGTTCCTGTTTGCTGGTGTCCGGCGGTAGGCGCAGCTCCGCGGCGTAGTTCAGGGCCTGGTTGACCGTCAGCTGACGGTGCACCACGTCGTCCTGGGGGACCATCCCGATCCTGCTGCGCATCGACGCGTACTCGCTGTGGATGTCGTGGCCCTCGAACGTCACCGAACCGGACGTCGGGTTGGTGTAGCCGACGATCACGCGTGACAGCGTGGTCTTGCCAGCGCCGGAACCGCCGATGATCGCCGTCAGCGTGCCCGGGCGGGCGGTCAGCGAGACGTGGTCGAGCAGCTGCTTGCCGTGGTCGACGGTGTAGCAGACCGAGTTGACCTCCAGGCCGCCGGTGCGCGTGGCGGCCTCGGTGCGACGGACCAGGGTGTCGCGGGTGAAGACCAGGTCGACGTTGCCGATGGTCACCACGTCGCCCTCGGTCAGCAGCGCCGACCCGACCCGGACCCCGTTGACGAAGGTGCCGTTGACGCTGTGCGCGTCGCGGATCTCGGTGCCCAGCGGGGTCTGCGTCATGAACGCGTGGTGGCGCGACGCGAGGACGTCCTGGATGACGATGTCGTTGTCGGTGGCACGCCCGATGGTCTGCGCCCCGATCGGCTTCTGGAACGCCCCGGACCGGGACGGCATCAGCGCGTTGAACATCTTGGTCGCGAGGTTCCCCACCTCGGGTGGCTTGTCGGCGACCGGCGACAGCTGGGTCTGCGGCGCCGCGGGTGGGGCGCCACCGCCCGGCATCGGCGGGTGCGGATGGAAGTTGGGTGACGGCGGGGGCGGTGGTGGCGGCGCGTTGACCGGATGGGCCGGGCCGGGCGCGTAGGCGGAGTGGCGCCCGGCGGCGGGCGGGTACACCGGCTGCCCGTGCGGGGGCGGCGGTGGTCCCGGGTGCGGCCGCAGCGGCGGCGGCGCGACGCGGCCGTGCGGTCGGCCGGGGACGGGCGCGGGGGGAGGCGCGGGGGCGGCCGACCAGGCGCCGCCGGCCGACTGCGTCGCCCCGGCCGGCAGGCGCATCGACTCGGTCTCGGGCGGGCGCCCGACCAAGCCCTGATGCCGTCCGACCTCGAACCTCAGCAGCGGACCGTCGGGATTCCCGATGTTGAGCGTCGCGCCGTCGTGGATGTCGACCACCGGCACCCGCCGGCCGTTGACGAAAGTGCCGTTGAGCGAACCGTTGTCGATCGCCAGCCAGCGTCCCTGGTCGAATCGCAGCAGCAGGTGGGCGCGCGAGATCAGTGGGTGGGTGATGCGCATGTCAGCGCGAAGATCGCGACCGATCACCACGTCGTGGCCCGCCGCGAAGGTGCGTTCCGAGCCGTCGAAGCGGACGGTCAACACTGGTGGGGCTGCTGCGGTCATCGAAAACAACTGTAGCTTGTGGGCCGCCTATCACCCTGTGACGTCGGGTGCGCCTGTCACCACGCAGTGCGTGCGCGTGTAGATCGTCGCCATGCACTTGTTGCAGTGCGTGCAGGCCGAATGCACGCTGTGCGCGGCGCCGTCGGCCGCGATCCGACTGATCAGGTCGGGCTCCGCGAGCAGGGCCCGGCCCATCGCGACGAACTGGAACCCCTCGGCCATCGCGAGGTCCATCGTCTCCCGGTTGGTGATGCCGCCGAGCAGGATCAGCGGCATCGTCAGCTCGGCCCGGAACAGCTTGGCGTGGCGTAACAAATAGGCCTCGCGATACGGGTACTCGCGGAGGAATTTCTTGCCGGTCGCGCGCATGCCCCAACTCAGCGGCGGCCTGAAGGCGCCGGCGAACTCCTTGAGCGGGGCGTCACCGTGGAACAGGTACATCGGGTTGACGAGCGAGCTGCCCGCGGTGAGCTCGATCGCGTCCAGCCCGCCGTCGTCCTGCAGCCACTTGGCCGTCGTCAGCGCCTCGTCGGTGTTGATGCCGCCGCGGACGCCGTCGGTCATGTTGAGCTTGGCGGTGACCGCCACCCGTCCCGGGGCCTGCATGTCGACAGCGCGGCGCACTGCCATCACCAGCGCGCGGGCCACCTTCGCGCGATTCTCCAGCGATCCGCCGAACTCGTCGTCGCGGCGGTTGATCAGCGGGGAGAGGAACGCGCTCGCCAAATAGTTGTGCCCCAAGTGGATTTCGACGGCGTCGAAGCCAGCGTCGATGGCGAGCAGCGCGGCGTTCGCGTGGGCCGCGATGACGTCGTCGATGTCGTCGCGGGTCGCCTTCTTGGCGAACCGCATCCCGATCGGGTTGAAGAACCGCACCGGCGCCAGCGCGGTGGCCTTGTTGGACTTGGCGTTGGCCACCGGACCGGCGTGGCCGATCTGCGCGCTCACCGCCGCGCCCTCCGCGTGGATCGCGTCGGTGAGCCGGCGGAACCCGGGCACGGCCTCCGGGCGCATCCAGATCCCGTTGCCCTCGGTGCGGCCGCCGGGGGAGACGGCGCAGTAGGCGACGGTGGTCATGCCGACCCCGCCCGCGGCCGGCGCCCGGTGGTACTCGATGAGGTCGTCGGTCACCAGCGCGTCCGGCGTGCGCGCCTCGAACGTCGCGGCCTTGATGGTGCGGTTGCGCAGCGTGACAGGGCCCAGTTTGGCGGGGGCCAGGACGTCCGGGGGGGTAGACATATCGGGAGCCTAGTGGCGATCGCAAGCGCGGCTGCGGTGTGTCCCAGCCGGGCGCGGCGGGTCGCCATCGTCGAGATCTGCCAGACTGTTTGGCGTGGGCGCAATCACACTGGACGGCAAGGCCACCCGCGACGAGATCTTCGTCGACCTGAAGGAACGGGTGGCGGCGCTCACCGCGGTCGGCCGCACGCCGGGCCTGGGCACCATCCTGATCGGCGACGACCCCGGCTCGCAGGCGTACGTCCGTGGCAAGCACGCCGACTGCGCGAAGGTCGGGATCACGTCGATCCGCCGGGACCTGCCCGCCGACATCAGCACGACCACGCTGCACGACACCATCGCCGAACTCAACGCCAACCCGGAATGCACCGGATACATCGTGCAGCTGCCGCTGCCCAAGCACCTGGACGAGAACGCGGCGCTCGAGCTCGTGGACCCGAACAAGGACGCCGACGGGCTGCACCCGACCAACCTGGGCCGCCTGGTGCTGGGCGTTCCGGCGCCGCTGCCGTGCACGGCGCGCGGCATCGTGCACCTGTTGCGGCGCTACGACATCGAGATCGCCGGGGCACACGTGGTCGTCATCGGCCGGGGTGTGACGGTCGGCCGCCCGCTGGGGCTGCTGCTCACCCGCCGCTCCGAGAACGCCACCGTGACCTTGTGCCACACCGGAACTCGCGACCTGGCCGCCTTCACCAAGCAGGCCGACATCGTCGTCGCGGCCGTCGGCGTGCCGCACATGCTGACCGCCGGCATGGTGCGGCCCGGTGCCGCCGTCGTCGACGTCGGTGTCAGCCGCACGGACAGCGGCCTGGTCGGCGACGTGCACCCCGACGTCTGGGAGGTGGCCGGCCACGTGTCGCCGAATCCCGGCGGCGTCGGGCCGTTGACGCGGGCGTTCCTGCTGACCAACGTCGTCGAACTGGCCGAGCGGCAATGACCGCGCGGTCCGTGCTGCAGGCGCAGTGGCCGATCCTGTTGGTGGGCCTCATCTTTGCGACGGCGTTCATCCTCGCGGGCGCCAACTTCTGGCGCCGCGGTTCCCTGCTGATCGGCATCGGTGTCGGGGTGGCCGCGGTGCTGCGTCTGGTGCTGTCCGAGGACCGCGCCGGCCTGTTGGCGGTGCGCAGCAAGGGCACCGACTTCGTCACGACCGCGGCGGTCGGGGCGGCGATGGTCTATATCGCGTCGACCATCGACCCGCTGGGTACGCGCTAGATCCCCGGGATCCCACCCGGGAGCCCACCGGGGAGCCCGCCCATTCCCGGGAGTCCGGGCATTCCCGGCAGCTGGGGCACGGCGGCGCCGAGGTTGCCGCTGGCGATGTTGGCCATCTCCTGTGGGCAGTACATCTGGATCGCGATGCTGGTGAACATCTGGGCCATCTGCGGGGACATGCCCCGGTGGGAAACGCTGGCCGCGGCGGCGGCGAAGTTGCCGCCCGGCTCGACGAGCATCGGGCAGATGGACTGGCCGACGGCCATCGCGTTCCCGGGTTCGCCGAAGTCGATGCCGGCATGGTTGAGCGCGTCGATGAAGTGGTCGTCGGTGGCGGGATCCGCCCCGGCGGGCGCCGCGAACGCGGACGCCGCGGTCAGGAGGCCGGCGGCAGCAGCCAGCAGGCGGATTGTGAGGGGCTGGTGACGGAGATCCCAGATCCACCGGTGCGTCGATGCCAACGATGCCATTGCCCTCATGCCAGCCTCCCCATCTGTTTGTGGAGTGCTCGGCGGCACTCGAATCACCTATGGAACTCTGATCTACGCGTGTCACGTTTGCAACACGGTGCGATAAAGCTTTGCCCAATAAGCGTTTCGTAAGGGTTGCCCGTCCGAGACGTGGATTATGGGCGGTCCCAACGATCGTCGCAACAAAGTTACCCGACACGGGCGGCGGCGCCGGACTTCGCGGTCGAAATGGGCGAGAATCCGGCCATGACGACGAATCACGGCCGTCCGCTGGACCCTGCCCTGGCTAAGGGCATCTCGCGTCAGAGCTTCCTTCGCGGTGCGGTGTCGGTGCTGGCAGCGGGCGCGGTGTTCGGGACGTCTCGCGCCGCTGCCGACCCGGCGGCCGGCTGGAGTGGCCTGGCGTCCTCCATCGGGGGCCGGGTGCTGTTGCCGTCCAGCGGAGCTCAATTCGCCTCGGGAAAGCAAGTTTTCAACTCCTTCTATGACAGTACGAATCCCGCTGCGGTGGTGTCTGTTTCGTCGCAGTCGGATGTGCAGAAGGCGGTCACGTTCGCGACGGCGAACAACCTGAAGATCGCCCCGCGGGGCGGCGGGCATTCCTATGTCGGCGCGTCGAGTGCCAACGGCACCATGGTGATCGACCTGCGCGGGCTGCCCGGCGGCGCGAACCTCGACGGTGGCGGCAACGTGACGGTCACCCCCGCCACCAATCTGTATGCGGTGCAACAGGCTTTGGCCGCGTCGGGGCGGGCGATGCCGACGGGCAGCTGCCCGACCGTCGGCGTCGCGGGGCTGGCGCTTGGGGGCGGGATGGGATCGGCCACCCGGCGCGCCGGGCTGACCTGTGACGCGCTGCAGTCAGCAACGGTGGTGTTGCCCAGCGGCGACGTGGTCACCGCGTCGGCCAACGACCATCCGGACCTGTTCTGGGCGCTCCGTGGCGGCGGCGGTGGCAATTTCGGGGTGACGACGTCCATGACGTTCGCGACGTTCGCGACCGCCGACAGCGACCTCGTCCGGCTCGAGTTCGCGCCGTCCGCGGCGGTCCAGGTGCTCACCGGTTGGCAGTCCTGGCTGTCGACCGCCGACCGCAACGCCTGGGGGTTGGTCGACCTGTCCGTCGGTTCGGCCCAGGCTAATTGCCACGTGCTGGCGACGTGCCCGGCCGGCGCCGGCTCGGGCGTGGTGAACGCGCTCAAGTCCGCAATCGGGCTGGCGCCCAACTCCGTTCAGAACAAGACGCTCGGCTACATGGAGTTGATGACGTACCTGGGCGGCGGCAGCTCGACGAGCCCGCCGCGCGCCTTCGTCGCCGGGTCCGACGTCATAGGCACCGTGAATTCCGCCTCCGCCCATGCCATCGCGACGGCGATCGGGCTGTGGCCGGCGTCCGGATCGGGCAAGGCTTCGGTAGTCGTCGACCCGCTCGGTGGCGCGGCCGGCGACGTCGCCGCCGGTGACACCGCGTTTCCGTGGCGCTCTCAGGCCGCCGTGTTGCAGTGGTACGTCGAGCCCGCGAGCAACGAGGTGGCCGTCGCGAACAAGTGGGTGGCGTCCGCACATCAAGCGGTGCAACAGTATTCGGCCGGCGGCTACGTCAACTACCTGGAGGCCAACGCGTCGGCGGCGCGCTACTTCGGGCCGAACCTGTCCCGGCTCACCGCGGTCCGGCAGAAGTACGACCCGAACCGGGTGATGTTCTCGGGGTTGGCCTTCTGACAACGACCGCGCGGGGGTTACCCCAGCAGACGGTCCCTGTGCTCGATGAATTGCTCGTGGGTGATCAAACCCTCATCGCGTAGCTTGGCGAACTCGCGTACCTCCGCGGCGAGCCCCATGACCACGGTCCGTGCCGGGTCTTGCGCCTCGGTGTCATCACCGCCGGGCTGCGCGGCCCCGCCGGCGGCCGACGGACATCGGGCCGCTTCCTTGTCGCGTGGGTGGGGACCGCGCACGCCGATGGTGTCGCGCAGGGCGCGGGCGGCGGTGCCGGCCAGTGCCATCTCGCCGAACGTGTTCCCCAAAGTCGTCGACATGGCTTGCGCACCGAGTCCCGCGGGCGCGGCCGGCAGCGCCAGCGCGATCGAGCGCACCCCCGGCGCCGCCGCGGTCCACGAGGGCGGCACCGAGAGCGCGCCGACCGTGTCCGCGCTCCCGATGCCGGCCGACACGGCGCTCGAGGCCGCGTTCGATGCCGCGGCAGCCACGGGCGAGGTGGTCGCCACCGTCCCCGGCAGTGAACCCAGCGCCTCCCAGCCGCTGACGATGTCGTCGGTGTGCAAACCGGTTTGAGCACCGATGAGGTCGATCGGGAGGGATATCGCCCCCAGGGGCGACATGGGGGCGTCCACCCCGTACGCGATTGCATCGGCGCCTAGATTCACCAGGTCCAACGGCGATGACACCCCGAGCGGGGACGTGGCACCGGTGAGGGCCTGCGCCGCCGACGAAATCGGCTGGGTGATCACGGACAACACGCTCTGCGCGGACCCGGCGGGCAGTTCGGCGGCTTGCCCGACCGCGTCGGCCTGACCGGCCAGGCCGTCGGTGTTCTGCGGTGGCGGACGGAACGGGGTCAGCTGCGAGGCGGCGGCCGACGATCCGGCGTAGCCGTACATGGCGGCCGCGTCCTGCGCCCACATCTCGCCGTACTGCGCCTCGGTCGCCGCGATCGCAGGGGTGTTCTGCCCCAATAGGTTCGTGGCGACCAGCGCGGCCAGCAGACTGCGGTTGGCCGCAACCTCCGTCGGCGGCACCGTCGCCGCGAATGCTGTCTCGTAGGCCGCGGCGGCCGCTCTGGCCTGGCCGGCGGTCTCCTCGGCCCGCGCGGCGGTGCCGCTCATCCACGCGCTGTAGGACGCCGCGGCGGCCGCCATGGTCACCGACGAAGGCCCCAGCCAGGGTCCGGCGGTGAGGGCCGAGACCGCCGACTGGTAAGAGCCGGCAGTCCCGTAGAGCTCGGCCGCCAACGATTCCCACGCGGCCGCGGCCGCGAGCATTGGCGCGGCGCCCGGGCCGGCGTACATCAGGCCCGAGTTGACTTCCGGTGGAAGCGTCGCGAAATCCATTGCGGCGCCCTATCCCCGGCGCGTGCCGGCGGCGCCGCCGCGCGAACTGTGGATGGTGACCTTCGACTGAGCGGTCGTGGACGACAAAGCCTTCCCCCTCGAATGGCTTGTGGCGACGCGGCGGCCGGGCCGGCGTCGGGTCGATGACTGGCTACGCCGCGCCCCTCCCCGAGCGGTTGGAGCCGTCGGACTTTGCCCGCGCCGGGCGCGGCAATTCGGTGTTCAGTTCCTGTTCTGCACCCGGTCGCGGCGACGGCCGGCCCTTGGCCAAGGTGGCGAGCAGTTCCCGATATGGCCCGACCAGGTAGACGGTGTCACCCGCACTGAGCCGAGAGTCGCGACGCGGATGCAGCCGAACCGGGGCGTCCTCCCGGGTCACCGCGATGACCCGGGTCTGGGTCGACACTTCGAACATCGGGAGCCCGTCCAGCTCGCTACCGGCCTGCACGTGCATGCCACCGATCAGAAACGACCGGTTCCCGACCGAGAACGTGCCCAGCACCTGCAGGCCCATCGCCGCGCCGATGAACCAGGGCGCCGCCAATTCGACTGTGGAACGGACGTTTTCGAATCCGAACCGTTGCGCGACCGCGGACGCGAGGTCGTGATCGTAGACCCGCAGCACCAGTGGTACTTGCCCCCAACGATTTCCGACGGGAGCGGTTTGGGATCCCAGCATCTCGCGGACGACGATCCCCGTCTCGATGTTGACCATGTCGTCGCGGGTCAGCACCGCGACCGCGCGCGCGGTGTCGACCCGGGCCGCCTCCATGGTCGACCGTAACGTCGCATCCCCGAAGATGACCGGTACGTCGAGCTCGGCGGCCGTGGCCAAAAAGGGGTTGTTCTGGTCGCGCTCGATGACGGCCACGTCGTATCCGGCCTCGGTCAGATCGGTCACGACTCGCACCCCGAGGGCGCTCAAGCCGACCACGATGACGTGGTTGCGCAGGTGGCGCGCTCGCGGGCGCGCGGAAGACAACAGGAAACGCCGCGACAACAGGACATCGGCGACGAACGCGACCAGCAGGGCGGTCGTGGTGACGCCACCCAACATCAGCAGGGCGGCGTACAGCCGCAGCCACGTCGGCTGTTTGGCGAAGCTGAAGTCACCATAGCCCGTGGTCGTGATCGTCTCGTTGGTGAAGTAGAAAGCGTCGGTCCACGACATTCCGGGATGGATGTAGGAGAAGTGCAGCAACGTCGTAGAGACGATGATCAGGATGGTCAGGGCGGCGATCACGGGATAGAACGCGGGGTTGACTTCACTGGGCAGGGCGCGCGTCGCGTAGATGAACCGTCGCAGTCGCGACTGACGCGACCGCGCGCCCTTGACCTGCCGGGGGACCTTGATGCCGCACGCCGCCACCTCCTCGGAGGTGCCGATCATCGCCGTCCAGTCCCCGGCGCTGACGCGCATGTCGCGTCCCGGACACACCATCACCTCGCCGGCGTTCGCGGCGTCGTCGTTGTGCACCACGGCAACCGGTGCGAGGTCGCCGTAGATCTCCCGAAGCGACGCGTCGAATGGTGCCTCGGCGCCGAAGACCACGAAGTCGATGCCGGCCACCTCGAAGGGATGCGTGGTGCGCGCCAGGCTCGCCTCGACGACGGCGGGCGCGGCGATGTCGGCGACGCCGAGGATCGCGCTGGGCCCATCGTCGGCGGCGACCGCTTCGCGCAGTACGTCATTGGCCAGCCGTGCGACCACGCGAATGTCGGGATTGGCGCGCCGGGCCAGCAGCGCGATCTCGAGGTTCGTCGCGTCGTCGTTTCCGGCACAGACGACGGCCGCCGCCTCCGCGACTCCCGCCTTGGTGAGTTCGGTCTTGACGCGGGTGCTGGCGAGGTCGGAGTCCAGAAGTCTGGCCACGCTCGCGCCCGCCCTTTTCAACTCATCGACGATGGTCGACGCCAGCGCGTCGTCACCGCTGACGATGACGCGCTGGTTCATGAGCTTGCTCCCCTCCGTTGAACATTCCACCCCTCCGCCGAATGTTGAATCAGGACGACCTGGACTGGTTACTCCACGAGTCCGGCGGGGCAGACGCGAGCTCTGGCGTAAGCGCTTACTTTGCTGACGGATGCCGCGTGCTACTCCAAGGAAATGGAGATCGAACTCGATGCTAACAGACAGATTCGGCGGGTGGTGAGTCTGTGCGCATCGGTTCGATAACGCAGGCGCGTGAGCGACCTCTCCCATGTGTCCCAAATGCGCTTTATTGCAACATAATTCAATTAATCCAACGAGATGTTGTGGGAACCGCCCGAACAACGACCGCGCGTCCTCGATCAGACTAACTGCCAGGCAATGGGTTTGGCAGACGGCACCTGCACCGGCTTCTTCAACAGTCATGCAGGATTTCGTCGATGACATCGAAGAGATATGACGTACAGCATGTTTCGCATCCAGATCACGAGACGGGTCAATGCGGCCGCCGCGCCTAGATTCATTACCAGCGCTTGTCGGTTTGTTACCCCCGGGTCACCGATCTGGGAATGTGCTGGCAAATCTGCTGAGGAAGTCCTGTGGTTGTGGTTGCTGGCGGCGAATGGGGATGGGAGATGTGCACTGTGGCGGCTACGCTTCCGGAGGGCTTCACGGCCGCGGGGGACGAGTTGTGAGGAATGGGGGAAGGGATATGGCTTTTGGCAACGTCATTGGCTAGCGGGGGGGCTAGCGGGTCGGCCAGCGGGGGCACGGGCGAACACAAGGCGTGGTCGTCCTTCGGCGACGTGTGCAAGCGCGGCGTCCTGGGCAAGCCGTTGATCAACTCCCAACTCGAGCATGAGAAGTTGTCGAATCCAGTCGCGCTGGGGGTGTTGTCGCCGGATGCGATCTCCTCGACCGCCTACGGCTCCGAGCAGATCATGATCGAACTGCTGCCGGCGGCCGGGATGGCGGCGTTCACCCTTCTGCTTCCGATCACCGGTGTGATCCTGCTGATTCTGGTGTTGGTGGCGGCGTCGTATCGCCAGGTCGTCATGGTCTACACCAGATCCGGCGGATCGTACGTGGTCGCGCGCGAAAACTTCGGGCCCCGGGTGGCGCAGGTCGCCGCCGCCGCGCTGCTGATCGACTACGTGGTCACCGTCGCGGTCCAGTGCGCGGCGGGCACGGTCGCGGTGGCCTCGGCGATACCCGCACTGGGTCCTTACAGTCTGGAAATCACCGTCGGAATGGTGCTGCTGATGTGCTTGGCGAACCTTCGTGGTTTGCGCGAGGCCGGCGCCCGTTTCGCGGTACCGACCTACGCCTTCGTCGGCATGGTGTCGTTGACGATCGTCGTCGGGATCGTCCGGGAGCTGTGCGGCACGCTGCCGGTCTACGACGCCGAACACGTCGCCGGAGCGGTCCCGGTCCATCACGGCGGCGGCCTCATCATGGGTGCGACGGTTCTGGTTGTGCTGCGCGCGTTCGCCAATGGCGGATCGTCGCTGACCGGAGTGGAGGCCATCTCCAACACGGTCACCACCTTCCGCAAGCCGGAGGGCATCAACGCGCGCCGGGTCATGACGATCATGGCCTGCATCCTTGCGTTCTTGCTTGCGGGCGTGGCGTGGCTGACGCACGTCACGCATGCCGTGCCGTACACCGACGGCTACCCCTCGATGTTGTCCGAGATCGCTCGCGCGGTGTTCGGCCACGGGGTGATCGGTAACGCCCTGTACATCCTGGTTCAGGCGTCGACGGCGGCGATCCTCTACACCGGCGGCAACACCAGCTTCAACGGATTCCCGGCGTTGGCCAGTTTCGTTGCGGGGGACCGCTTTCTGCCGCGTCCATTGATGAAGCGCGGACATCGCCTGGTGTTCTCCAACGGCATCATCGCCCTGACCGCGCTGTCGATCGCGCTGCTCGTCATCACCGGCGGCTCGGTCGACGCGCTGGTGCCGTTTTATGCGATCGGTGTGTTCACCGGGTTCTCGATGGCCGGCTACGGCATGACCAAGCACTATCTGGCCCAACGCGGGTCGGGTTGGCGGCGCAACGTGCTGATCAATTTGTCGGCGGGCGTCTTGTCGACGATCGTCGTGGGCATCTTCGCGGTCGCCAAGTTCACCGAGGGCGCCTGGCTGATCGTCGTCGTGTTTCCCCTGCTCGTGCTGGCGTTGATGCGCCTCAACCGGCAGTACCGCGCCGAGGCCTCCGTCCTGGAGATGTCTCGCACGGAACCGCCGGTCCTGAGCCGATACACGCGACACCGGGTGTTCGTCTTCGTGGATGCGATCGACCTCGCCGAGGTCGAGGCCATGAGGTACGCGAACGGGCTGCATGCCGACGAGCTCACGGTCGTGCACTTCGTGATCGATCCCGATCACGCCGCCCGGTTGCAGAAGCGCTGGGAGGTCTTCGAACACGGGACCCCGCTGCGACTGGTCGACTGCCCGGACCGTCACCTCGGTCGGGCCGCGCATGAGTTGGTCCTGCGAGTGCTGAGCGATCATCCGGACACCAAGGCGACCGTGCTGCTTCCGCGCCGAACCTACTCGCCGCTCATCGGTCGACTGCTACACGACCGTACCGCCGACAAGATCGCCCGAGCCGTCAGCCGCATCCCCGGAGCGGCCGCGCAGATAGTGCCTTACGACATCGAGTCGCGCATCGCAGAGGTCACTCGCGCCGGATGATTCCGGGCGGCCGGCGATCGACAGCCTGGCCGCGAAGCCGAATTCGACTGAAGACCCTCGAGGAAGGGATGCATTGTGACGCAACCGAGCGGTGGACTGCCGCTGTCTTTCACCGACAAGTGCAAGCGGGTGTTCCTCGGAAAGCCCCTGACCACCGATCAGCTGGACGGCGAGCGGCTGCCGAATCACATTGCTCTGGGCGCACTTTCGCCGGACGCCATCTCCTCGACCGCGTACGGAACCGAGCAGATCATGATCGAACTGCTCCCTGCGGCCGGTATGGCGGCGTTTGCATTGGTGCTTCCGATCACCGGCGTCATCCTCGTTGTCCTTGCGCTGGTGTCCGCGTCGTACCGACAGGTCGTCATGGCTTACACCCGGGCCGGCGGGTCCTACACGGTCGCGCGAGAGAACTTCGGTCCGCGGGTGGCGCAGGTCGCCGCTGCGGCGTTGCTCATCGATTATGTGGTCACCGTGGCGGTGCAGCCGGCGGCGGCGACGGTGGCGGTGGTCTCGGCGATTCCCCCGCTGCGGCCCTATCACCTCGAGATCACACTCGCGGCCGTAGTCCTCATCTGCCTGGCCAACCTGCGCGGGCTGCGACGGTCGGGTCGCACGTTCGCGATGACGACCTATGCCTTCGTCGGAATGATCACCCTGACGATTGTGACCGGAATCGTCCGCGAAATGTTCTGGGGATTGCCGAAATACGACCCCCAGCACATCGTGGGAGCTGTGCCGGTTCATCAGGGCGGCGGGCTCGTGATGGGCGCGTCCATCCTGATCGTGTTGCGCGCGTTCGCCAACGGCGGCACGTCGTTGACCGGGGTGGAGGCCGTGTCCAACACCGTCAACGTCTTGCAGAAGCCGCAGGGCCCCAACGCCCGTCGCGTGCTGACGTGGATGGCCTGCATACTCGGCTTCTTGCTGGCGGGCGTCGCGTGGCTGACGCACGTCACCCACGCCGTGCCGTATCTCGATGAGTACCCGTCGATGTTGTCCGAGATCGCCAGGGCGGTCTTCGGCCACGGGGTGATCGGCAATGCCTTGTACTTCCTGGTGCAGGCGTCGACCGCGGCCATCCTCTTCACGGGATGCAATACCAGCTTCAACGGCTTTCCTGCGTTGGCCAGTTTCGTTGCCGAGGACCGCTTTCTGCCGCGTCCGCTGACGAAACGTGGCCATCGCCTGGTCTTCTCGAACGGCATCTTCGTGTTGACGGCGCTGGCTATGGTGCTGCTGATCATCACCGAAGCCAAGGTCAGTGCGCTGGTGCCGTTCTTCGCGATCGGCGTGTTCACCGCATTCGCGATGGCTGGTTACGGCATGGCCAAGCACCACTTGACCCGCCGCGAGCCAGGCTGGCGATTCAAGCTGGCGGTGAACCTGTCGGCAGGAACGATGTCGACGGTCGTGGTGGGCATCTTCGTGGTGGCCAAGTTCACCGAGGGCGCCTGGCTGATCGTCGTCATCTTCCCGTTGCTGGTCCTGGCGCTGATGCGCCTGAACCGGAAATACTGCGACGAGGCCTCGGTATTGGAGATGTCGCGCGCCGAGCATCTTGACCTGACCCGGCATCCGCGACTGCAGGTGCTGGTTTTTGTGGACTCAATCGATCTCGCGGAGATCGAGGCGCTACGCCTCGGCTACGGGTTGCACGCCGACGAGCTCACTGCGGTGCATTTCGTCATCGACGTCGATCATGCGATGGCGCTGCGGGAACGTTGGAACGTCTTCGAGCACGACACGCCGCTGTGGTTGATCAACTGCCCAGATCGCCACCTCGGCCGAGCCTCGCACGAGTTGGTGGTACGGGTTCTCAACGACCATGCGGACACCAAGGTGACGGTGCTGTTGCCGCGGAGGACCTATTCGCCGCTCCTGGGTCGCTTACTGCACGACCGGACTGCCGACAAGATGGCCCGCGCCGTCAGCCGCATCCGCGGGGCGACCGCCATCATCGTTCCGTACGACATCGAGTCGCGCATAGCGCGCGTCGCCCCGGCTGATCTCGAGGTCGAGCCGCACGACGTCGTCGGGGCGGCCAGGTCCACCCTCGTGGGTGATTGACGGGGGGCTTTGGCTCGACCTGGCGGTGGCTCGAATCGTCGGCGTTGCGGCCTCGGTGTGATCCGAAATGGGTTGGCTGAAAGTAATTTTTCGAGTGTGTATCTGGGGCGATTTGACCGGCGGGTTTTGTCGGGGGTGGGGGTTAGTTTGGCGGTGTGAGTGCGGGTGGTTGTGCAGAGATCGATGCGGTGTTCGACGCGCTCGATGCCGACTTGGACCGTGCTTTGGGGTTGTCGTTTGATGTGTTGGACACCGGTGCGCGGTTGCGGGTGTTGCGCCGGTGTGAGCGGGTGCGTCGGCGGATCCCGGCGATCGAGCATCCGCTGATCAATGACCTGGCCCGGCAGGCCACCGCTGAAGAGTTGGGCGGCAAGCTGTCTCATGCGATCGCCGAGACGGTGTTGATCAGCCGCGCCGAAGCCGGCCGGCGCATCAAGGGCGCCGCCGAGTTGGGTGCGCGGCACGGCCTTACCGGGGAGCCGATCGCGCCGGCGCTGTCGGCGACCGCCGCCGCCCAACGCGCCGGCACGTTGGGGGTCAAGCAGGTCGCGGTGGTCCGCCGGTTGTTTCACACCCTGCCCGCCTCGGTGGACGTCGAGACCCGCGAACTGGTGGAAACCCAGCTGGCCGCCCTGGGCGCGCAGTGCGGCCCTGAACACCTGGCGCAGTTCGCCGCCGCGGTGGCCGACCGGCTCAACCCCGACGGCAGCTACACCGACACCGACCGCGCCCGGCGGCGCGGGCTGACCCTGGGCCCCCAGGGCGCCGACGGCATGTCGCAGCTGCGCGGGCACCTGACCCCCCAAGCCCGCGCCACCGTGGAGGCGGTGCTGGCCAAACTGGCCGCCCCCGGCATGTGCAACCCCCTCGAGCAGACCCCGTGCGTGGACGGCGCCCCCACCCAGCAGGCGAGCGACCGCGACGCCCGCACCGCCGCCCAACGCCACCACGACGGACTGCTCGCGGGCCTGCGCGCGCTACTGGCCTCAGGCAACCTCGGCCAACACAACGGGCTGCCCGCGGCCATCATCGTCACCACCACCCTGCAGGAGCTCGAAGCCGCCGCCGGCACCGGCCGCACCGGCGGCGGCACCCGGCTACCGATCAGCGACCTGATCCGGCTGGCCCGCCACGCCCACCACTACCTGGCCGTCTTCGACCACGCCAAAGCCCTGGCGCTCTACCACACCAAACGGCTGGCCTCACCCGGCCAACGAATCGTGCTCTACGCCAAAGACCGCGGCTGCACCGCCCCGGGCTGCACCGTGCCCGGCTACTACAGCGAAGTCCACCACATCACCGACTACGCACAATGCCAACGCACCGACATCAACGGCCTGACCTTCGCCTGCGGCCCCCACCACCGCCTCCTGCAACCCGGCGGCTGGACCACCCGCACCACCCCCCACGGCGACACCCAATGGATCCCCCCACCCCACCAAGAACGCGGCCAACCCCGCACCAACCCCTGCTGGCACCCCGAAAAACTCCTCCACAACGAGAACGAAGACGAAGAGGACGACGACGGCGAAGAAGACGAAAACTAAAGGCGGTCAGGCGGCCAGCGTCGCCCGGATGCAGACGGTGACATAGGGCAGCGCCAGGCCCGTCGCATTGGCCAGCGCCGGATGGGTGGCCAACAGTTCCCGCACCTGGTCCAGCGTCTTGCTGCGCACCTCGGTCGGCGAGGTGATGCAGTAACTGCGCGATGCGACCAAATCGATCAACGCCTGCGGCGTAAGGTAACTCGTCCACTCGACGTGATGGCGTTCGGGCTGCTCGAAGGACGCGGTCAGGTCCACGTCGAAGCGGCCCCCATCGCCATCGGAACCGATGATCTGGCCGAGCTCACGCACCCAGCCGAGCCGTTCGTCGCGCGTGTTCCACACCAGCCCAAGCCGCCCGCCCGGTCGCAGCACGCGAGCCACCTCCGGGATGGCGCGCTCGGGGTCCACCCAATGCCAGGCCTGGGCTACCAGGACGGCGTCAACGCTGTTGTCCGGCAACGGGATTTCCTCGGCGGTCCCCAGCAGCGCGCTGGTTTCCGGCAGGGACGTGCGCAACACTTCGAGCATGTCGGGGATCGGGTCGACGGCCACGACCTCGAGGCCGCGTTCCACCAGTCGGGTGGTCAGCTTTCCGGTGCCCGCTCCGAGGTCGAGCACCTGGCGCGCGCCCCGCGGCAGCAGCCAGTCGATCGCCTCCGGCGGATAGGACGGGCGGCCCCGCTCGTAGGCGGCGGCCGCCGAGCCGAACGACAGGGAGCGCTCGTGGCTGGAACGCGTCACCGCCGGCACGCGCCTTGGGTCTCGCCTGTGTCCCCGCCCGCGTTGAGGGCCACGTCGAGCGTCTTGCGGATCAAGCCCCCGACGGCATCGGTTTCGACCAGGAAGCCGTCGTGCCCGCAGATCGACTCGACCACCTGCAGCTCCCCGCAGCCCGGCAACAGCTCGGCCAGTTCGTCCTGCAGCCGCAGCGGATAGAGCCGGTCGGAGGTGATGCCGCCCACCACCGCCGGGACCGGGCAGCCGCGCAGCGCCGCCGCCACCCCGCCCCGGCCACGGCCCACGTCGTGGCTGTTCAGCGCCTCGGTGAGCACCACATAGCTGCCAGCGTCGAACCGCGCCAGCAGCTTGTTGCCCTGGTGTTCCAGATAGCTCTGCACGGCGTAGCGGCCGCCGCTCGCACGGTCCTCGTCGCCCTGCGCGGCATTGGCGAACCGGGTGTCGAGCTCGACCTCGCCGCGGTAGGTGAGGTGCGCGAAGCGGCGGGCGATCGCCAGGCCGGCGTCCGGCCTGCGCCCGGTCTCGTGATAGTCGCCGCCCTGCCAGTTCGGGTCGGCCTTGATGGCAGCGATCTGGGTGGTTTGGGTGCCGATCTGGTCGGCGGTGGCGCGCGCCCCGACCGCCAGCAGCAGGCCGGCCCGGACTCGATCGGGGTGGCCGACCATCCACTCCAAAGCCCTTGCGCCGCCCATGGATCCGCCGACGACGGCGGCGACCCGGTCGATGCCCAGCGCGGACAGCGCCGCGATGTCCGCCTCCACCTGATCGCGCACCGTGATCAGCGGGAACCTTGAGCCCCAGGGCTTTCCGTCGCGGGCGCGGGAGCTGGGCCCGGTGGAGCCGCGGCAACCCCCCAGCACGTTGGTGGCCACCGCGCACCAGCGGTTGGTGTCGATCGGCGCGCCGGGCCCGGCGATCCCGTCCCACCAGCCGGGCGTGGGATGTCCCGGTCCGGCGGGGCCGGTGATGTGCGAGTCGCCGGTGAGTGCATGCAGGACCACCACCACGTTGTCTCGCGTCGGCGACAGCTCGCCCCAGCGCTGGACGGCGATGCACACGTCGTCGATGACCGCGCCGCTCTCGGTGGTGAGCGAGCCGATGTCGACGAAGCCGAGTTCCCCCTCGGCGGGCAGCGTTTGGATCGGCACGTCGGAGATCGTCACGTCGGAGCCCCTAGAACGCCGCCACGGCCTGCGGGTCGGAAGTCGCCGCGTGCGTGCGGGCCGCGGCGAAGCCCAGCTCCAGGTCGGCCAGGATGTCGTCGATGCCCTCGAGGCCCACCGCCAGCCGCACCAGCCCTGGGCTGACACCTGTGGTGAGCTGTTCCTCCGGGCTCAGCTGGGCGTGGGTGGTGGACGCGGGGTGAATCACCAGCGAACGCACGTCCCCGATGTTGGCGACGTGACTGTGCAGCTTGAGCGCGTTCACGAACGCCTTGCCCGCCTCGACGCCGCCGGCCAGCTCGAACGCCAGCACCGCCCCGCATCCCTTGGGGGCCAGCTTCTTTCCCCGCTCGTGCCACGGCGAACTCGGCAGCCCGGCGTAGTTGACCGACAGCACGCCGTCATGGCCGGCCAGGAACTCGGCGACCCGCTGCGCGTTGGCGACGTGCCGCTCCACCCGCAGGCTCAGCGTCTCCAGGCCCTGGGCCACCAGGAACGCGTTGAACGGCGAAGCGGCCGAACCGAGGTCGCGCAGCAGCTGCACCCGCGCCTTGAGCGCGTAGGCCGGCGGACCCAGTTCGGCGAACACCACGCCGTGGTAGCTCGGGTCGGGCTCGGTGAAGCCCGGGAAGCGGCCCTGCGCCCAGTCGAAGGTGCCGCCGTCGACGATGACGCCGGCAATCGCGGCGCCGTGCCCGCCCAGGTACTTGGTGGCCGAGTGCACCACGATGTCGGCGCCGTGCTTGAACGGCTGGATCAGGTACGGCGTGGCGATGGTGTTGTCGACGATCAGCGGCACGCCGTTGGCGTGGGCGACGCCGGACACCCCCGGGATGTCGAGCACGTCGATCTTCGGGTTGGAGATCGTCTCGGCGAAGAACGCCTTGGTGTTCGGCCGCACCGCGGCCTGCCAGGAGTCCAGGTCGTCGGGATCCTCGACGAAGGTGACCTCGATGCCGAGCTTCGCCAGCGAGTAGTGGAACAGGTTGTAGGTGCCGCCATAGAGCCGCGGGCTGGAGACGATGTGATCTCCGGCACACGTGAGGTTCAATATGGCGATGGTCTCAGCCGCCTGCCCCGAGCTGAGGAACAGCGCGGCCACCCCGCCCTCCAGCGCGGCGATGCGTTGCTCGACGACGTCGACGGTCGGGTTGCCGATCCGGGTGTAGATGTTGCCCGGAACCTCCAGCCCGAACAGGGCGGCGGCGTGCGTGGTGTCGTCGAAGACGTACGACGTGGTCTGGTAGATCGGCAGCGCGCGGGCGTGCGTGGCCGGGTCGGGCTGTTGGCCCGCGTGGATCTGCTTGGTCTCGAAGGACCAGTGCGCCGCCGGGTCCGGATCGGTGGTGTTCTCGGAGCTCATGGATGGTTGCTTTCTGCTGAACGTGCTGCTGAAGGTGCTCTGTGGCGAACAGGGATGTGACCGGGGTCACCGGTTAGCAACGGCACACGACTCGGCGCATGGGCGAATCCGAACGGGGTAAATGGAGGCACATCACGTTTCCCCTCTGGTCAGGGGTCCGTCATGGCGGACCCGCGCTTGCCGTGCAGCCGGCTACTGGCTACTAGACCTGGTCATCACCCGGGGCACCCCACCGCGGTTGGAGGGTTGCCGGCCAGCAAGCCGGGGCTTGACGCTGGCGCTCATGACCAATACGAAGACTATCTTATGGTGCCGACTCCGTGCCAACCCCGATGGCCTTGACCATCGGACGCCGCGCGGGCTTCTTGAGGACCGGCCCCTACAGCTGGTCCAGGTCATCGGCCGCCGGCGTGTCGGGCTTCGATGCGTACAGTTCGTGCAGACGCAGCGCCACCGACAGTTCATCTCGCCGCGACAGGAGTGGCCGCCCGAGTTTCTCCTCGACCGTACGCAGCCGGTAGCCGACGGTTCGATCGTTGAGCGAGAGCCGGTTAGCGGTTGCCGATGCGTTGTGTCCGGCGTCGAAGTAGGCGCGAACGGTAGTGCGCAGTTCCTCAGCGCGCTGGTCGTCCTCTGCCAGGAACCCGAGTTCGCGCTGGATGAACTCGCGTGCCAGCGTCGCGTCATGGCTGGTGAGGGACAGCAGCGCCACGTCGGCGTACTGCAGCGTCCTGGACCCCAGCTGTCGACCGATGCGGTATGCCTCGCGAGCCTCCCGATGGCTGATCCGGAAACCCTCCAGGCCCTCGCCCACCTCGCCGAACGCGACGAAGGTGGTGCTCGGCACGGCGGCCACCACAGCCTTCTGGGTCGCCACGTCTCGAAGGTTCTTGCCGCCGATCCACGCCCAGACGGATTGAGTCGGTCCTCGGACGGTGAGGCAGCTCAAACCGCTACGGGCAGCGAGCCGGCGGATCACCCCTTCGGAGCCCTCTCCAATCGAGATGGCGGCCATGTGCGTATCTGTAAGTCGGTAGGGGAGCTTGCTCTGGTCGATGGGTAGCCCGTCGAGCAAGTCTCTGACCATTTGCCTTCGCCGACGGTCACTTTCGCGGAAAAGCGACAACCGCTCCCCCTCGTAGACCTCGGTCACCAGGACGATCATCCGGTCGAAGTAGGCAAAAAGGTAGCGAGAGCTGAGCTTGAGGACCTGCGAACGTACGGTTGACTCGTCGATCGTCTGCTCGGCAACGTCCATGGTGTGCTCCCAGATGACCGAGTGGCCGGTCCGATACGTCTGGATGAGCGCCTCCAATGAGATGCCCCACTGGGCCACGGCGCGCGTCTCCTCGACCGCAGCTGTGGGGAGCGCCTCTGGGATGACGCGGTCCGAGGTCATCTGGTCGAGCATCAATCCGAGATGCGCGTAGCAACTCGCGGTATACAGGGTGACAAAGTCGGGATCGTCGGAACTGAAGAAGGCCGGGATGTCGACCCTCATTCGCTGGAGCATCTCCTCGACCATCGGGCGGTGGCGGTCGCGCAACCGTACGCGCAACGTCGCCATCCGCTGATCCATCGAGTCTCCCACTGCCCTCCTCCCGGTCGAACTTCTCGTCGATGGTATTGCCAATGCCCATCGAACCGCCGCGTTTAACAAATGCGTTAACAGTTGATTTCGGTGAGCGTCATGAAGACGGGCGTTGTTACACAGGCGAACCGGACGGACCTCACGCCTACCGAAGATCGCAAAGACCGGCGTCAAAGTTTGACGGCTTTCGTAATTGTCGCGACGGCACACCGCGCAGCAAAGTTAGCCGCATGTGCCCACCAAGCGCGACAGGTGTCACGGAATGCCTTGGCGTTCCAACACCTAACCGGCCACGAGTTGAAGGATCAACGTCGTGATCCAGTTCTGCGACGATATCAACGTCACTGTGCGGCAGACGATTACCGCGCGGTTGAGTAACTGGCTTCCAGCTGACGGTGTCGCCGACGTCAAGGTGCGGGCACTCCCGGGTGGCGCCATCAACCGCAATTACCTGGTCGATGTCGGCAACGGTTACGTCCTGCGCCTGGCACCCCCCGCGCGGTCGAGAGCTCAGATCGGTATCGACATGGCCAATTCGGCCGTCGTTGCGAGAATCGCCGCGGAGGCGGGAGTTGGGCCATCGGTTATCGGTGTGGATCAGGAGACCGGCGATTCGTTGATCGAGTTCCTCCCCGGAGTCCTCAGCGCCAGCACCATTCGCGATCTAGACGTCCTGCGTCGGGTCGGCGACACCGTCCGAAGGCTTCATGAACTGCCGGTAGGGACCGTTCGTCGGGTGTCCGCGTTCGACGAATTCGACGAATGGTTCGGCAATGCCGTCGGGCGGTGCGCGCCGCACGCCGAAAAGTACTCGGCATTGCAGAAATCGCTCGAGGCATGCCGCACGGTCCTGGAGAACGTGGAAGGCACCTGCCTCTCACACCGGGATCTCAACCCGCAGAACTGTATTCAGACCAACGACACGGTCAGGCTGATCGACTGGGACTTCTCCGGCGTGGACAGCCCTTACCTTGACCTCGCGATGCTCGCCACCTACGCCGAGCTGGACGACGGTCAGTTGGACGTCTTCGTCCGCGCCGCAATACCCGACTTCGAGGCAGAGGACCTGGCGCGGGTGCAACTGATGCGGTTCGTTCATGCGTTGCGCGAGTGGGCCTGGTGTCTGAGCGCCAGCGACTTACTCGTCGACCGCACCCATGCCGAAGCGGCTCTGTTGCCCACCACGCAGTCCGGCGTAGAGACAAACTTCTACGACGGTTACCGCGCGGTCAACTGGCGGTTTGCCGTGGACCTCAGCAGTGATGGCCGGTGGGACATGTGGCTGCACAGTGCGTCGTCAGCACTCCCGGCACCCGGATTCCGGTGAGCGAAGGCAACAGCGATGAGTGACAACAGCGATGAGTGAAAGGAAAGAGGAGCACGGACCAATGGCGGGCAACGATTCACGTGAGAACCTGGCAACACTGGCCTATGCGTCGAGCGTCGACGCTCAGCATCTGGTGTCTATGACGCCGGAGGAACTCGGCCTCGTCGACGTGTGCGGAAACCCCGACATGCTTGTCCACGAGTTGCGTTCGACCAGTGGACCGGGCGGCAGCGTGTGGGCTGCCGTGGTCACAGTCTTTCCGTGTTGCTTCAATTATGTCTTTGCCGGGAATGAAACCGTTCTCGTTCTCGAGGGAGAAGCCACGGTCGAGGTTGGCGGGACGCAAATCGTCGAATTAGGACCCGGGACCATCGCATCCTTCACGAAGGGGACGAAGTCGCGGTGGCGAATTCACAAGAGATTACGCGAATTCGCGGTGCTCACGGACACCTGATCACTCGAAAACCCTTGTATGTCGTATGAATTAAGGCCGCCCCGGAAGGAAGAAGTGTGTCAAACGTTGCTGACGTTCGCCCTGTGAAGGACCGTCGCTCCATCGACGGAAAGGTTCTCTGGCTGGACCCGGAGGCCGGTGCGCCCACTACGTCCGCGGCACCCTCGCTCGCCGGTGATGTGGAGGCGGAGTTCTGCATCGTGGGCGGCGGATTCCTGGGACTGTGGACCGCGTTGAAGTTGCTCGCGGCCAAGCCGGACGCCGACATCATCCTCCTCGAGGCGAAGACCTGCGGCTGCGGGGCGTCCGGCCGCAACGCCGGATTCGCGATGACGATGTGGTCGAAGGCTGCGTCGCTGACCAAACGCGCGACGGTCCAGGACGCCGCCCGTCTGGCACAGGCGAGCGAAACAGCACTGACCGAAATCGCCGGGTTTTGCGCCGCTGAGGGCATCGACTGCGGCTTCGACATGTCCGGCTGGTTGTGGACTGCGAACGCGCCCGCACAGGTGGGCTCCTGGGAGTCGACGGTGAGGGCGGCCGAGTCCCTCGGTGGCAGCCCCTTCGAGCGGGTATCCGCCAAAGACGCTCGTGAGCGCCTGGGCACCGACAATGTATTCGGCGCGGTGTTCGAGGAGAAATCCGCGATCGTGGACCCTGGACGGCTGGTGCTCGGGTTGCGCGACGCGGTCGCGCGTCGCGGCGTACGGCTGTTCGAGAACTCGGCGGTCAAGAGCATCGATCGAGCCGGTCAGGTCGTCACCACCGACGCAGGCTCGGTGCGGTGCCGCCAGCTCATCTTGGCCACGAATGCCTGGTTGGCGGAGCTGCCGGAGTTGAGGCGCGTGATCGTCCCCGTCTCGGCGGACGCGGTCGCAACCGAGCCTGTGCCGGACTTCTTGGACTGTAACTGGCGCGCCCGCGAATCCTGGACCAACTCCGGCACTGTCGTGGACTTCGCCAGGCCCACCGGCGACCGGCGAGTGGTGTTCGGCCGAGGGGCGGCTGCCATCGCGTTCCGCGGTCAGATCGACGACCGCTTCTTCGTGAATCCCCCTCGCACGCTGGAACTCTCGACGGCACTCGTGCAGCAGATACCCCGGCTGTTCGGTGCTGCGGTGACCCACTCCTGGTCGGGACCGGTAGATCGCACACAGGACGGTCTTCCGATCATCGGCCGACTTCCCGGGTCGCGGGCGCTGTTCTGTGCGGGCTTCGCCGGCAACGGCGTTGGGCCCTCGGTCGTCTTCGCCCAGATGCTTGCGTCGCTGGCGTTGGGGCTCGACGACGCCTGGGCCGCAAGCAGTTACGTCGGGATACCGAAATACCGCTTCCCGCCGGAGCCGGTGCGCTATGTCGGCGCGCTGATGATCCGTGGAGCGGTCCGGCGCCACATGGCCGCCAGCGATCAAGGCCGGCCGAGCTCACGCCTGACGAAGCGATTGGCCGAACTGGGGCCCACCGGGCTCATGAAGGTGAAGTGATGGTCACGACGCGAACCGTGGGAAAGAGAACCGTGGGAAAGAACAGTGAATCTCCAGTCTGAAGCCGCACCCGAGGCGGTGCATGTCTCCGAGCGGCCTCATTACGGCCTGTTCATCGGGGGCTCCTTCGTCGACGCCCTTGACGGTGACGTCTTCCCTTCGGTCAACCCCTACACCGGGGAGGACTGGGCCTTCATGGCCAGGGCGGCCAGCGCCGACGTGGACGCCGCCGTCGCGTCCGCCCGTCGTGCCTTCGAGCTCTGGTCGCGGACGTCGGGACGCCGGCGAGCCGCCCACATGCACAGTCTGGCAAGGGTCATCGAGAAGAACGCTGACCGGCTGGCGCGCATCGAGACCATCGACAACGGCAAGCTGTTGGCGGACACCAGCCGACACGTCCGGGGACTGCCGGCATGGCTGGACTACTTCGGCGGATTGGCCGACAAACTGCACGGAACCACGATCCCCCTCGAGGAGCCCGGGCTGGTGGCCTACACCAAACGGGAGCCAGTCGGCGTGGTGGCTGCCATCACGCCCTGGAATGCCCCGCTCGCGGTTCTGTTGTGGAAGCTTGCGCCAGCACTGGCCGCGGGGTGCACGATGGTGATCAAGCCATCCGAGCACGCCTCCGCGTCAACCCTTGAGCTCGGAAAGCTGTGTGTCGAGGCGGGATTGCCCGACGGGGTCGTCAACATCGTGACGGGATTCGGCCACGAGTGCGGCGAGCCGCTGGTGCGTCACCCAGGGATCGACAAGGTCTCGTTCACCGGCTCGACGGCGGTCGGTTCGGCAGTGATGCGGACCGCCGCGACGAACATCACCGGCGTTGCCCTGGAGTTGGGCGGCAAGTCCCCCAACATCGTCTTCGACGACGCCGACCCCCAAAGGGCTTCCGAGGCGGCCGCGAAGGCGATCTTTTCCTCGACGGGCCAGAGCTGCCAGGCGGGCTCGCGACTCTTCGTGCAGCGCCGGCTCTACGACGACGTGGTCCGACGCGTGGCCGGTCACGCCGAGGCGATGAGGCTCGGCAACCCGCTGGAGCCGTCGACCGACATGGGACCGGTGGCCTTCCGTGCACACCTGCAGCGAATCGCCGCGCTCGTCGCCGCCGCCCAGGACGAGGGCGCCGCCCTGGCGGCCGGCGGTCGGGCGCCCAGCGCCCCTGAGCTGGGCAATGGATACTTCTTTGAACCGACGGTCCTGAGCGAGGTACGCAACGACATGACCATCGCTCAGGAAGAGGTTTTCGGCCCGGTTCTGGCGGTGCTTCCCTTCGAGGACGAGGCCGACGTGATCCAGCAGGCCAATGACAGTCCATTCGGCCTCGCCGCAGGAGTGTGGACACGCGATGTCAGCCGCGCCCACCGGGTCGCTGCCAACCTTCGCGCCGGCACGGTCTGGGTCAACACGTTCCGCCGAATCGACCCCGCGATGCCGTTCGGGGGCGTCAAGCGCAGTGGTATCGGCCGCGACAGCGGCGTCGAGTCGCTGAACGAGTACTTGGAAACCAAAGCGGTGTGGATAGACACGTCTGCCTGATGTGAGGCGTGGCTCACCCACAGGGACCAACAGCGAAAGGAAACCGCATGGATGGCAAGGGCCTGGTGAATGGCCTCCTGGCGGGCAAGGCGGTGATCGTCACCGGGGCAGGAAGTGGCATCGGAGCCGCGGTGGCAAAGCAGGCCGCCGCCGACGGAGCGAACGTCCTGCTCCTTGGGCGACGCGTGGACAAGCTGGAGGAAACCGCTGCCGCCATCGGCGACGGCGCGCTTGTCCAGCGATGCGATGTGACGCAGCAGGCCGACATCGACCGGGCGGTCGCCCTCGCCCTCGCCAGGTGGGGCCGGATCGACGGACTCGTGAACAACGCCGGGATGTTCGTCATGGCCCACGCCCTTGAGATGACGCGGGAGCAATGGAATCAGGTTATCGACGTCGACCTGAGCGCGTCGTTCTTCTTCACGCAGGCGGCGGGCCGTGTCATGGCACGCGCGGGTGGGGGCTCGGTCGTCAACATCGCCTCGGTCAACGGGCACCAGGGCGAACCGCTCAACGCGCCCTACAACGCGTCAAAAGCGGGCCTGATCGGGTTGACCCGTTCCCTTGCGATGGACCTCGGCCGCTTCGGGATCCGCGTCAACTCCGTCAGCCCCGGATATGTCGACGGGACCCCCATGGCCGACGACACGGGCGATGCCGACGAGCCCATGAGCGTGCTCCTCAGTGATTGGCAGCGTGCGCCGCTGCGGCGGATGGTGGACACCCCGGAGGTCGCGAACCTGTGTACGTTCCTGCTCTCAGACAGGGCGTCGGGCATGACGGGATCGGACGTGGTCATCGATGGCGGGATGCTGACGAATCACTATGCGCTCGAATCAGTCCCGGCTACGGGATGGGCGTCCTTCCAGGACAGCGTTACCGCGCAGGTGAGGGCCAAGCTGGTGTCCGGCGAACTCTGAGGGCGACGAACTTCTCGTCGGCATACGCGATCGATAACACATCCGATTCTCTGCCCGGCGCCGCGTGGTGAATGAAACAAGACACGGATGCACAAGGTGAAAGGACCCTCAATGGCCGTACAGGAAGAGCCGAAGGTCGGAGTTGTCAACCAAATCGAGCTGCACTCAATCGATTACGTCCCGTTGCGAGCACGCCACGGCCGGCTTGTCGACCAGACCACGATCTGGTTCGCGTGTTTCCATCCACTGACCCTGGTGACCGGCGCGATCGGCATCGGCTTGGGGTTGAATCTCATTTGGACGTTGCTCGGGGTGGCGCTCGGAACGCTGTTCGGCACGATCCCGGTGTCCATCCACGCCACGCAGGGTCCCCACCTCGGATTACCCCAGATGGTGCAGACCCGGCCGCAGTTCGGCCGATACGGTGCCCTGTTCATCTGGGTGATGGCAATCGTCGTTTACTGGGGTTACCTCGTCGTGGGCGGCAACATCTTCGGCACCAACCTGCACCAGTTCGTCGGCGGTAGTGCGCCCGTCTGGGCGATAGTCACGGGCGTCGTCGCGATCGTGTTGGCGATCTTCGGGTATCGGTGGCTGCATTCCGCGCAGCGCATTGTCTCCATTGGACTCGTGATCGTGTTGGTGATCTACATTGCAGGGCTGGCAGTCGGCGGCTACATCCCGGGCAACGCGCTCAACCTCGGCGAGACCTTCCAACCGGTGCCGTTCGCGGTCACCGTCTCGGCGGCCATGGCCTACCAGCTGTCGTGGGCGTTCTTCGTCTCGGATTACTCGCGCTACATGCCCCCGGACACCAACCGCGGCGCCATCATCCTGTGGACGTCGATCGGCCTCTATTTCAGCGTGTTCGCCTACGAAGCGGTCGGCGCCATGGCCGCGGCGATGCTGCCCGGCGACGACATCATCGCAAGCGTGTCGGCGACCGGTGACCACGTCTTCCCCGGGCTGGGGACGCTGATGCTCCTGGTCTTCGGGTTGGGATTGCTCGGCCTCATGGGGATGTGCGTCTACGGCGGGTCACTGACGCTCATCACTGCCATCGACAGCATCCGGCCCGTCGATGTGAGCCGCTCAATCCGCGTCGTCACGATCCTGTTGCTCGGGGGCAGCAGCGCGATCGCGGGCGCTTTCCTGCCCGACAATTTCCTCAACACCGTTTTCCTGGTCGTCCTGGAGGTGTTCGCCTACCTGATGGCGCCGTGGACGTCAGTGAACTTGACCGATTTCTTCATCGTCCGGCGGGGGCACTATTCGGTGCGCGAAATCTTCAAGCGCGACGGCATCTATGGGCGATGGAATTGGCGCGGCATCATGGCGTACACGGTCACGTTTCTCGTCATGATCCCCTTCATGCACGCTTCCCACTTCGAGGGCCCGATCTCTGCCGCGTTGGGCGGGATAGACGTCGCGTTCTTTGTGGGGGTGCCGGTCGGCTGCCTGACCTACTGGCTACTGTGTCGCAACCTCGACATGGCAACCGAGCGTGAGGTGGTCAAAGAGTCCGACCGTGACCTTGAGCCAGTCGTACGTGATCTCGAAGCGATTGCATGACGCCGGCTCCCGCCGATATGACGGAGATTCTGTTGATCCGCCACGGCCAGCCGCGTCCGGGATACGTCGATCCACCACTTTCCCCTGTCGGCCGTCATCAATCGGAGCGACTGGGACGGTGGCTCGCGGGGGAACGCGTCGACGCGGTGGTCGCGAGTCCGATGGCCCGCGCCCTCGAAACCGCGGAGGTCGCAGCCCATGAGATGGCGCTGGCGGTGGCCGGCACCCTCGAGGATCTCCGCGAATGGGACCGCGACCATCGATCCGACGGGACTTACGTGGCGATAGAGGATTTGGGGGACGACAACCCCCGGTCTCACGCGCTGAGGACTGGCCGCTACGAATACTTCGTTCCAGACATCGACCGCACTGGCTTTCTGTCCCGCGCCCGGCGGGTCGTGGACGAACTCAGCGACCGCTGGCCGGGCCGGAGAGTGGCGGCGTTCAGCCACGGCGGGCTGATCAACGCGGCGCTGTCGACAGTGCTGGGGCTCGAGGAGCAGCTGTTCTTCTTCCTGCCCGACTACACGTCGGTGTCGACCGTGCGGGTCATGCCCGGCGGCCGGCGTGTCGTGCACGCACTGAACAACACGAGCCACCTGGTGGGACAACGCGTTCCCGAGCCTGACTCGATGCTGGCCCGCCGGCCTGGCGCCGACCGGCCGATCATTCGAACCCAATAAGCGATCGTTCGAACCCAATAAGGTGGTGGGATGGCGCCCACGAGCCCGGAGGCATCCTCACCCGTGCATGCAGTGGCAACCAGAGGGGGCCATTCCTCGTTGGTCGATGCGTGGCGCGCCAGGGTCAAACGGGAGCCGGACGCCCGCGCGATCGCGTATTTCGACGGGGCCATGACGGTCCGTGAGTTCGATGAAGCCAGTGATGCCCTCGCGGCCGGGTTCCGATCGCTCGGCACTTCCCGTGGGGACCGGGTCGGTATCTACCTGCAGAACATTCCGCAGTACGCCCTGTCGTTCCTCGCCCTCTGGAAGCTCGGGGCCACCGCGCTCCTGCTCAACCCGATGTACCGAGGTCACGAGTTACGGCGGCTGATCGATGATGCCGAGGCAGTCGGCATCGTCTGCACCGACGACGACGTGGCGGAAACCTCGGCGACCTTGGCCGGCAGCTCGGTCCGGTGGGTGGTGAGCACGTCACCCCTGGCCTTTCAGAGCCGCAATGATCCACGAGTGTTCGATACGGACGAACGTGTGGCCCGCGACACGGACCGTGACCTGGAGAACCTGATCGCGCAGTTCCGCGGGAGGTCCGCGCCCCGGCTTGACCTGACGTCAGACGAGGTCGCCCTGCTGACCTACACCTCCGGAACGACCGGTCCGCCGAAGGGCGCCACCAACACACACGGCAACCTTCTCGCGGTCACCGACAGCTTCGCTGCCTGGATCGACCTCCAACCCGGGGATGCAGTGTTCGCGATGGCGCCGTTCTTCCACATCACCGGCGCCGTCGTCAACGCCGCCATGGCCTTGCTGCATGACGCAATCCTCGTGCTGGTCAACCGCTTTCACCCCGAAGTGGCGATCGAGGCGTTTGTGGAGCACGGGGTTACTTTTACAATCGGCTCGATAACCGCCTTCAATTCCATCTCACGGCTGCCGCACGCGTCGCACGAGCATTTTGCGTCCCTGAAGTCTGTGTACAGCGGTGGCGCGCCTATCCCGCCGTCGACGGTCGGCCAGTTCATGCAACGGTTCGGCGTGTACATCCACAACGTCTACGGGATGACCGAGACGTCGTCGGCGGTGATCGGCGTACCACTCGGCGCGGAAGCGCCCGTGGACCGGGCGAGCGGCGCGCTGTCGATCGGCAGACCGCTGCACGGGATGGAGGTGCGGGTGGTGGATGCCTCCGGCCGGCCCGTGATCCCGCATGTGCAGGGGGAACTGGTGCTGCGTGGGCCGCAGGTGGTTCCCGGCTACTGGCGGAACCCCGAGGCGACCGCGTCGACAATGCCGGACGGATGGCTGCACACCGGTGACGGCGCCATCGTGGACGAGGATGGCTGGGTCTATCTGGTGGACCGCCTCAAAGACCAGATCAACACCTCGGGATACAAGGTGTGGCCGCGCGAAGTCGAAGATGTGCTGTCGGCGCACCCAGCGGTGTTCGAGGCGGCGGTCGTGGGGACGCCGGACGAGTATCGCGGTGAGGCGGTGGTGGCGTACGTGTCCCTCAACGGCGGTGAAACAGCCACGGAGGCCGAGATGATCGCCTTCGCCCGGGAACGGCTGGCCGCGTACAAGTGTCCGCGCGCAATCCGCGTCGTACCCGAACTGCCCAAGACACAGACAGGCAAGATCCGGCGCAACGCCGTCCGGGAGTAGGCCCCGCGCTGGCCGATCGGGCGGCGCATCCAGCCTGCGGGTCGACACCCGCCCGAACGCCGCTGATAACGTGGCAGCCAGAACGCTGAGCCCGGATGAGGTCTGTCCGATCAAGATTTGAACGCCGGAAGAGGGACCGTGAGCGCCGAACAGCCGACCGTCATCTACACGCTGACCGACGAGGCGCCCCTGCTGGCGACCTACGCGTTGCTGCCGATCGTGCGCGCCTTCGCCGAGCCGGCGGGCATCACGATCAAGACCAGCGACATCTCCGTGGCCGCCCGGATCCTGGCCGAGTTCCCCGAGCACCTGACCGAGGATCAGCGGGTGCCGGACGACCTCGGTGAGCTCGGCCGCCTGACGAAGCTGCCCGACACCAACATCATCAAGCTGCCGAACATCAGTGCGTCGGTGCCCCAGCTGATCGCGGCTGTCAAGGAGCTGCAGGGCAAGGGATTCAAGGTCCCGGACTTCCCGCAGAGCCCGAAGACGGACGAGGACAAGGCAATTCGCGAGCGTTACGCCAAGTGCCTTGGCAGCGCCGTGAACCCCGTGCTTCGCGAGGGCAACTCGGACCGGCGCGCACCCAAGGCGGTGAAGGAGTACGCGCGCAAGCACCCGCACAGCATGGGGGAGTGGTCGCCGGCGTCGCGCACGCACGTCGCGACCATGCGGCACGGCGACTTCTACCACGGTGAGAAGTCGATGACGCTGGACCACGCGCGCGACGTGAAGATGGTGCTTCGGACCGAGAGTGGGGAAACCCTCGAGCTCAAGCCCAAAGTCGAGCTGCGCGCGGGCGACGTCATCGACTCCATGTTCATGAGCAAGAAGGCGCTCTGCGAGTTCTACGAGCAGCAGATGCAGGACGCCTACGAGACCGGCGTGATGTTCTCGCTGCACGTCAAGGCGACGATGATGAAGGTCTCCCATCCGATCGTCTTCGGCCACGCGGTGAAGATCTTCTACAAGGACGCGTTCGCCAAGCATCAGGAACTGTTCGACGAGCTCGGCGTCAACGTCAACAACGGACTGGTCGACCTGTACAACAAGATCGAGTCGCTGCCCGCGTCGCTGCACGAGGAGATCATCCGGGACCTGCACGCCTGCCACGAACACCGGCCCGAGCTGGCGATGGTCGATTCGGCCAAGGGCATCACGAACTTCCACTCGCCGAGCGACGTCATCGTGGACGCGTCGATGCCGGCGATGATCCGCGCCGGCGGCAAGATGTGGGGCGCCGACGGGCGCCAGAAGGACACCAAGGCCGTCAACCCCGAGTCGACGTTCTCCCGCATCTACCAGGAGATGATCAACTTCTGCAAGACCAACGGGCAGTTCGATCCGACCACGATGGGCACCGTGCCGAACGTCGGCCTGATGGCGCAGCAGGCCGAGGAGTACGGCTCACACGACAAGACGTTCGAGGTTCCCGAGGACGGGGTCGCCGACATCGTCGACCTCGACACCGGGGAAGTCCTGCTGACCCAGAATGTGGAGGCCGGTGACATCTGGCGCATGCCTATCGTCACCGACGCCGCGATCCGCGACTGGGTCAAGCTGGCCGTCACCCGGGCCCGCAACTCGGGCATGACGGTGGTGTTCTGGTTGGACACCGAACGGCCGCACGAGGTCGAGCTGCGCAAGAAGGTGAAGCAGTACCTCAAGGAGCACGACACCGAGGGCCTGGAAATCCAGATCATGCCGCAGGTGTGGGCCATGAGGTACACGATCGAGCGCGCGGTGCGCGGGCAGGACACCATCGCCGCCACCGGAAACATCCTGCGCGACTACCTCACCGACCTGTTCCCCATCCTGGAGCTCGGCACCAGCGCCAAGATGTTGTCCATCGTGCCGTTGATGGCCGGCGGCGGAATGTACGAGACCGGGGCGGGCGGTTCGGCGCCCAAACACGTCCACCAGCTCGTCGAGGAGAACCACCTGCGTTGGGACTCCCTCGGTGAGTTCCTCGCGCTGGGAGCGTGTTTCGAAGACATCGGGATCAAGACCGGCAACGAGCGCGCCAAGATCCTGGGCAAGACGCTGGACGCGGCGATCGGCAAGCTGCTGGACAACAACAAGAGTCCGTCCCGCAAGACCGGCGAACTCGACAACCGCGGCAGCCAGTTCTACCTCGCGCTGTACTGGGCCGAACAACTCGCCGCGCAGTCCGACGACGAGGAGCTGCGCAAGCACTTCGCCGCGCTGGCCGACGCGCTGAGCAAAAACGAGGACACCATCGTGGCCGAGCTCGCCGAAGCGCAGGGCGAGGCCGTTGACATCGGTGGTTACTATCGGCCGGACAGCGAGAAGACAACTGCAGTCATGCGGCCGAGCAAAACGTTTAACGAAGCGCTGGCACGCTCGCAAGGCTAAGGGCCGCGAGGAGGGAGTCGACTCGAGATGTCCGACGGAAGCAAGATCAAGGTCAAGGGCCCGGTCGTCGAACTCGACGGTGACGAGATGACCCGTGTCATCTGGAAGTTCATCAAGGACCTGCTGATCCTGCCGCACCTCGACATCAACCTCGAGTACTACGACCTCGGCATCGAGAACCGCGACCGCACCAATGACCAGGTGACGATCGATGCGGCGTATGCGATCAAGCGGCACGGCGTGGGCGTCAAGTGCGCCACCATCACCCCCGACGAGGCCCGCGTCTCCGAGTTCAACCTCAAGAAGATGTGGTTGTCGCCCAACGGCACGATCCGGAACATCCTGGGCGGCACCATTTTCCGCGAGCCCATCGTGATCTCGAACGTCCCCCGGCTGGTTCCGGGCTGGACCAAGCCGATCGTCATCGGCCGCCACGCCTTCGGCGACCAGTACCGGGCGACCAACTTCAAGGTGGACAAGCCGGGCGCCGTGTCGATCACGTTCACCCCGTCGGACGGCAGCGAGCCGATTGTGCACGAGGTGGTCTCCATTCCCGAGGACGGCGGCGTCGTGATGGGGATGTACAACTTCAAGGAATCGGTCCGGGACTTCGCGCGCGCCTCGCTGGCGTACGGCCTCAACGCCAAGTGGCCGGTGTACCTGTCCACCAAGAACACCATCCTCAAGGCCTATGACGGCATGTTCAAGGACGAGTTCCAGCGCATCTACGACGAAGAGTTCAAGGACAAATTCGAGGCCGAGGGGCTCACCTACGAGCACCGGCTGATCGACGACATGGTCGCCGCCTGCCTGAAGTGGGAGGGCGGCTACGTGTGGGCCTGCAAGAACTACGACGGCGACGTCCAGTCCGACCTCGTTGCCCAGGGCTACGGCTCGCTGGGGCTGATGACGTCGGTGCTGATGACGGCCGACGGCAAGACGGTCGAGGCCGAGGCCGCGCACGGCACCGTCACCCGGCACTTCCGGCAGTACCAGGCCGGCAAGCCGACGTCGACCAACCCGATCGCCTCGATCTTCGCCTGGACGCGCGGGTTGCAGCACCGCGGCAAGCTCGACAACACGCCGGAAGTGATCGAGTTCGCGCAGACTGTGGAAAGCGTGGTCATCGCGACGGTCGAGAGCGGCAAGATGACCAAGGACCTCGCCATCCTCATCGGTCCCGACCAGGAGTGGCAGCAGAGCGAGCAGTTCCTCAACTCGATCGCCGAGAACCTCGACAAGAAGCTCGCCGGGGCCGACTAGCCAACTAGCGGGTCGCCGCCATAAAAGCTAGCCGGCCGGCTGCTGGCGATCCCGCGTCTCGCGGGTGCACTCGTCGATGAAGCCGCTGATCACCTCGGCGACGCGGTCGGGCGCCTCGAACATCGGGACGTGCCCCACGCCGTCGAGCTCGGTGACCTGATGGTCCGGCAGGTGGTTGGTGAAGTGTCGGCTGAATCTGGGTGCGGGGATCACCCGGTCCTTCTCGCAGACCACCAGGTGTGCGGGAACCGCGTTGTCGGCGAGCTCCCGCAGGCCGTGCAGCAGTGTCGCCTTGACCAGCAGCTGGAAGTAGGCGGGGCAGTGCGCGACGTCGTCGATGCAGGTGAGGATGTCGGCGTCGCTGATGGCATCGGGCGACCCGCTGATCGCGTACGTCGCCAGCCGGCGGCTGTAGGGCAGGCGCATGACGCGCGGTCCGAACGCCCAGGCCAGCAGCAGCAGCGGGATGCCGAGGACGAACTTGAAGATCACCTCGAACTTGTGCGGGCTCCACCGCGTCCAGCCGCCCGCGGGCGCGATGCCGGTGACGCTGCGGGCCCGTCCGCGCCGCTCCAGCTCGAAGGCCACCCAGCCGCCCAGGGAGTTGCCGACGATGTGGGCGGTGTCCCAGCCCAGCTCGTCCATCTGCCGCTCGACGTGATCGGCGAGCACCGCCGAGGACAGGAACCAGGTCCCGGCGCGCGGGCCGCCGTTGTGGCCGGCCATCGTCGGGGCGAACACCTCGTAGCGGCCGGTGTCGGCCAGCCGCCTGGCCACGCCCTCCCACACCGCCTGGGACAGCAGGAATGGGTGCAGCAGCAGGACGGGCTCTCCGGAGCCGAGGTGGATCGGTGGACGATTCCCCATATCCGTGACAGTAAATGCGGTACCGCCGGTACCGCAAGCGAGCGCGGGGCGGGCGCCCGGCTGGCCGGGCGCCCGGCCGAAGCGGCCAAGCACTCGGAGGCGGCCAAGCGAGTGCGGGGCGGGCGCCCGGCTGGCCGGGCGCTGGAAGGCGGGCGCCCGGCTGGCCGGGCGCTCGGCCGAAGCGGGCCGCGTGAAAAGATCGAGGCATCATGAGCACCCCCACCGGACCCCGCCGGATCTTCTCCGGCGTGCAGCCCACCTCTGACTCGCTTCACCTCGGCAATGCGCTGGGCGCCATCACCCAGTGGGTCGCGCTGCAGGACGAGCACGACTCGTTCTTCTGCGTGGTCGACCTGCACGCGATCACAATCGCGCAAGACCCGGCGGCGCTGCGGCACCGGACGCTGGTGACGGCGGCGCAGTACCTGGCGCTGGGCATCGACCCCGGCCGCAGCACGGTCTTCGTGCAGAGCCACGTGCCCGCGCACACCCAGCTGGCGTGGGTGCTGGGCTGCTTCACCGGCTTCGGCCAGGCGTCGCGCATGACGCAGTTCAAGGACAAGTCGACGAAGCAGGGCAGCGACTCGACCACCGTGGGGCTGTTCACCTATCCGGTGCTGCAGGCCGCCGACGTCCTGGCCTACGACAGCGACCTGGTGCCCGTGGGCGAGGACCAGCGCCAGCACCTGGAGCTGGCGCGCGACGTCGCGCAGCGCTTCAACAGCCGGTTCCCGGACACGTTCGTGGTTCCCGACGTGCTCATCCCCAAGGTCACCGCGAAGATCTACGACCTGCAGGACCCGACGTCGAAGATGAGCAAGTCGGCGTCCTCGGACGCCGGGCTGATCAACCTGCTCGACGATCCGGCGGTGTCCGCCAAGAAGATTCGCTCGGCGGTCACCGACAGCGAGCGCGAGATCCGCTACGACCTGGAGGCCAAGCCCGGCGTGTCGAACCTGCTGAGCATCCAGTCGGCGGTCACCGGGGTGGGCATCGACAAGCTCGTCGAGGGCTACGCCGGGCGCGGCTACGGCGACCTGAAGAAGGAGACCGCCGAGGCGGTCGTCGAGTACGTCGGCCCCATCAAGGCGCGCGTCGACGAATTGATGGCGGACCGCGCCGAATTGGAGTCGGTGCTGGCCGCCGGGTCGGCGCGCGCCGAGGACGTGGCCGGCAAGACCGTGCACCGGGTCTACGATCGGCTGGGCTTCCTTCCGCAGCGGGAATAGGTTTCACACATGAACGAGCCGGCCAAGCCGGGGATCCTGGACCGCCTGCGGGCCCGGTACGACTGGCTCGACCACGCCGTGCGCGCCTACCAGCGCTTCGACGACCGCAACGGCGGGTTCTTCGCGGCCGGGCTCACGTACTACACGATCTTTGCGCTGTTCCCTTTGCTGATGGTCGGTTTCGCGGTCTTCGGCTTCCTGCTCGCGACCCGTCCCCGGCTGCTGGGCACGATCGACGACCACATCCGGGCGCAGGTGTCGGGCCCGCTCGGGAACCAGCTGCTGGAGCTCATCGACTCGGCTATCGACGCGCGGACATCGGTCGGTGTCATCGGCCTGGCGACGGCGGCCTGGGGCGGCCTGAGCTGGATCTCCCATCTGCGGCAGGCCCTCACCGAGATGTGGTGGGAACACTGCGTGGACTCGCCGGGCTTCGTGCGCAACAAGGTCTCGGACCTGTTGGCGATGGGCGGGACGTTCGCGGTGACGATGGGCACCGTCGCACTGACCACGCTCGGCCACGAGCAGCCGATGGCCGCGGTGCTGAGATGGGCCGGCATACCGGAGTTCCTGGTGTTCGAATGGCTCTTCCGCGGCATCTCGATCGTGGTGTCGGTGCTGGTGTCGTGGCTGCTGTTCACCTGGATGATCGCCCGGCTGCCCCGGGAGAAGGTCAGCGTGGTCCACTCGATGCGGGCCGGGCTGATGGCGGCGGTCGGCTTCGAGATCTTCAAGCAGGTGGCCTCCGTTTACCTGCGGGTGGTGTCGCGCAGCCCGGCGGGCGCCACGTTCGGGCCGGTGCTGGGCCTGATGGTGTTCGCCTACATCACCGCCTATCTCGTGCTGTTCTGCACCGCGTGGGCGGCGACCACCTCGACCGATGCGCGCCGTCGTCGCATCGAGCCGCCGCCCCCGGCCATCATCGCCCCGCGGGTGCAGCTGGACGAGGGCCTGAGCGCGCGGCAGACGTTGACCGCGATGGGGCTGGGAGCTCTTGTGGCGCTTGCGTTTTCGCGCCTGACCCGCTGGCTGCGCTAGTCACGGGTGACCCGCCAGTCGCCGCGCACCATCACCGCCCTGACACGCAGGTCGGCGTCCAGCACAACCAGGTTCGCGTCGTGGCCCGCGCGCAGGTGCCCCACCCGCTCGAGGCCCAGGGCCCCCGCCGGCGTGGCGGCGGTCATCCGCACGGCGGCGGGCACTCCCGCGAGCGTGGCGGCGACTCGGAAGATCTCGGCCATGGTGGCGGTGCTGCCCGCGATCGTCGACGCGCCGCGCACCCGCGCGACACCGGACTCCACGTCGATCGGTATGGCGCCGAGTGTGTATGCGCCGTCGCCACATCCGGCCGCGGCGATGGCGTCGGTGATCAGCGCGACGCGGCCGGGTCCCGCGGCCCGGATCGCCGCGCGGAGGACGGCCGGGTGCACGTGCGCGCCGTCGGCGATGAGCTCGCACGTCACCCGCGGGTCCTGTAGCAGCGCCAGCGCCGGCCCCGGCTCGCGGTGATGCAGTGGCGGCATCGCGTTGAACAGGTGGGTGGCGACCGTGGCACCGGCGTCGACGGCGCGCTCGGTCTGGTCGTAGGTCGCATCGGTATGGCCAACGGCCACAACGACTCCCGCGTCCAGGAAGCGCCGGATCGCCTCACCGGCACCGGGCAGTTCCGGGGCCAGCGTGACCATCCGGATGGCGCCGCCACCGGCAGCCAGCACGGCCTCGATCTCCGCGGGGTCGGGGGGACGCGTCTGGGCGGGGTCGTGCGCCCCGCAGCGCGCGCGGCTCAGCCACGGCCCCTCCAGGTGGATACCGGCGACCGCGCCCTCGTGGCTGGCTGCGGCGAGCGCGCGAATGCCGGCGAGGAGGTCGGTGGGCGAGGCGGTGACCAGGCTCGCGAGCGTGGTGGTGGTGCCCTGCCGCACATGGAAGTCGGCCGCCCGGATGATGCCGGCGGGGTCGGTGTAGGACGCCCCGCCGCCACCGTGCACGTGCATGTCGACAAAGCCAGGCACCACGGTGCAATCCGGGAAGTCGTCGTGGGTCGGCCGGGGCGGGGGACCGGCGCCGCAGGCCAGGATTCGGCCGCCGGACGTCTCCAGCCACCCCGGCCGGGCGACCTCCCCGTCGAGGACCATGGTGCCCGCGGTGATCACGGGCCTTCCCAGCGGCCGCCGTTTTCCCAGAAATGGCGGATGTCCTCGAGCGGGCGGCCCTTGGTTTCCGGCGCATACCGGTAGACGAAGCCCAGCGCGAACACCGCGAGGGCCGCGAACACCGCGAAAGTGCCCGCGCCCCCGAGCGAATGCAGCATGGTCAGGAAGACGGCGGCGACGATCGCGTTAGCCACCAGGTTGGACGTCAGCATCGCGCTCGAGCCGATGGACCGCAGCCGGGTGGGGAAGCTCTCGCTGGCGTACACCCAGCCCAGCGAGCCGAAACCCATGGTGTAGCCGATGATGAACAGCAGCACCCCGGCGAAGCCGGGGATCACCCCGCCGGCGCCGCGGCCGAACACCAGCAGCAGGATGACGTCGGCGACGATCATCATCGCGATGCCGCACAACAGGATTGGGCGCCGCCCGACCCTGTCGACGAGCAGCAGCGCGACGCCCACCGCCGCCAGCCCGGCGACCTGCACCAGGGCCGGCAGCGCCAGCAGGGCGAAGTCGCCGGTGAAGCCCATTGCCGCGAATATCCTTGGGCTGTAGTAGATGATCGCGTTGATGCCGGTGATCTGGATGAGGAAGCCGAGCGTGATCACGAAGGCGGTGGCCCGCGCGTACGGGGGGCGCAGCATCTCGGCCGCTCCGCCGCCCTCCTCGCCCAGCGCACGGCCGATCTCGGCGAGCTCCGCGTCGGCGGCGTCGACGTCGGCGGTGGGCTCCACGCGCAGCAGCGCGGCGCGGGCGTCGTCGGGCCGACCCCGCAGCAAATACCACCGGGCGGTGTCGGGCATCCGGCCGATCAACGGCAGCAACAGGATTGCGGGCACGGCGGCCAGGCCCAGCATCCACCGCCAGCTGTGGGTGCCGGCCAGCAGGTAGCCCGTCAGGTAGCCGACGATGAGGCCGCTGACCACGGCGAGCTGATAGGCCGTCAGCAGCGACCCGCGCACCGCCGCGGGGGCCGATTCCGCCACGTACACCGGGATGACGACCACCGACACCCCGATGGTCAGGCCCACCAGGAACCGCGCCGCCAGCAGCATCGGCAGCGACACCGAGAACGCGTCCAGCAACGCGAACGCCGCGTACGCGACCAGGATCAACAGCACGGATCCCTTGCGACCGATCCGGTTGGCGAGCACGCCGGCGCCGAGCGCGCCGGGGATCTGGCCAAGCACCACCATCGTCGTCAGCAGCTCCTGCTGCCGGGTGGTGAGCCCGAAGTCGTCGGCGACGAACAGCTGGGCGCCGGCGATGATGGACAGGTCGTAGCCGTAGATGAGACCGACGCTGGCGGCGGTGAGCCCGACCAGCGCGCCGCGCAACCGGGCGGGCCGCGCGGTCAACGGTGTTGGGGCCGGCGGTTCATCGAGCGTGCGACCATGATCAAGCTAAACACGACGATGGTGCCGACGACGGCGACGCCCACCCGCACGGGCATCGCGTCCCCCGACGGGATGAGGCCCGCCGCCTGCGCGCCGGTCTGCCGGTCCGTGGCGCTGTCGTGCTTCGGCAGCAGCGACGGGTCGGGCTCGATCAGCGATCCGACCTGGGTGCCCTGCGGGGTGGCAAAGCCGTAGTCGAGCAGGTGCGCCGCCTGTTCCCAGGGGGCGATCGGCACCCGCGTCCCGTGCAGCAGCACGGCCATCAGCCGCCGCCCGTTGCGGTTGGCCGCGCCCACGAACGTCTGGCCGGCGTCGTCGGTGTACCCGGTCTTGCCGCCGAGCGCGCCGGGATACTTGTAGAGCAGCTGGTTGTCGTTCTCCAGCTCGTAGCCGGGGTGGTCCCCGTGGCCGGGAAAGTCGAACGAGCGCGTGGCGACGATGTCGGCGAAAGTCGGGTTCTGCCAGGCGTAGCGGTAGAACAGCCCGATGTCGTACGCAGACGTGCTCATGCCCGGGCCGTCCAGGCCGGACGGCGTCGCCACCCGGGTGTCGCGGCCGCCGAGCTTGGCGGCCAGCACGTTGATCTTCTCCACCGCCTGCTGCATCCCGCCGAGCTGCATGGCCAGCGCGTGGGCGGCGTCGTTGCCGGAGTGCATCAGCAGCCCGTGCAGCAGCTGGTTGATCGTGAACACCCCGCCTTCGTCGACGCCCACCTTGGTGCCCTCGGCGGCGGCGTCCTCGGCGGTGCCGGGCACCGACTTGTTGAGGTTGAACGCGTTGATCGACGCCATCGCGACGAGCACCTTGATGATGCTCGCGGGCCGGTGCCGGCCGTGCGGGTCCTTGGCGGCAACGACGGCGCCGCTGTCGAGGTCGGCCACCAGCCACGCGTCGGCCGACACGTCGGTCGGCAGCGGCGGTGTATCCGGCGCCGTGACGATGCCGCAGCCGCCCAGCGCGTCGCCGCCGACCGGCTTGGCCGGCACCGCAAGCGGGATCGGCGGGTCGCCGGCCTGCGGCGCCTCCGACGAGTCGACCGCTGGCGGGGTGTTGACCTTGAAGGGGCAGTTCGCCGGCGCCGCGTTGGGGCCCGGGTTCGGCTCGGCGGCCGCCTTCGGGAGGGCGCCGGGAGTCGCGAACAGCACCGGGGCCGCCGTCAGGAAAGCCGCCGCTGCCAGGCAAGATGCGGAGCGCAGTACGTTCATTGTGTGTGCAGACTAGGCGATCCGCGCCCCGATTCCGGGGAGCCGCGCTGTGACTGCTGGGACGCAAGTTACTTCGCGCCCGCGGTCTATAGGCGCCGGGACTCCTCGCTGAGCACCGCGCGCAGGACGGCCTCGATGGTGTCGAACTCGGCGGGGCCGCTGATCAGCGGCGGCGCCAGCTGGATGACGGAGTCGCCGCGATCGTCGGTGCGGCAGTACAACCCGTTCTCGAACAGCGCCGCACCGACCCGCGGCAGCAGCGACCGGCGCTCGTCATCGGTGAAGGTCTCCTTCGTCGCCTGGTCCTTGACCAATTCGACGCCGTAGAAGTAGCCCTCGCCGCGCACGTCGCCGACGATCGGCAGGTCGTACAGCTTCTCCAGGGTCGCCCGGAAGCCGGCCGCGTGCTGTTTGACGCGATCGTTGAGGCCCTCGCGCTCGAAGATGTCGAGGTTGGCCAGCCCGACGGCGGCCGACACCGGGTGGCCGCCGAACGTATAGCCGTGCGGGAACATCGTTTTGCCGTCGTCGAAGGGCTCGAACAACCGCTCGCTGGCGATCATCGCGCCCAGGGGTGAGTAGCCCGACGTCAGTCCCTTGGCGCAGGTGATCATGTCGGGCACGTAGCCGAAGTCCTCACAGGCGAACATCGACCCGATCCGGCCGAACGCGCAGATCACCTCGTCGGAGACCAGCAGCACGTCGTAGGCGTCGCAGATCTCGCGGACCCGCTCGAAATAACCCGGCGGAGGCGGGATGCTGCCGCCCGCGTTCTGCACCGGCTCGAGGAAGACGGCCGCGACGGTGTCAGGGCCCTCGAACTCGATGGCCTCGGCGACCCGATCGGCGGCCCACCTCCCGAAGGCCTTGAGGTCGGTTTGGAACGGTTCGGGAGCGCGGTAGAAGTTGGTGTTGGGCACCCGGAAGCCCCCCGGGGTGACCGGCTCGAACGGCGCCTTGTACTTGGGCAGCCCGGTGATCGCCAGCGCCCCCTGCGTGGTGCCGTGGTAGGCGACCCAGCGCGAGATCACCTTGTGCTTACCGGGTTTGCCGGTCAGCTTGAAGTACTGCTTGGCCAGCTTCCAGGCGGTCTCGACGGCCTCGGTGCCGCCGGTGGTGAAGAACACCCGGTTCAGGTCGCCCGGCGTGTGGCCGGCGACGCGCTCGGCCAGCTCGATCGCGGGCGGGGTGGCATACCCCCACAACGGGAAGTAGGCCAGGGTGCTCGCCTGCCGGGCGGCAACGTCGGCGAGTTCCGTTCGCCCGTGGCCGACCTGCACGGTGAACAGCCCCGACAGGCCGTCGAGGTAGCTCTTGCCGCGGTCGTCGTAGATGGTGACGCCGTCGCCGCGGGTGATGATCGGCGGCGTCGCGCCCGCGCCGTGCCGGGTGAAGTGCAGCCACAGGTTGTCGGTCATTGGAGTGAGCGTATCGGTGGGTGCGATCGACGGGTAGGTTCAAGGCCATGACCTCAACCCGGGAGGTCGCCCAATTCGAGGCGCTGCGACCGCATCTCATGGCCGTCGCGTACCGGTTGACGGGCACGGTGGCCGACGCCGAGGACATCGTGCAGGAGGCCTGGCTGCGCTGGGACCGCCAGAAGTCTGACATCGCCGACCTCCGCGCGTGGCTGACGACGGTGGTCAGCCGGCTCGGCCTGGACAGGCTCCGGTCGGCCAGGCATCGCCGCGAGGCCTACACCGGCAACTGGCTGCCCGAACCCGTCGTCGCGCCGTTGTCCCGGGAGGCCGACCCGCTGTCCGCCGTGGTGGCCCGCGAGGACGCCCGGTTCGCCGCGATGGTGGTGCTGGAGCGACTGTCGCCGGATCAGCGGGTGGCGTTCGTGCTGCACGACGGGTTCGTCGTGCCGTTCGCCGAGGTGGCGCGGGTGCTCGGCACCACCGAGGCCGCCGCCCGCCAGCTGGCGTCGCGGGCGCGCAAGGCGGTCGCCGCGCAGCCGCCGCCGGAACCCGACCCCTCGCACGACGCGGTGGTCGGCCGCCTGCTGGCCGCCATGGCCGCCGGCGACGTGGACGCGGTGGTGGCGCTGCTGCACCCGGACGTGATCTTGACCGGCGACTCGAACGGCAAGGCGCCCACAGCCGTTCAGGTCATCCATGGCCGCGACAAGGTGGTGCGGTTCATGCTCGGCCTGGCCGAGCGCTACGGCCCGGCCTTCTTTACCGCCCAGCAGCTCGCCCGGGTCAACGGCGAGCTCGGCGCCTACACCGCGGGCACCCCCGGTGGCGACGGCCACCGGGGCATGCTGCCGCGGATCACGGCGTTCACCGTGCGCGACGGGAAGGTCTGCGCGCTGTGGGACATCGCCAATCCCGACAAGTTCACCGGCTCTCCGCTGCGGACGCCGGCGCGGCCCACGGAATCCGGCATGCCGCACCGGAACTGAAGCCCTGCTCGGTGATGCCCAGCGCGGAGTTGACCCGGGCCCGCATGTTCTCCACGCCGATCTGGTAGGTCAGCTCGATCACTCCGGCGTCGCCGAACCGGGCCCGCAGGTCGGTCACCTGCTCGTCGGTGACGGTGTGCGGATCCGTCGTCATCGCGTCGGCGTAGCGGATTGCGGCGCGCTCGTCGTCGGTGAAGGCCGAAGAGGTTGCGTAATTGTCGATGTCGTTGAGTCGCTCCACGTCGAGGCCATCCATCCGCTGCAGCATGGACCCGAAGTCGACGCACCAGGAGCAGCCGATGCTGCGTGCGGTCCACAGCACCGCCAGCTCACGCACGCCGACCGGCAGCCGCTTCGACGCCCGCTCGATCATCGTCTCGTGCACGGCTCCGGCGAGCATCAGCCCGCGATGGTGCGCTGTGACGGCAAACGGTTCGGGGACCTGGCCGTAGCGCCGACTGGCGATCCGGTACATGGCGCGGGTCCACAGCCCGGCGCGTTCGGGGGGCAGGGGTTCGATGCGGGTTTTTTGTGTCATGCCCTTGAGACGAGGTTGCCCCGGCGAACGTGACGGTGCGTTCACGTTCGGCGCCGACGGTGACGCTGGCGTCACGCTCGCCGTCAGGAGGGTCCTGGCGCGGGTCTAGCGCGTGAACATCAACGCGCGCTTGACTTCCTGGATCGCCTTGGTGACCTGGATGCCGCGCGGGCACGCCTCGGTGCAGTTGAACGTGGTCCGGCACCGCCACACCCCGTCCACCTCGTTGAGGATGTCGAGGCGCTCGGCGGCGGCCTCGTCGCGACTGTCGAAGATGAACCGGTGCGCGTTGACGATCGCCGCCGGCCCGTAGTAGCTGCCCTCCTGCCAGAAGATCGGGCAGCTGGTGGTGCAGGCCGCGCACAGGATGCACTTGGTGGTGTCGTCGTAGCGCGCGCGGTCGGTGGGGCTCTGGATGCGTTCGCGCGTCGGCGGGTTCCCGGTGGTGACCAGGTACGGTTTCACCGCGCGGTAGGCGTCGAAGAAGGGTTCCATGTCGACCACCAGGTCCTTCTCCACGGGCAGCCCGCGGATCGGTTCGACCGTGATGGTCAGTGTCTTGCCCGGCTTGGGCTTCTCGGGCAGCAGGTCACGCATCAGCACCTTGCACGCCAACCGGTTGACGCCGTTGATGCGCATGGCGTCCGAACCGCACACCCCGTGGGCGCAGGACCGCCGGAAGGTCAGCGTCCCGTCGAGGTAGCTCTTCACATAGATCAGCAGGTTGAGCAGGCGGTCGCTCGGCAGGCAGGGCACCCGAAAGCTCTGCCAGCCACCGGTTTGCGCGAACGCGTCGGGCTGGTCGGGGTTGAACCGGGCGATCTTGAGCGTCACCATCACCGCGCCCTCGGGGACGGGCGGCAACGGCGGCTCGACGCGGGGTTCGACAGCCTCGCCTGCAGTCATCAGTACTTCCGTTCCTTCGGTTCGTAGCGGGTCTGCACGACGGGCTTGAAGTCCAGCGCGATGTCGCTGAGCAGGTCGGTGCCCTGCTTGTATGCCATGGTGTGGCGCATGTAGTTGACGTCGTCGCGGTTCGGGTAGTCCTCGCGCGCGTGCCCGCCCCGGGACTCCTTGCGGTTCAGCGCGCCCACCACGGTGACCTCGGCCAGCTCCAGCAGGAAGCCGAGTTCGATCGCCTCCAGCAGGTCGCTGTTGTATCGCTTTCCCTTGTCGTGCACGGTGATCCGGGAATAGCGGTCCTTGAGCGCGTGGATGTCGGTCAGCGCCTGTTTCAGCGTCTCCTCGGTTCGGAAGACGGCGGCGTTGTTGTCCATCGACTGCTGCAGCGCGCCGCGGATATCGGCGACGCGCTCGTTGCCGTGCTCGGAGAGGATGTCGCCCACCCAGCCGACCACCATGGCCGCCGGGTCCGGCGGCATGTCGACGAAGTCGTGCCCGTCGGCGAAGCCGGCGGCGGCGATGCCGGCGCGGCGGCCGAAGACGTTGATGTCCAGCAGGGAGTTGGTGCCCAGCCGGTTGGCGCCGTGCACCGACACGCACGCGCACTCGCCGGCCGCGTAGAGGCCCGGCACGGTGGAGGTGTTGTCCCGCAACACCTGTCCCGTCACGGTGGTCGGGATGCCGCCCATCACGTAGTGGCAGGTCGGGTAGACCGGGACCAGCTCGTGCACCGGGTCCACACCCAGGTAGGTGCGGGCGAACTCGGTGATGTCGGGCAGCTTGGACTCCAGCACATCCTCGCCCAGGTGGCGGACGTCGATGTAGACGTAGTCCTTGTGCGGGCCGGCGCCGCGGCCCTCCAAAACTTCCAAAACCATTGAGCGGGCGACGATGTCGCGCGGTGCCAGGTCGACGATCGTCGGCGCGTAGCGCTCCATGAAGCGCTCGCCCTCGCCGTTGAGCAGCCGGCCGCCCTCGCCGCGTACGGCCTCGGAGATCAGGATGCCCAGGCCGGCCAGCCCGGTCGGGTGGAACTGGTGAAACTCCATGTCCTCCAACGGGAGTCCCTTGCGGAACACGATGCCGATGCCGTCGCCGGTCAGCGTGTGGGCGTTGGACGTCGTCTTGTACATGCGGCCCGAACCGCCGGTGGCGAGCACGACGGCCTTGGCGTGGAACACGTGGATCTCGCCGGTGGCCAGTTCGTAGGCCACCACGCCGGTGGCCACCGGGCCACTCGGGGTCTGCGTCAAAACCAGGTCCAGCGCGTAGAACTCGTTGAAGAACTGCACGTCGTGCTTGACGCAGTTCTGGTAGAGGGTCTGCAGGATCATGTGGCCGGTGCGGTCGGCGGCGTAGCAGGCGCGGCGCACCGGAGCCTTGCCGTGGTCGCGCGTGTGCCCGCCGAAGCGGCGCTGGTCGATGCGGCCTTCGGGGGTCCGGTTGAACGGCATCCCCATCTTCTCCAGGTCCAACACCGCGTCGATCGCTTCCTTGCACATGATCTCCACGGCGTCCTGGTCGGCGAGGTAGTCGCCACCCTTGACGGTGTCGAACGTGTGCCATTCCCAGTTGTCGTCCTCGACGTTGGCCAGCGCCGCGCACATACCGCCCTGCGCGGCGCCGGTGTGGCTGCGGGTGGGGTAGAGCTTGGTGAGCACCGCTGTCCGCACCCGGGGCCCCGCCTCGACGGCGGCCCGCATGCCGGCACCGCCCGCGCCGACGATCACCACGTCGTATCGGTGTTGCTGGATCAACTGCGGGTCGCCTCCATCAGGAAATATTCGGGTCGAACGTCAGGATCACGTAGGTGCCCAGCACCAGCGTGAAGCCCATCGACAGCAGCAGAATGCTGTTGAGCCAGAAGCGGGTGACGTCCTTGCGGCTGTAGTCATCGATGATGGTGCGCAGGCCGTTGCCGCCGTGCAGCTGGGCCAGCCACAGCAGCGCCAGGTCCCAGAACTGCCAGAACGGCGAAGCCCAGCGCTGGGCCACGAAGTTGAAGTCCAGGCGGTAGACGCCGTTGTCCCACATCAGCGTGATGAACAGGTGCCCGATCGCCAGGGCGACCAGCGCGACCCCGGAAAACCGCATGAACAGCCAGGCGAACTTCTCGAAGTTGGGGATGCCGGCGCGGCGGCGCGGGGAGCGCGGGTTGTCCAGGCTGGCGGGGCGGTCGTGGGTGCGCTGCCGCACCGGCGCCGTCTGGCCGCGTCCGAGCTGGAGGTCGGGGCTGCTCATCGGAAGTGCTCCCACATGTGGATGCCGGTCACCACGCCCGCCGGGACCATCAGCAGCAGGAAGACGACGGCGACGATCCACAGCATCAGCTTCTGGTAGCGGGTGCCCTCGGACCAGAAGTCGATCAGGATCACCCGGATCCCGTTCAGGGCGTGGAACAGCACCGCCGCGACCAGGCCGTATTCCATCAGCCCGACGATCGGCGTCTTGTAGTCCGCCAGCACCGCGTTGTAGGTCTGCGGGCTCACCCGCAGCATCGCCGCGTCGAGCACGTGGACGAACAGGAAGAAGAAGATGGTCGCGCCGCTGATGCGGTGGAGCACCCAGGCCCACATCCCGGGGTCGCCCCGGTAGAGGGTGCGTGGTGGCCGCCGCTTGCGCGCCGGTGGCTTCACCGGTTCCGCGGTCGTCGCCTGCGTACTCAACCCTGTCCTCACCGCCCTTCTCCGACACTCGCCCACAGCCAAGCCGGGCAGTTCAGCCTAACCCGGCGAGTTAGCCCGCGGCACCGAACAGGCCGCCAAGCGAAGTGTGGTCCGGGTCTAGGGTGACCTGTGGACACGGCCCATCGGAGGTAGCGGGTTTCTCATGCCAGGAATTGACTGGGATCAGTTGCGGGACAAGGCAACTCGGGCATCGGCGGGCGCGTACGCGCCGTACTCGCGATTCCGGGTCGGCGCGGCCGCGCTGGTCGACGACGGCCGCGTTGTCACCGGGTGCAATGTGGAGAACGTCTCATATGGCCTTGGTCTCTGTGCCGAGTGCGGTGTGGTGTGCGCCCTACACGCGACGGGCGGTGGGCGGCTGGTCGCGCTGGCGTGTGTGAACGCGGCCGGGTCCGCGCTGATGCCCTGCGGACGGTGCCGCCAGGTGCTGCTGGAGCACGGCGGCCCCGAACTGCTGGTCGACCATCCGGCCGGGCCGCGGCGCCTCGGCGACCTGCTGCCCGACGCGTTCGGTCCCGAGGATCTGGTGTGAGCCTCCCGTTCGACGCGCCGACGGTGATCAAGACCAAGCGCGACGGCGGCCGGTTGTCCGACGCCGCCATCGACTGGGTGATCGACGCCTACACCGGCGGCCGGGTCGCCGAGGAGCAGATGGCGGCCCTGCTGATGGCGATCGTCTTTCGCGGCATGGACCGCGGCGAGCTCGCGCGCTGGACGGCGGCGATGGTGGCGTCCGGCCCGCGCCTGGATTTCGGTGACCTGCCGCTGCCGACCGTGGACAAGCACTCCACCGGCGGGGTGGGGGACAAGATCACCCTGCCGCTGGTGCCCGTCGTCGCCGCGTGCGGTGCGGCGGTGCCACAGGCCTCGGGCCGCGGGCTCGGGCACACCGGCGGCACCCTGGACAAGCTGGAGTCCATCGCCGGATTCACGGCCGACCTGTCCAGCGGCCGGGTGCGCGAGCAGCTGCGCGGTGTGGGCGCGGCCATCTTCGCCGCCGGCGAGCTGGTCCCCGCCGACGCCAAGCTGTACGCACTGCGCGACGTCACGGGCACCGTCGAGTCGCTGCCGCTGATCGCCAGCTCGGTGATGAGCAAGAAGCTGGCCGAGGGGACGGCCGCGCTGGTGCTCGACGTCAAGGTGGGCTCGGGGGCGCTGATGGCCTCCGAGGCGCAATGCCGCGACCTGGCGCACACCATGGTCGGGTTGGGCGCGGCCTACGGCGTGCCGACCCGCGCGCTGCTGACCGACATGAACTGCCCGCTCGGGAAGACGGTGGGCAACGCGCTCGAGGTCGCGGAGTCGCTGGAGGTGCTGTCCGGCGGGGGCCCGCCCGACGTCGTCGAGCTGACGCTGCGGCTGGCCGCCGAGATGCTCGAGCTCGCCGGGATCGGCGACCGCGACCCCGCCGACACACTGCGTGACGGCTCCGCGATGGACCGATTCCGGCGACTGATCGCCGCCCAGGGCGGCGACTTGTCGGTCCCGTTGCCGATCGGTGCGCATACCGAGACCGTGACCGCGGCCCGGGGCGGCACAATGGGCGATATCGACGCGATGGCAGTGGGGCTGGCGGCTTGGCGGCTCGGCGCGGGACGATCCCGGCCGGGTGGCGCGGTGCAGTCGGGTGCGGGCGTGCGGATCCACCGCCAGCCGGGGGAGCCGGTCGCTGCCGGCGAGACGTTGTTCACCCTCTACACCGACACGCCGGACCGCTTCGCCGCCGCGATGGCCGAGCTGGCCGGCGGCTACAGCGTGGGCGACACCGCACCCGCGGGCCGTCCGCTGATCATCGATCGGATCGTCAAGTGACCACACCCCTGACTCTCGACCAGATCACCAAGGCGCCCAAGGCCCTGCTGCACGACCACCTCGACGGGGGCCTGCGCCCGTCGACCGTGGTCGACATCGCGGGCCAGATCGGCTATGACGGGCTGCCCGCCACCGACGTCGACGCGCTGGCGAAGTGGTTCCGCACGCGGTCGCACAGCGGCTCGCTGGAGCGCTACCTGGAGCCCTTCTCGCACACGGTCGCCGTGATGCAGACGGCGGATTCGCTGCACCGCGTGGCGTTCGAGTGCGTGGAGGACCTGGCCGCCGACTCGGTGGTCTACGCCGAGATTCGGTTCGCCCCGGAGCTGCACATCGACCGCGGGCTGTCGTTCGACGAGATCGTCGACGCCGTGCTGGCGGGCTTCGCCGACGGCGAGAAGGCCTGCGCCGCAGCGGGACGGACGATCGTGGTGCGGCTGTTGGTCACCGCGATGCGGCACGCCGCGGTGTCCCGGGAGATCGCCGAGCTGGCGATCCGCTGGCGGGACAAGGGGGTGGTCGGGTTCGACATCGCCGGTGCCGAGGCCGGCAACCCCCCGACGCGCCACCTGGACGCGTTCGAGTACATGCGGGACAACAACGCGCGCTTCACGATTCACGCCGGGGAGGCGTTCGGACTGCCGTCGATCCATGAGGCGATCGCGTTCTGCGGGGCCGACCGGCTGGGCCACGGGGTGCGCATCGTCGACGACATCGACGTGCTCGCCGACGGGAGCGTCCGGCTGGGCCGTCTCGCAGCGATCCTGCGGGACAAGCGAATTCCGTTGGAGCTGTGCCCAAGCTCCAACGTGCAGACCGGCGCGGTGAAGAGCATCGGCGACCACCCCTTCGACCTGCTGGCGCGCACGCGGTTTCGGGTCACCGTGAACACCGACAACCGGCTGATGAGCGACACCTCGATGAGTCTCGAGATGTCGCGCCTGGTCGACGCTTTCGGCTACGGGTGGAGCGACCTGGAACGGTTCACCATCAACGCCATGAAGTCCGCGTTCATCCCGTTCGACGAGCGGCTGGCGATCATCGACGAGGTGATCAAGCCGCGCTACGCGGTATTGATCGGGTAAGACGACAAACGCCGCCCGCCCGGTAGCCGGGCGAGCGGCGTTGCGAGGCCGACCGGGTTAGCGGGGCAGCCTGGTGCCGGTGCGACGACCCGTCAGGGTCTCGTAGAGGGCGATGAGAACGATGGCGACGCCGACTCCGATGAAGAACGGAATCCACGCGATTCCACCGTTGGCATTGTGGTAGCCGAAGTGGCTCGCAAGCGCCGAGCCGATCAGGCCGCCGACGGCGCCGATGGCCACCGTCATGAGCATGCCGACGTTCTGCTTACCCGGCATGACGAGACGCGCCACCAAACCGATGATCGCGCCCACAACGATGGCGAGGACTATCGATCCGATCATTTCCGCTCCTGTTCGTAACGGCTCCCGGGGTGGGCGCCATCTTGCACAGGTGTTCCCCGAATTCGCCGCCTCGTAACACAGTTCGGCCGGAACGGCTTTCTCAAATCCGGTCGAGCGCGCCGCCCATGGCGCGCACCGTGCTGGCGAGGTGGGCCTGCACGGCGCGCTGCGTGCGGGGCAGGTCGCCGTCGCGCAGCGCCTCGGCGATGTCGCGGTGCTCGGCGAGGATGGTCGCCACCCGGCTGGGCTCGCGGAGCGACGACTCGCCGATCATCCGCATCTGCCGGTCGCGCAGCGACGAGTAGAAGCCAGACAGGATGGCGTTTCCCGACTCCTCGAGCGTGACGGCGTGAAAGGCGCGGTCGGCCTCCACGAATCGCCGCCAGTCCGACTTCGCGGCCGCGTCGCGCTGCCGCTGCAGTTCACCCGACAACCGCTCGAACACCGCGGCGCAGGCCGCGGGCCCGCGTTCGGCAACCTTGGTGACCGCGAACTGTTCCAACACCGAACGGGCCTCGATCACCGCGCGGACCTCATCGGGCGAGACCGGCACGACCAAGGCGCCGCGCTGCGGATACAGCCGGAGCAGACCCTCGGCCTCCAGCCGCAGAAACGCCTCGCGCACCGGCGTACGCGACATTCCCAGCGCGGCGGCGACGTCGCCCTCGCTGATGAGCTCACCGCCGGGCAGGGCGCCGGTGAGGACTCGGGTCTTCACGTACTCCAGCGCGCGGTCCTTTGCGGAAGGCATCCCACCACCCCTCTTGTAGCTAAGTCGTATCCCAAGGGGGTTGACCGTACACCCCGGGAAACCGTCCGAGGGAGTCGGTTGACGCTTAGATACAAGATAGATACGATATAGGTGCAAGAAGTCACCTTCGTCGAAGGGTTTGTCCCATGACCACCAGCTCACCCACGAACACCGTGGGCACGGATCACTCAGCGGTTCCCGACCTGAACCCGACCGTTCCCGCGCCGATGATCAACGTCGCCGAATACGGCTTCGAGGGCCGCTTCGAAGACTGGGCCGATGACGCTCAGTACTTCGAATACTCCAAGGCCGCCAACCCGATCGGCTCCGGGCACGTCCCGCAGGTGCCGGTTACCCGCTTTGACCCGGAGACCTACCTCAACGAGGGAACCGGCGTCATCCCGCTCGACCTGTCGACCGAGCTGGGCATGAGGACCGGCGCGGCCACCAGTCCGGCGCTGTTGGCCAACTTCGTGCGCATCCGCCCGGGTGAGCAGGTCGAGACCAGCCCGAACGCCACCTCGCAGCTGTACTACGTGCTGTACGGACGGGGCTTCGCGGCGGTCAACGGTCACCTGGTCCAGTGGGAGAAGGGTGACTTCCTGACGTTGCCCGCCGGCACCCACTCGGTGTTCTACGGCGCCGCGGACACGGCTATGTACTGGGTGCACGACGAGCCGCTGCTGCGTTATCTGGGTGCCGAGGCGACTCAGCCGCGGTTCCGTGCGACGAAGTTCCGCCGTTCGGATGCGGTGGCCAAGCTCGAGGAGATCGCCTCCCGTCCGGGCGCCAACGAGAAGAGCCGGGTCAGCGTGCTGCTGGCCAACGCCAACCAGGAGCAGACCCTGACCATCACCCACGTGTTGTGGGCGATGTTCGGTGTGCTGCCCCCCAACCAGGTGCAGCGCCCGCACCGCCATCAGTCGGTCGCCCTGGACCTGATCCTCGACGCCCCTGAACACGGCTGCTACACGTTGCTGGGCACCCGCCTCGACGAGCGCGGCGACATCGTCGACCCCACCCGGGTGGACTGGCAGGCCGGCTGCGCATTCACCACCCCTCCGGGCATCTGGCACGCGCATTACAACGAGACCGGCCAGCCCGCGCACCTGATACCCATTCAGGACGCCGGCCTGCACACCCACCTGCGCAGCCTCGACATCAAGTTCACGCAGCGCCGCGATCTGGTGGTCGGCTGACCCGGGCCGGCCCGCGGCGACGGCGGGGCCCTGCAGCGTCGGGAATCGACGAATAGTGTGGCTGGACATGAAGCTGCCTCTGCTGGGCCCCGTGTCGCTCACCGGCTTCGAGCACGCCTGGTTCTTCCTGTTCCTGCTCGCGGTGCTGCTGGTGGTGGGCGGCTACGTCGCCCTGCTCTTCACGCGCCGCCGGCGCGTGCTCCGGTTCGCCAACATGGACGTCCTGGAGCGCGTCGCGCCGGCGCGCCCGAGCCGCTGGCGCCACCTGCCGACGGTGCTGCTCGCCGCGTCGCTGGTCCTGCTGACCACGGCGATGGCCGGCCCGACGTCCGACGTCCGCATCCCCCTCAACCGCGCCGTCGTCATGCTGGTCATCGACGTCTCGGAATCCATGGCCGCCACCGACGTGGCGCCCGACCGGCTGACCGCCGCGAAGGTGGCCGGTAAGCAGTTCGCCGACGAGCTGACGCCGGCCATCAACCTGGGCCTGGTGGAATTCGCGGCCAACGCCTCGCTGCTGGTGGCGCCGACGACCAACCGCGACGCCGTCAAGGCCGCGATCGACAGCCTCAAGCCCGCGCCGAAGACCGCGACCGGCGAGGGCATCTTCACGGCGATGCAGGCGATCGCGACCGTCGGCTCGGTGATGGGCGGAGGCGACGGCCCGCCGCCGGCGCGGATCGTGCTGGAGTCCGACGGCGCCGAGAACGTGCCGCTGGACCCGAACGCGCCCCAGGGCGCCTTCACCGCGGCCCGGGCCGCCAAGGCGCAGGGCATCCAGATTTCGACGATCTCGTTCGGCACGCCCTACGGGACCGTGGAATACCAGGGAGCCACCATCCCCGTCCCCGTCGACGACCAGACGCTGCAGAAGATCTGCGAGATCACCGACGGCCAGTCGTTCCACGCCGACAGCCTGGAATCGCTCAAGCAGGTGTACACGACCCTGCAGCACCAGATCGGCTACGAGACCGTGAAGGGAGACGCCAGCCTCGCCTGGATGCTGCTGGGCGCGGTGGTGCTGGCCGGCGCCCTGCTGGCCGGCCTGCTCCTGAACCGCAGGCTGCCCGCCTGAGCGGTCAGACCGGCAGCCGCCGGTTGATCAGCAGCCCTAGCGCCGCGGCGATCAGCGCGGCGATCACCCCCAGGCGCAGCCACCCCGCACTGCCGGGGCCCGGCACGATCCGGTAGCCGATCTCACGCTCGATGGCGTCGTAGTCCTTCTCCAGCTCACTGAGGTTGGTGGCGGTGTAGGCCTGGCCGCCGGACAGCCGGGCGATCGTCTTCATCTGGTCCGTCGACACCGGGACCGCGATCCGCTGCCGGTCCATCTCGATCTCGCCGGTCTTCGTGCCGAACGAGATCGTCGAGATCGGCACACCCTGGTCCTTGGCCAGCCGCGCCGCGGTGTAGGCGCCGTCGTGGGGGTCGTTGGGGTCCGACGGCCGGTTCTCGCCGCCGTCGGAGAGCAGCACGATGCGGGCCGGCGGGGGATGGTCGCCGCCGGTGATGGCCGAGGCCCCGATCGCGTGCAGCGCGGTGAAGATCGCCTCACCGGTCGCGGTGCTGTCGGCGAAGTCCAGCTTCTTCAGCGCGTCGATGGTGGCCTGGTGCTGCGGCGTCGGCGGCACCAGCAGGTAGGGCGTCCCGGCGAACCCCACCAGCCCGAGGTTGATGCCGGGGGTCAGCTGACCGGCGAACTGGCTGGCCGCCTGCTCGGCCGCCTTGAGCCGGTTGGGTTCGACGTCGGTGGCCCGCATGGACTGCGACATGTCGATGACCAGCATGATGACCGCGCGGTTGCGCGGGATGCGCATGTCATGGGTGGGCGTGGCCAGGGCGATCGTCAACAGGATCAGGCTGAGCAGGGACACCGCAAGGGGGACGTGCCGCCAGAGCGATTGCGGCACCTGGGCGTCGGTGAACCGCTGCAGCCGGCGCCGGCGGCGGGCCTGCACGACCACATAGAGGACCAGCAAAACCAGCGGAACCAGAGCGAACAGCAGCATCGCCGGGCGCTGGAATCCGTACAGCGGTAAGGCACCGATGCCGGGAAGCGACACGTGACTCACCCTCCCGTCCAGGCCCGTCCGAGCCGCCCCCTCGACCGACGGCGGATGCTGCCGCCAGTAAAGAGGAGACTCGACGGCCCGTCAAACGTACTAACTTCCCACCGATTCGCGACCTATTCGCGCCGGAGCCGCCCGTCGACGAACTGCTCGAGCTTCTCCCACTCCCGTACCGCCGCCGCGTACGGCGGGTTGGGCTTGGCGACCGAGTCCGGCTCGAGCACGTATGCGATGAGCTTGCCCAGCGGCCGGCTCGTCTCGAGCGCCTTATCGACCGTGCTCTCCTCGGAGTAGTCGCCGACGTCGCGGAGCAGCTCGACGGCCAGGTCGAGCTGGTCGCGGTCCACCGCGTCGGGCCCGTCGGCGAAGTCGTCGGCCAGCCCGGACAGCACGTAGATGTTGTCGTCGGTGACCTGCACGTCCAGGGAGCCGTCGGTCGCGGCGGTGCGGATGTCGTCGTAGGTGGCCAGGTCCGCCAGGTCGTGGTCGTGCTCGTCGGCGAGGTACCGGGCCAGAGCCCGCTCGGAGGTGAACACGCTGATGCGTCCGTTGCGGCCCAGGAAGATCGGCTCGTCATCCAGGTAGCAGCGCAGCGTGTAGAAGGTGCCCGAACTCGTCATGATCCGGATCGGGTCGATGCCCACCTTCAGCCAGAAGTCCTCGTCGCTGCCCAGCACCACCGCGTCGCCGGACGCGCGGGGTTCGCCCTCCTCTTCGAGGGTCTCGGCGTCTTCGGCGTCTTCGGCGTCCTCGGCGTCCTCGGCGTCTGCGGTGTCTTCGGCGTCTTCAGTGTCTTCGAGTTCGTCGTCGCCCGTCTCTTCGGGCTCTTCCGGTTCTTCCGGTTCTTCGGCAAGCTCCTCGGCGGCCTTCGCCGACAGCGCCTCGTCGACCTCGGGGGTGCTGACGATCCCCTCGATCGCGGCGAGCACGTCGTCCCAGCTGCGGTGGACGATCTCGGCGATCACATTCCACCGCTTCTGGCCTCCCTTGCCGCTGAAGTGGTCGATGCCGCCGAACACCGTGCCCAGGGCGGGATTGCCGTTGAAGAGCTTCGACACCGCGGTCAGCTCGCACACCGACCCGACGGACGACACGATGGTCAGCACCCCGGCCAGCGCGGTCACCGACTCCTCGGTCGGCTTCTCCGACACCAGCTCCTCGACGGCGACGAGGTCGAATCGCTTGTCGTCCGCGGGCTCGAAGCGGTGCGCGTGCGCCCCGGTCAGGTCCTTCCACGCCGGGTGGTCGACGAGGTCGTTGTCGGTGTCGGAGCGCACGAAGGCGACGAGGTCGGCGACCGTTTCGAAGGCATACAGATCCTCGTCCTTGCCCAGGAACGCCTCCCACTCGTCGCCGGCGTCGCGCCAGCGGGGGGCCCAGACGGTGTAGCGGTCGCCGTCGGACAGGCTCAGGCGAATGGGCACGAGGTCAGCAGCCATGCGGCACACAATAGCGACGGCCGGCGATGTGGCTCGGCGCGCCTACCCGCCCCAGATGTCGGTGATGGCGGGCGCGTTGGCCGCCAAACCGATCTTGGGCAGGCCGTACATCTGCTCCAGGGTGGACAGCACGTTGTAGTGGCTGATCTGTTCGGGGTAGGCGCCCGGCCGTACGTGCGCGCCGTAGAACACCGTCGGGATCTGATTGCGGCTCGTCGAGCTGTCGTCCTCGTCCCACGTCACGATCAGCAGGCTGTTGTTGGCCACCGCCCAGTTCGCGTACCCCGACAACTCCTGGTTCAGCCAGGCGTCGCCCTGCGGGATCGAGCCGTCGTGCATGTTGTCGTCGTTGTTGGGGATGACGAACGAGACGGTCGGCAGGCTGGCGTAGTTGCCCATCGGGAACGCCGAGAACGGCAGCGAGTCCGCGGGCGGCACGTTGCTGAAGTTGGCCCAGGGCACGTGCTTTCGCGCATATTTGCCTGCGCTGCACACCGTCGAGCCGACGGCGGGCAGGCCCTCGGCGAACCCGGCGAACGTGTACCCGGCCGCCAGCAGTTCGGAGGCCAGGTTGGGCGTGGCGCCGCCGTCGACCGGGCAGCTGTCCTTGGTGACGCCCATGGTGCTGCCGGCGAACAGCGCGAGGTAGTTCGGCTCGCTGGGGTGGGTCTCGGCGAACGACTGCGTCATCAGCGCGCCCCTGGCCGCCAGCGCGTTGAGGAAGGGCGCCGACTTGTTGCCGATGATGTTGTTCTGGGAGCGGTTCTCCTCGATGACGATCACCACGTGGGCGGCCTGCGGGACCGCGGCTGCCGCGAGCTCGATGCGCGGTGCCAGCGGGGTGGCCGCCACCCCGGCGACAACCGCCGCGGCGAGCAGCCGCCCCGCTCGGCGGGCGGTTTTGAATCGTCGTTGTGGGCGCCGCACGTCGGGAGTATATGGTCGCCCGCGGCCGCCGGACGGCACGCGCGCGAGCGTGTCAACCGACCTGGATCGGATTGTTATATAGGGTCAGAGCCCGTGGACGTACGCGTTGTTGACCACCCGCTGGCGCAGGCCCGGCTGACGACGATGCGCGACGAACGCACCGACAATGCCGGCTTTCGCGCGGCGCTGCGCGACCTGACCGCGATGCTGGTCTACGAGGCCACCCGCGACGCGGCGACGCAGACGTTCCCGATCCGCACGCCGTTGACCGACACGCCCGGTGTGCGGCTGGCCAGCCCCCCTCTGCTGGTTGCCGTGCTGCGCGCCGGTCTCGGCATGGTCGACCAGGCGCTCGCGCTGCTGCCCGGGGCGCGGGTGGGCTTCGTCGGGGTGGCCCGCGACGAGAAAACCCACCGGGCCACCGGGTATTTCGAGTCGTTGCCCGACGACCTGACCGGGGTCGCGGTCATGGTCCTCGACCCGATGCTGGCCACCGGCGGGTCGCTGATCCACACGGTCGGGCTGCTGACCGGACGGGGTGCGACGGACATTACCTTCGTGTGCGCGGTGGCGGCACCCGAAGGCATTGCAGCGCTTGGTGATTCGGCACCGAACGCGCGGCTCTTCACCGCGGCCGTCGATGAGGGGCTCAACGACATCGCCTACATCGTCCCCGGCCTCGGCGACGCGGGCGACCGCCAGTACGGGCCGCGTTAGCCGAGCAGGCCACCGGCGGCGGCGACCACATCGTCGCGCAGGGTGCGGGCCCTTTGCCGGGCGGTCTCGAGTTCGCCGTCCACCGGGCAGTGAATTTCGATGTAGCACTTCAGCTTCGGCTCGGTGCCCGAGGGTCGTACCACCACCCGGGCCGAGTCCCCTCCACTCCCGAGGACGCCGCCGGTGAAGATCAGCGCGTCGCCGATGTCGGTCATCGTCGCGTCGAACGCCGCCAACCGATCAGGCGGGGCCGCGCGCAGCCGGCTCATGATTTCGGCGGCCTCGTCGGTGTCGCCGACCCGCTTCGACACGGCCGCGACGTCGTGCACGCCGTATTGGCGGGCGAGGTCGTCGAGCGCGTCGAGCATCGAAAGGCCCCGGCGTTTCAGCGCGGCCGCGAGGTCGCACACCAAGACCGCCGCGCTGATACCGTCCTTGTCGCGCACGGCGTCCGGGTCCACGCAGTGCCCGATCGCCTCCTCGTAGGCGTACAGCAGCGTGCCACCCGCGGAGTCCGCGCGCGCCAGCCACTTGAATCCCGTGCGAGTCTCGACATGTGTCGCGCCGTGGTGCGCGGCGATCGCCGCCAGCATCCGCGACGACACCACGGTGCTGGCCACCACGGTGCCGTGGCTGGGCTCGGCGTGCGACAGGAGGTAATCACCCAGCAGCCAACCGGTTTCGTCGCCGGACAGCATCCGCCAGCCGGTGGCCGCCGGGACGCCGACCGCGCACCGGTCGGCGTCGGGGTCCAGCGCGATGGCGACGTCGGCGCCGACGTCGGCGGCCAGGGCGAGCAGTGCGTCGGTGGCGCCGGGCTCCTCGGGATTCGGGAAGGCGACGGTGGGGAAGTCGGGGTCGGGCGCGAACTGTGTCCCGACGGTGTGCACGTCGGCAAAGCCCGCGCGGCGCAGCGCTTTTTGCGCCACCGCGCCGCCCACCCCGTGCAGCGGCGTGAGCGCCACCCGCACCGATCCCGAGCCGCGCCGCACCGCGGCGGCACGCTCGATGTAGCGCTCGACCAGGTCGGTGTCGGCGAATCTGACCGGGCTACGGGTGATTTCGTCGGCCGGGGGAGCCTCGGCCATCGCGGTTTCGATCCGGCGGTCGATGGGGGAGACGATCTGGAAGCCGCCCTCGAAGTACACCTTGTAGCCGTTGTCGGCGGGCGGGTTGTGCGATGCGGTGATCTGGATGCCGGCGACGGCGCCGGTGCGCCGCACCGCGAACGCGACCACCGGGGTGGGCACCGGAAGGGGCAGCGCGAGCACGGAAAAACCCTGCGCGGCAAGGACTTCGGCCGTTGCGACGGCGAAGGACGCCGAGCCGTGCCGGGCGTCGCCTCCGACCACCACCGGCCCGCCGGCGCGATCGCCGAGCACCCGCGCCACCGCCCAGGTCGCGCGCAGGACGACGGCAACGTTCATGGCGTCGGGACCGCCCCGCACCGGGCCGCGCAACCCCGCGGTGCCGAAGGCGAGCGGGCGGGCGAACCGGGCCGCGAGTTCGGCCGGCGTGCAAGCGGCGAGCTCGGCCGCCGTCACCGGGTCTGGATCGTGGGCGATCCACTCCTCGGGAGTCATAGGGGTCAGAGCCGGGCGATGACGTCGGCCAGGAGCGTGCCCATCCGGGTGGCCGAGGCGGCCCCGGCCGCCAGCACCTCGGCATGGCTCAGCGGCTGGCCGGTGATGCCGGCGGCCAGGTTGGTCACCAAGGACACCCCGAGGACCTCGGCGCTCGCCGCCCGGGCCGCGATCGTCTCGTGCACGGTCGACATCCCGACCAGGTCGGCGCCCAGTCCCCGCAGCATCCGGACCTCGGCGGGCGTCTCGTAGTGCGGGCCGGGCAGGCCGGCGTAAACCCCCTCGGCCAGGCCCGGATCCGCCTCGAGGGCAAGCCGGCGCAGCCGCGGGGCGTACGCGTCGGTCAGGTCGATGAACTGCGGGCCCACCAGCGGCGACCGGGCGGTCAGGTTGAGGTGGTCGCTGATGAGCACCGGCTGACCGACCGCCATGTCCGGGCGCAGCCCGCCGGCCGCGTTGGTGAGCACCACGACGCGGGCGCCGGCCGCGCACGCCGCCCGCACCGGGTGCACGACGTGGCTCAAGTCGTGGCCTTCGTAGGCGTGCACCCGGCCGACCAGCACCAGCACCCGGTGCCCGCCGAGGCGAGTCGACAACAGCTCACCGGTGTGCCCGACCGCCGTGGGCGGCGCGAACCCGGGGACCTCGGCCTGGGGGAGCGCGGCGGTCTGGGAGCCGAGCGCCGCAACCGCCGGCGACCATCCGGAGCCCAGGACCACGGCGACGTCGTGCCCGTCGACCCCGGTGCGTTCGGCGATGACGTGTGCCGCCCGGCGCGCGAGGTCCAAGGGGTCGCTCACACCGGGAGCCTAGCCCGGCGACGATGCGCGCCGTGGGGCGGCGCGGGAGGAGTCGGGCGGGTCAATGTGGCCCGGCGACGATGCGCGCCGTGGGGCGGCGCGGGAGGAGTCGGGCGGGTCAATGTGGCCCGGCGACGATGCGCGCCGTGGGGCGGCGCGGGAGGAGTCGGGCGGGTCAATGTGGCCCGGCCGTTTTACAGGCCGAAGAAGCCCGACTCGTTGAAGCCCGGGTTGAAGGCGCCCGAACTTGGGCCTCCGGTGTTCCCGATCCCCGAGTGGATGCCGTCACCCGAGTTGAAGAAGCCCGAGTCCTCGGGGCCTGCACCGGAATTGAAGAAGCCGGCGTGGTTGCCCCCGTCGCCGGAGTTGCCGATACCGGTGTTGCCGCCGCCGCTGCCGGAGTTGAAGATCCCCGCGTTGGCACCCCCGCTGCCCGAGTTGTAGAACCCGGAGCTACCGCGCGTGCTCCCGGAGTTGCCGAGGCCGGACGTGTCGTCGCCGCTATTGAAGAAGCCCGAGTTTCCGGTGCCGGTGTTGCCGAACCCCGAGTTGAGGACGGGTTGGGTGACCGAACTGCCGATACCCGTGTTCAGTCCGCCGGAGTTGAACAGACCGGTGTTGGTGTCGCCCGCGTTGCCGATCCCGGTGTTGAAGCTGCCGGCGTTCCCATAGCCGGTGTTGTAGCCCCCGGAGTTGAAACTGCCGGAGTTCGAATAGCCGGCGTTGAAGTCGCCGAAGTTGAAGTTGCCGGCGTTGCCGAAGCCGACGTTGTTGAAGCCGCCGTTGCCGAAGCCGGTGTTCTCGCCGTCGCTGAAGCCGAGCCCCGCCATCGCGTCATAGCCCGCGTTGCCGATGCCGGTGTCACCCCCACCCGAGTTGCCGAATCCGGTGGCGAGCTGGCCGGAGTTGAACCAGCCGGTGGCCAAGTTCCCCGAGTTGCCGATGCCGAAGGTGCCGTTGCCGGAGTTGAAGAACCCGATGTTGTTGTTGCCGGAGTTGAACAGGCCGATGTTCCCGCTGCCCGAATTGAAGCCGCCGAAGCCGATCTGGTGGTCGCCGGTCAGCCCGAAGCCGATGTTGCCGTTGCCGGTGTTGCCGAACCCGATGTTGCCGATTCCCGTGTTGCCCAGGCCCCAGTTATTGTTGCCGCTGTTGCCGAAGCCCACATTGCCGAAGCCGGCGGACCCGTCCGGGCCCGAGTTTCCGGCGCCGATGTTCCCGATGCCGACGTTGCCGGCCCCGATGTTCTGGCTGCCGAGGTTGCCGATGCCGACGTTCCCGTTGCCCGCCGTACCGGCGATGCCGGCGTTGCCGAAGCCGACGTTGTTGTTGCCCACGTTGCCGCCGCCGACGTTGTTGCTGGACGTGACGCCGAGGTACGAGCTGCCGTTACCGATCCCGATATTGGAGTTACCGAAGTTGCCGTTGCCGACGTTGCCGTTGCCGGTGTTGCCGCTGCCGACGTTGCCGTTGCCGGTGTTGCCGTTGCCGACGTTGCCGTTGCCGGTGTTGCCGCTGCCCGCATTGGAGCCGCCGGTATTGCCCACGCCGAAGTTGAGGTTCCCGAGCCCCAGCTGGGCCGGCACGCCCTGCGCCGCGGTCATCCACGACGACAACTGCCCCGCCGCCGCGGAGGCGTCCGCGTGATACCCGGACATGGCCGCGACGTCCTGGGCCCACAGCTCCTCGTAGTGGGCCTCGACGGCGGCTATCGCCGGGGCGTTCTGCCCAAATAGGTTGGACACCACCAGCGAGACCAACTGGCCGCGATTGGCGGCCACGGCGCCCGGGTGCACGGTGGCGGCGAACGCCGCCTCGAACGCCGAGGCCGCCGCCCTGGCCTGAGCCGCGGCCCCCTGGGCGTGCGTCCCCGCGGCGCTCAACCACCCCGCATAAGGCGCGGCCGCCGCGGCCATGGCCGCCGACGCCGGGCCCTGCCAGGACCCGCTCGCCAGCCCCGACGTCACCGCCGAGAACGACGAGGCCGCGGCGTGCAGTTCGGCGCCGAGCCCCTCCCAGGCGGCGGCCGCCGCCTGCATCGGACCCGACCCGGCGCCGGCATACATCAGCGCGGAGTTGATCTCCGGCGGCCACACCAAAAAACTCATCTCGCGTCCCTTTCTCCGCGCCTACGTCGTCGAAACATTAACGGCGAATCGGGTCGCGCTTCCGGGGTTTGATGGCGATCGGCCGAACGTTGCGCAAACTCGTTGCATCGACACCTCGGCCGAGTGGGCGCTCGGCCACGGGATGCTGGCACGGGCAGCGGGTCCGTTGCCGGCAGCCTCGGCTCGGCTGGCGGGCGCCTCGGGGCCGGACGCAAGCCGACGGCGCGGGCCGGCATATGTGAGGATCTGCCGCATGGGATTTCGGAGCTGGCCGGTCGTCGGCCTGGTCGCCGCCGTGGCGGTTTCGGTGGTCGCGCTGGCCGGCGGTGCGGCGCCGACCGCGCGCGCGGACTGCCCCAACGTTCAACTCATCTTCGCCCGCGGCACCGCCGAGCCGCCCGGCCTGGGGGCCGAGGGCGACGCGCTGCTCGCCGCGCTGCAGTCCGCCCTCGGCTCGCGCACCGTGGAGGCCTACCCGGTGAACTACCCGGCCAGCTACAACTTCCTGACGACCGCCGACGCGGCCAACGACGCGCGCGACCACATCGCGCAGATGGTCGACCAGTGCCCTTCGACGCGGCTGGTGCTCGGCGGCTTCTCGCAGGGCGCCGCGGCGGTCTCGATGCTGGCGGATGTGCCGCCGCTGGGCAACACCATCGGCAACTTCGGCTCGGCTCCGCCGCTGGACCCCGGCCTGGCCGGCAAGGTCTCGGCGGTCGCGGTGTTCGGCAACCCCGGCAACCGCTTCGGCACGCCCCTCTCGTCGACGGGTCTGTTCGCCGGCCGCGCCATCGACCTCTGCAGCCCGGGCGACCCCATCTGCGTCGTCGGCGGCCGCGACCGTGACGCGCATCACGACTACGACGCGCCGCCCTACCCGGGCCAGGCGGCATCCTTCATCGCCGGACTGGTGTAGGACGGAGCCGCCGGGCCGGGGAATGCTTAGGTGGGATACTGCAAGGATGCCCACGGCCACCCCACTGGACAGCGCCGAACACGTGGTGCGGCGACGCGGTGGCGACCTCGTCGAGTTGTCCCACGCCATCCACGCCGAACCCGAGCTCGCGTTCGCCGAGCACCGCAGCTGCGCCAAGGCGCGGGCGCTGGTCGCCGAACGCGGTTTCGAGGTCACCGCGCAGGCCGGCGGCCTCGACACCGCCTTCCGCGCCGACTTCGGCAGCGGGCCGCTGGTGATCGGGGTGTGCGCCGAATACGACGCGCTGCCCGAGATCGGACACGCCTGCGGGCACAACATCATCGCCGCGTCGGCGGTGGGCGCCGCGCTGGCGCTGGCGGAGGTTGCCGACGAGCTGGGCCTGCGGGTCGCCCTGATCGGCACTCCCGCCGAGGAGGCCGGCGGCGGCAAGGCGCTGCTGCTGGACGCCGGGGTGTTCGACGACGTCGCGGCGGCGGTCATGGTGCACCCGGGGCCCGCCGACATCGCCGCGGCGCACTCGCTGGCGTTGTCGGAAGCGGACGTCGACTACCGTGGCAAGGAGTCGCACGCGGCCGTCGCGCCGCACCAGGGCATCAACGCCGCCGACGCCGTGACCGTGGCACAGGTGGCCGTCGGGCTCCTGCGGCAGCAGCTCGCGCCGGGCCAGATGGTGCACGGCATCGTCACCAACGGCGGGCAGGCGGTCAACGTCATCCCGGGGCACGCGAGCCTGCAGTACGCGATGCGGGCGGTCGAATCGGAGTCGCTGCGAGAGCTGGAGGGCCGGATGTACGCGTGTTTTGCCGCGGGCGCCCTGGCCACCGGCTGCGAGTACGAAATTCGCAATCCGGCACCCACCTACGACGAGCTCAAGCCCGACCCCTGGCTGGCCGGCGTCTTCCGAGAGGAGATGCGCCGCCTGGGGCGCGAGCCGGTCGCGGCCGAGTACGAGTCGGCGCTGCCGCTGGGCAGCACCGACATGGGCAACGTGACGCAGGTGCTGCCGGGGATCCACCCGGTCATCGGGGTCGATGCCGGCGGCGCCATGGTCCACCAGCGGGCCTTCGCGGCCGCCGCGGCCGGGCCCAGCGCCGACCGGGCCGTCGTCGAAGGCGCGATCATGTTGGCGCGCACGGTGGTCCACCTCGCTCAGAACCCCGCCGAACGCGACCGCGTGCTGGCCGCCCGCGAACGCCGGGGGCATGCGTGAGCCTCGCCGAAGCCGCCGAATCGTGGTTGGCCGCCCACGCCGACGACCTGGTCGAATGGCGCCGGCACATTCACCGCTACCCCGAGCTGGGCCGGCAGGAATACGCCACCACGCAGTTCGTCGCCGAGCGCCTGGCCGACGCGGGCCTGAACCCGAAGGTGCTGCCCGGCGGCACCGGGCTCGTCTGCGACCTCGGTCCCGAGGGGGAGCCGAGGATCGCCCTGCGGGCCGACATCGACGCCCTGCCCATGGCCGAGCGGACCGGCGCGCCGTACGCGTCGACGATGCCCAACGTCACCCACGCCTGCGGCCATGACGCGCACACGGCGATCCTGCTCGGCACCGCGCTGGCCCTGGCGTCGGCGCCCGAGCTGCCGGTCGGGGTGCGGCTGCTTTTTCAGGCCGCCGAGGAGCTGATGCCCGGTGGGGCGATCGACGCCATCGCCGCCGGGGCGATCACCGGGGTGTCGCGAATCTTCGCCCTGCACTGTGACCCCCGGCTCGAGGTCGGCAAGGTCGCGGTCCGGCACGGCCCCATCACTTCGGCGGCCGACTCGATCGAGATCCGGCTGTATTCGCCCGGCGGGCACACGTCGCGTCCGCACCTGACCGCCGACCTGGTCTACGGGCTGGGCACGCTGATCACCGGGCTGCCCGGGGTGCTGTCGCGCCGCCTGGACCCGCGCAACGGCACGGTCCTGGTCTGGGGCGCGGTGAACGCCGGCGTGGCCGCCAACGCCATTCCCCAGACCGGCGTCCTGTGCGGCACGGTGCGCACCGCCAGCCGGCACACCTGGCTCGAGCTGGAGGGGATCATCCGCGAGTCCGTCTCCGCGATGCTGTCGCCGCTGCACATCGAGCACACGCTGCAGTACCACCGCGGCGTGCCGCCGGTGGTCAACGAGGACGTGTCCACCCGCATCCTCACCCACGCGATCGAGGCCTCCGGTCCCGACGCGCTGGCCGACACCCGGCAGTCGGGCGGCGGGGAGGACTTCTCCTGGTACCTCGAGGAGATTCCCGGCGCCATGGCGCGGCTGGGCGTGTGGCCCGGGGATGGCCCGCAGCTGGACCTGCACCAGCCGAACTTCGACCTGGACGAGCGGGCCCTGGCGATCGGCGTGCGCGTGATGGTCAACATCATCGAGCAGGCGGCGCTCTTCTAGCTGTCGTGACCTGACACGTTGTTGTCAGGCAGCGAGTCGGCTGATCGGTGGTTGTCCGCCGAGGGCGGAGTGGCCTCGTCGAGTGTTGTAGTGGCGAAGGAATTGGTCAAGGCCGCGTCTGCGCAGGGTGTTGTTGGTCCAGGGGCGGGCGTAGGCCCATTCGTTGAGCAGGGTGCGGTTGAAACGTTCTGCTTTGCCGTTGGTCCAGGGACAGCCGGGTTGGGTGAATCGGCGTTTGAGTTGCCAGGCCGAACAAACCCAGCCCCAGTCGGTGCCGCGTCGGTAGACCAATGCGTTGTCGGTCAGTAGCCGACGCACGCGCACGCCGTGGGCGGTGAACCAGGCCAGTGCCCGGTGGAGAAACCCAGCGCACGTCGGGTCCTTCTCATCGGGGAGCACTTCGCTGTAGGCCAGCCGGGTGTAGTCATCGATGGCAGTGTGGACGTAGTCGTAGCCGATCTTGGTCTTCTTGTGCCGGTGGGCTACTGAGACCGCGGCGTGGCGGCCGTGCAGCCGCCACCCACCACCGGGGGGATGCGGCCGAGCTTTTTGACGTCGACATGAACCATGGCCCCCGGCGTGGGGTGTTCGTAGCGGTTGGGGCTGCGTCGAGAGCAGCGCACCGCCTCGCCGGTGATCGGGTCGATCGCACTCAGATGCGGCATCTGGTGGCGCGCCAGGATCCGCCCAACCGTCGAAGGAGTCAGACCGAGTTCGGCGGCCAGCACCACAGCGCCGCGCTTACGGCGTCGGCGGGCGGCGAGCACCTTCTGCTCGACCTGATAGCTCGTGCGGTTGGGCATCCGGATCGGCCGTGACGAACGGTCGGCCAACGCAGGATTGCCGCCCTGGGCATATCGGCGCAGCCACTTGTACACCGTTGCCCGCGAAATCCCCAGTTGCTCAGCCACACGCGCGGCCGGCCACCCAGCGGCGACACGCTCAACGATCAACCGACGAGCGAACACATTGGTACGGGCGTTAGCGTGAGACACAAGGACCTCCTACGGGTGAATGCCAGACACATCCACTCCGTCAGGAGGTCCTCCCACTTTCAAGCAGGCACGCCGTTAACAACCTCCCGGGTCACGACATCTAGCCCCCGCGAGCGACCGTGTCTGCACCGCGACACGCCGTGTAGCCCGGCAATTTGCGGACGCTCGCCGGAGTGAATTGTCGGCATCGCGCGGCGCCCCCACGATGGCCGGCATGCACCCAGAGCTCAGCCGGTTGCTCGAGGACCAGGGCGGGGTCGTCACGTCGGCCCAGGCCCTGATGGTGCTCACCCGTCGCGGGCTGGAGGCGCATGTGAATCTCGGTGCCCTACAGAAGGTCTGGCACGGCATCTACGGCCAGGGCGAACTCACCACCGCGCTGCAGCTGCGCGGTCTCGACCTGGCAACCGGCACCAGGGTCGCAGCATGCCTGAGCACGGCCGCCGAAGTCTACGGTTTCGACACGGAAGCGACGCCCGGCTTGCACGTCCTCGAGCCGGACGGCCGGCGCCTGCGATCGGCCGAAGGACTGGTGGTGCACCGGCGGGAGGGCGCGCCATTGACCATGTTCGGTGGGCGCCCCGTCACCGCACCGGCGTGGACCGCGATCGAGGTCGCCCGCGGACTGCGGCGGCCTCGAGTCCTGGCCACGCTGGACGCCGCGCTGCGCAGCCGGCGGTGCAGCCGCGAGGAGTTGACGCGGGCGCTGCGGCTGCAGTCGGGGCGGCGCGGCGTCGTCAACGTGCGCGAGTTGCTGCCGCTGGCTTCCCCGCTGGCCGAGTCGCCGATGGAGAGCGAGGCCCGCCTGGTCATGATCGACGGCGGGCTGCCGACGCCGGTCCTTCAGCACGAGGTCGTGGACCTGCGGGGATACGTCTGGCGGCTGGACTTCGCCTGGCCCGACCTTCGTGTCGCCGCCGAATACGACGGGGTCGACTGGCACAGCGGGCAGGACGCGTTCATCCGAGATCGCCGCCGTTATTCGGCTCTGCAGGAGCTGGGCTGGGCTGTCGTCGCCATCCTGGCCGAGGACGTCAGGCGCCGGCCCTGGGACCTGATCGGTCGCATCCAGGCGCAGATGCGGCGGTCCCGGGCGGCGTGACCCCTCGCCAACGTCCGCAAACTGCCGCGCACAGCGGCGTGTCGCCGTACAGACACGGTCGCTCGCGAGGGATGGGAGCTCGCCAGGGCTCGCCGACAGGAAGCTAGCCCGTGCCGGGGCCGATGTTGCTCGACGGGCGGGTCCTCAGGTCGTGTACGTAATCCGCCGGCGCGCCGGCGATCTCGGCGGCGTCGGCCATGACACCCAGGTACCGCGCGGACGGCAGGCCGCCCTCCCAGGCGTCCAGCACATACAGCCACGCCAGCACGGGATCGGTATTGGTGTCCGACGAGATCCGCTCCACCCGGCATCGGATCTTCTTGTGCACGCCGAACTCCGAGCCCTCCCAGTGGTCGAGGTTGTTCTCGTCCGCCGGTGTCATGTCGTACAGGACGACGAACACTTTGGAATCGGGATCCTCGACGATGGTGGCCAGCGCGCCCTCCCAGCCGATGTCCTCGCCGCCGAAGGTCAACCTCCAGCCGTGCAACCAGCCCGTTCCGGCCATCGGGGAGTGCGGTGCGCGCTTCAGCATCTGCTCGGGATCCATGTTCGACCCGTAGGCGGCGTAGAGCGGCACGGGGCAAGCTTAAACGGCATCGGGCCGCGCGGTGCTCACCCGAGCGCTTACTGCGGCCTGCCGCTAGGTTTGAACCGTGGTGACCCGCATCGTGATCCTCGGCGGAGGCCCGGCCGGTTACGAAGCCGCGCTGGTCGCCGCCACCTCCCATCCCGACACGGCGCACGTCACCGTGATCGACTGCGACGGCATCGGCGGGGCCGCCGTCGTGGACGATTGCGTGCCGTCGAAGACCTTCATCGCCTCGACGTGGCTACGCACCGAGCTGCGCCGGGCGCCGCGGATGGGCTTCGACATCGACATCGACGACGCCAAGATCTCGCTGCCGGCGATCCACGCCCGGGTCAGGCGGCTGGCCAAGGAGCAGTCGGCCGACATCGCGGAGGCGCTGCGCGACGTGGGCGTGCACATCGTCGCCGGCCGCGGCGAGCTGGTCGACGCCGAGCCGGGCATGGCCCGGCATTGCCTCAGGGTGACCGCCCCGGACGGTTCGACCGGCCAGTACGAGGCGGACGTGGTGCTGATCGCGACGGGCGCGAGCCCCCGGATCATGCCGACGGCCCAGCCCGACGACGAGCGCATCCTGACCTGGCGGCAGCTGTACGACCTGCAGGCGCTGCCCGAGCACCTGGTCGTGGTCGGGTCCGGGGTGACCGGGGCAGAGTTCGTCCACGCCTACACCGAGCTGGGCGTGCCGGTCACGGTGGTCGCCAGCCAGGACCGGGTGCTGCCCTACGAGGACGCCGACGCCGCCCTGGTGCTCGAGGAGGTGTTCGCCGAGCGCGGTGTCCAGCTGGTCAAGCAGGCCCGGGCCGCGTCGGTCACCCGCACCGAGACCGGTGTGCTGGTGACCCTGACCGACGGCCGCACCGTCGAGGGCAGCCACGCGCTGATGACGATCGGGTCGGTGCCCAATACCAGCGGCCTGGGCCTGGAGCGGGCCGGCGTCGAGCTGGGGCGCGGCAACTACATCACGGTGGACCGGGTGTCCCGCACGTCGGTGCTCGGCATCTACGCCGCCGGCGACTGCACCGGCCTGCTGCCGCTGGCGTCCGTCGCCGCCATGCAGGGCCGGATCGCGATGTATCACGCCCTCGGCGAGGGTGTGAGCCCGATCCGGCTGCGCACCGTCGCGGCGACGGTTTTCACCCGGCCCGAGATCGCCGCCGTCGGCGTGCCGCAGTCGGCGATCGACGACGGCTCGGTGACGGCCCGCACGATCATGCTGCCGCTGCGCACCAACGCGCGCGCCAAGATGTCGGGCCTGCGGCAGGGTTTCGTCAAGATCTTCTGCCGGCGGTCCACCGGCGTGGTGATCGGCGGCGTGGTCGTGGCGCCCATCGCCTCGGAGCTCATCCTGCCGATCGCCGTGGCCGTCACCAACCGCATCACCGTCAACGAGTTGGCGCAGACGCTCGCCGTTTACCCCTCGTTATCCGGGTCGATCACCGAGGCCGCCCGGCGGCTGATGGCCCACGACGATCTGGACTGAAAGGCGCTGAAACGCCCCCGGAGAACCCGTAGCCTTGGTGTTGCATGAGGCCTACTGACGAGTAACCGACAGGAGTTTTCCCAGTGAGCGACCCGATTCACGCACCGAGCGGGCCGAACTCGCCGGCGTCCGTGCTGGGACCGCAGCAACGCCGGGACGCCTGGGACCGGCTCGGCGCCGAGCAGTTCGACGTGGTGGTCATCGGCGGCGGCGTGGTGGGTTCCGGGTGCGCGCTGGACGCCGCCACCCGCGGGCTCAAGGTGGCGCTGGTCGAGGCGCGCGATTTCGCCTCGGGCACCTCCAGCCGCTCGTCGAAGATGTTCCACGGCGGCCTTCGTTACCTCGAGCAACTGGAGTTCGGCCTGGTGCGCGAGGCGCTCTACGAGCGGGAGCTGGCGCTGACCACGCTGGCGCCGCACCTCGTCAAGCCGATGCCCTTCTTGTTCCCCCTGACCCATCGCGGGTGGGAACGGCCGTACATCGCGGCCGGCATCTTCCTCTACGACCAGCTCGGCGGCGCGAAATCCGTTCCCGCGCAGAAGCACCTGACCCGTGCGGGGGCCCTGCGGTTGAGCCCGGGCCTCAAGCGCAGCTCTTTGATCGGCGGCATCCGCTACTACGACACGGTCGTCGACGACGCCCGCCACACCATGACCGTCGCGCGCACGGCCGCGCATTACGGCGCGGTGGTGCGGTCGTCGACGCAGGTGGTGGCGCTGCTGCGGGAGGGTGACCGGGTGACCGGCGTGCGGGTCCGCGACTCCGAGGACGGCTCGATCACCGACGTCCGAGGCCACGTCGTCGTCAACGCGACCGGCGTGTGGACCGACGAGATCCAGGCGCTGTCCAAGCAGCGCGGGCGCTTCCAGGTGCGCGCGTCCAAGGGCGTGCACGTGGTGGTGCCGCGGGACCGGATCGTCAGCGACGTCGCGATCATCCTGCGCACCGAGAAGTCCGTGATGTTCGTCATACCGTGGGGCAGCCATTGGATCATCGGCACCACCGACACCGACTGGAACCTCGACCTGGCCCACCCCGCGGCCACCAAGGCCGACATCGACTACATCCTGCGGACCGTCAACACGGTGCTGGCCACCCCGCTGACGCACGCCGACATCGACGGCGTCTACGCCGGTCTCCGCCCGCTGCTGGCCGGCGAGAGCGAGGAGACCTCGAAGCTCTCCCGCGAGCACGCCGTCGCGGTGCCCGCGCCGGGCCTGGTTGCCATCGCCGGCGGCAAGTACACCACCTACCGGGTGATGGCCGCCGACGCGATCGACGCCGCGGTCCAGTTCGTCCCGGCGCGGGTGGCGCCGTCGATCACCGAGAAGGTGAGCCTGCTGGGCGCCGACGGCTATTTCGCGCTGGTCAACCAGGCCGAGCACGTCGCCGCCCTGCAGGGCCTGCACCCGTACCGCGTGCGCCACCTGCTGGACCGCTACGGGTCGCTGATCGGCGACGTGCTGGACCTGGCGGCCGGGGACCCCGACCTGTTGCACCCGATCAAGGAGGCGCCCGGCTACCTGTTGGTGGAGGCCCTCTACGCCGTCACCGCCGAGGGCGCGCTGCACCTGGAGGACATCCTGGCCCGCCGGATGCGGATCTCGATCGAGTACTCGCACCGCGGGGTCGACTGCGCCCGTGAGGTCGCCGGCGTGGTCGCGCCCGTGCTGGGGTGGAGCGCGGGCGACGTCGAGCGCGAGGTCGCCAATTACACCGCGCGCGTGGAGGCCGAGATCCTGTCCCAGGCCCAGCCCGACGACGTGTCGGCCGACGAGCTGCGGGCGAGCGCCCCGGAGGCGCGCGCGGAGATCCTCGAGCCGGTGCCGCTCTCTTGAGGGCCGCGCCGCTCCCGGTTCGCGACGGACTCGGTCCCGCGCGGGTGCGGCTGCACGGCGGCCCGGTACTGGCCGAGCTGACCGCCCGGTTCGGTGCGGCGGCGCGCGCGAAGGTCCTGGCCGGCGAGGTGGTTGACGCCGACGGCGCGATGGTCGACGAGGCCACCGTGCGGCCCGCCGGGTCGCACGTCTACCTCTACCGGGAGTTGCCCGACGAGGTGCCGGTGCCCTTCGACGTGCCGGTGTTGCACCGCGACGCCGACCTAGTGGTCGTCGACAAGCCGCACTTCCTGGCCACCATGCCGCGGGGCCGGCACGTCGCGCAGACCGCGCTCGTCCGGCTGCGCCGGGACCTCGGCCTGCCCGAGCTGACCCCGGCGCACCGGCTCGACCGGCTGACCGCCGGCGTGCTGGTGTTCACCGCGCGGCGCGAGGTGCGCGGCGCCTACCAGACGCTCTTCGCCCGAGGGTTGGTGGCCAAGACCTACCTGGCGCGGTCGGCCGGCGCGTCGTCCGTCGCGCTGCCCCACGTGGTCCGCAACCGCATCGTCAAGCGCCGGGGGCACCTGCAGGCGGTCTGCGAGCCGGGTCCGCCCAATGCCGAGACGCTGGTGGAACGCGCCGGCGAGGTCGGGCAGGGCCTGTACCGGCTGACCCCGCGCACCGGCCGCACCCACCAGCTGCGGGTGCACATGGCGTCGCTGGGGCTCCCGATCGAAGGGGATCCGCTGTACCCCTCCGTGATCGACGTGCCGGCCGACGATTTCAGCGCGCCGCTGCGGCTGCTGGCCCGGCGCATCGAGTTCACTGACCCGTTGAGCGGGGTCCGGCGCGAGTTCGTCAGCCGTCGGGCCGACCCGTAGCCTCGAGCTTCGTTGCGCTACCGCGCGGTACAACGGGCCCGCGCGACGCCGACTGGCCGGAGGCCTACGCCCTCATCCGAAGCGGGTACCGGCCCGCCGGACTGCCTAACGCCCCGCGCCGAGGCATATCACGGAGCAGGGACTCACCCGGCAACCTTGGGCAGCAGCACATGGACGTCATCGCCGGCGAAAACCTTGGCCAGCAGTGCGGTATCCCAATAGTCGGTCCAGCGGGTGATCTTGCCGGCGTCGACGGCGAACGTCCCCATCACCGGTATCCCGGCGAGTTCGCCTGTGGGAGTGCGGACATAGTCGATGCGTTCGGTTAAGACCACCGGTCCGTTGGCGGCAATGTTGATGATTTCGTACGCGTAGGAGTCCGGGAAGGCAGCGAACTGGCCACCCAGGTCGTCCAGGACTGCCTGCAGGCCGATCGAGGCGGGCATTCCGACGTTCTGGTAAGTCGCGTTCTCGGCGAGAAATGGCCGAAGTGCTTCGGCGTCACGGGTTTCCATAAGTGCACAGAATTGACGAACAACGCCTGCGGGATCAGGCATGGGAACCTCCAAAGTTGATCCGGGGACGGCGCCGGAGGACGCCAGACATACAGATAGTATGTGACCTACAGCCTGTATGCAATAGACTGTTGCGATGCCGTCACCCGAGCACAGGGTCGATACCAAGGCACGCCGTGCTGCACAGTCCACCGCCACTCGGACAGCGCTAATCAACGCTGCGCGAGCACTTTTCGTGGAGAACGGATATCATGCGACCAGTACCGAAGAGATCGTAGCTGCCTCTGGCGTCGGCACCCGCGGCGCTCTCTACCATCATTTCGCCGACAAGCGCGCCCTATTCGAAGCGGTCTTTGTCGCAGTCGAGGAGGACTTAGTGGCCGCGGCGGCGGCAGCGGCACGCCCGGCGGACGCGTTCACAGAACTTCAGGAAGCCCTGTTGGCATTTCTCGACGCAACGCTGACACCGCAGGTTCAGCGGATCTTGCTGCTCGACGGTCCCGTGGTTCTGGGCTGGGAACGCTGGCGCGAACTAGAAGCGCAGTACGGTCTGGGTGCGATCCGTAGTTTTCTCGAGCAGGCCGTCGCCGAGGGCACGGTAGGCTCCGACCTGCCGCTGGACGTGCTCGCTCACGTCTTACTCGCCGCCGCCGACGAAGCCGCGCTATTTGTCGCTAACTCGCCTGACCCCGCCTCTGCTCGCGACGACGCCGTGCGCGCGATGCTGGCACTCCTCAGCGGTGTGCGGTCGCGGACCGGGCCAATGCGCAAACGCTGAACCTCGCTGAGGGTCGTGTTGCTTGGCTGATCGCTGCCCCGGGTGTGCGGGTTGCAATGTCCTGCTCCACCGGGTCGACTCAGGGTTTCTCCGCGAGTCGGCTTGCTGACCGCCACGATGTTGGCCAATGTTGCCGGTTCTGCAGGCACAGCTCGTCAGCGGCAGCTCGAGCCCGGTTACAGCCCGTGCTCGGCGATCAAGAACTCCGCCGCGCGTTCGCCGATGATCACGCATGGCGCCATGGTGTTCGCGGTGGTGATCCGCGGCATGACCGACCCGTCCGCGATTCGCAGCTTGTCAATTCCATGGACCTTGAGCCATCCATCGACGACGGACATGTCGTCGCGTCCCATCTTCGCTGTCCCGGCTTCGTGCCAATAGGTGCTTGCCGAATCGCGGACGAACTTCTCTAGTTCCGGGCCTGTGAGCGGGCCCGGTATCCACTCCCGTTCGGCGTATTCGCGGAGCGGTCCCGCATTGCCGATTTCGCGGCACAGCTCGATACATTCTTTTGCCGCGGTGAGATCCGCGGAATCGGCCAACGTGTTGGCGTCGATTTCGATCGGGTCGCAAGGGTCGGGCCCCGTTAGACGCAGGCGGCCGCGGCTTTGTGGATGTGAGAGCGCACCACGCAGCGTCCAGCCGGCCGCAGGGAGCCCGAAGGTGGCGATAACCTCGGGGGTCGACAGGGCGAATCCTGCCTGGCAGATGAAGAAGTCAGGGGCATCTGAGCCTGATTTCGCGGGCGCACACACCACAGCCTCGGCAATGGTGCGCGGCGGTATAGGCGTGGGACTTTCCCATACGCAGTCGAAGCCCACATGATCCTGAAAATTGTGACCGACCCCCGGGAGAGCGTGACGCAGCGGAATGCCAACGCGAGAAAGCTCGCTCGGCTCCCCAATCCCCGAGTGCATAAGTACCCTGGGCGTGTTGATCGCACCGAGAGACAGCACGACCTCATGGTCAACCGCAGCCCGTCGAATCCTGCCCTGATGGGAGAATTCAACCGCGGTAACGGCTTTTGAGTCGCAGATCAATCGGCGGACGTAAGCGCCGGTCAGGACGGTCAGGTTTGGCCGGTCCATCAATGGATAGGTATAGGACCGAAACACCGACTGCCGCTTGTCTTCCCTGCAGCGCACGTCGGTGATAGCGGCTCCGGCCGGGCCTTCCATCATTCTGCCATTGGGATTTTCGAAGGTGGGAATATCCATGAGGCTCGCACTTTGCAGTGTGGCGCGCGCCAGCGGCTGAGGTTCGGCAACCGGTTGAACGAAAACACGGCCGCCGATTCCACGGTAGTCCGGGTCGGGAACGCCGTGCCAATCTTCGATCTGCCTATAAGTCCGCAACACAGCGTCATAACCCCATGCCGGGTTGCCGGTCTCAGTGGCGAACAGGTCCCAGTCGCCCCGGTGCCCGCGCGCCCAGATCATTACATTGATACTTGACCCACCACCTAGGACCTTGCCCATGGAAAACGGCAACGAGCGGCCATTGATGTGCGAGTTGGGTAATCCCTGGAAATTCCAATCCCGTTCGCTGCCGATATTAGTAGGCCAGAGGGACGCCTGGGTGACGCTGTCGACGTTATCGTCGCCGCCGGCCTCCAGCAACAGCACATTCACATCTGGGTTCTCAGCCAACCGTGCGGCCACTACCGATCCCGACGACCCGGCGCCGCACACCACAAAGTCGTAGCGCGATCCAAGCCGCGCCGCCAATATCTGTTGATTGGCCAAAACCGCTTCCGAAAAGTTCGTCGCCGCAGCGGGTTGCTCACTCACAAGTCTCCTCCGGATCACAAGGGGGGTGTCGCTGGCTTAACAGTTCGCTTTCACGGGCTCGGCCAAGGGTCGAGGTAACGACTGGTCAGGATCACCACGTTGGCATCTCTTTGGGCGGCAATGCTTGCCCGAGTGCGCACCACACTTGCGTGGACGCGAACACCACCCGTTCAGCCCCCTCGATCGACGCAGTCGATCGTTGACTTCACTCACCCAGTTCCGATGAGCCATTGACCTCTGATAGCAACGACATCGACTTCCGGTTGGATCACGGAGATAGTCGGCCGACCACAAAGGGCCGGTACGCCCACGTGTGCGCACTGGTGCAACGACGGTGCGTCCAGTAATCAAATATGTTGTACATCGCCCGGATAGGCTGGTGTCCTGAGGATCTCAGCTTTGGCTAACAACGATCCCAAGTGCATTGCGGCATGCCGGGGGTGCGCCGGGATCTGGGGACATGAATCTCTGTAATCGGCAACCGGACGACGAATCATGATGGTGGACAGTGTATCCGCCATGGCCCGAGAAGTCGCGGTGAACAAGGTAGATATGATGCGGAAGGAAGGAACCGTGGAATCAGCCGGGTACGCTGGCCTTTTCGGCGAAGCAGGTCTTGCCCTACCGGATGCACACTGGATCGACAGAGCGAATCGACAGTTGCCACCGAACCTTTCGGCGCTGGGCGCCAAGTTCATCGATTGCAGCCGCATCGAACGCTGGTTGCGGGTGTCGTATGAGCCTGGTCCTCGCGCATCGAACCTTTTACAAGTTACTGGTGGCGCCATCGCCGAGATGCTCGATCAAACGGCTGCATATTGTGGTTCGCTGGTGACTGGTTTTCCTTGTCCGACACTGAGTATGACGGTGACGATACTGCGTGGCGGGACAGCGAAGTCGTACATCGCCAGGGCGCGACTGCTAAACGTTACGACGGCCAACGCTGTCTTGAGCGCGGACCTCGACGACGACGCCGGGATGCGCATCGCCTCGATTACGGTGGTCTCTCAACTCGTCACCCTCAACAGGCTCGGTTGAGATCGGCCATCCGCCGCTCATGCCGTCGACTACAGATGCCCGCGATTCGCGAGACCGACATCTTGCCTGCGGCATGCACCGCAAGCCCTGCGACGGTTCGACCCGACATCGAACGCGGCACGCCGAGCGCGCCGGGAAGAAGCCGAGGAACTGATTGACCTCACCCTCGCGTGGACGCCAACGAGAGACCTTGGTTCCCGCCAACCCGTAGCGCGTGCACCACGTCGATCGCGGGCGACCCGTCCATGCCGGCAGGACATCCACCCTTCCGAAGTCATAGTTATCTACGATAGACTTCACACGCCCACGGGATCGCGATGAGGAGCCCCCATGTCGCATGGCGTCGTCCTGCACGAAGAGGACCTGCCCGCGCTAGACGTCCTCGGCGAGACGTTTCAGCGGGATCGGCACAGCGCCATCGTCGCGCCCCGCACGTCGTCTCGGTTCGCATTCAGCCGCAGGGACATTGAAGTTCTCGCCCGGGCGCGTGCGGAAGACCAAGAAGCACTGCATATCCTGAGTCGCGAATTCGCGAGCATCGACATCGCGGGACGCCCGAGATGGCCGCCCCGCCAAGCAGGCGCTACGGACCAGGGTCGATGCCCATCTTGACGACCAGGCGGTGGGTGAGTTGAAGCACGACTTCGGCATGGCACCGAAGCCGGCACGCGCCGCCATATTCCAATTTGTCACGGCGGCGTTGCGTTGATCCAAAGCGATCGAGGCCAAAGCGAATAAGAGAGTGGTGCGGCACAATGAATCATGAATCCGAATCCGAAACTTTTCCTGAGGCGGTTTTTCAAACGCTGGATGATTTGCGACCCGATAAGGCCCCTGCCGAAGGCGCAAAGTTTTACTACGGCTTTATTTATGTGAAGTTCTGGAACGAGCAAAACGACGAATTTGTTTACTACTTGGCATACGATCCCATAGACGGGATGCGACTACGCCATTTTTCCAAGAATTATGAGAAGGCTTATCCGGAACTGTGGCGGCCGAAGCCGGTCGAACCTAACTGGGAGTGGTCCGCTGACTCCACTTCGGTGAGGATCCACAGCCTTGACGCCGCTGTCGACACTACTTTGACTTTGTCCACAGACAAATTCAGACTTACTGATTTGCGCGACGAGTTGCATCTGGTTTTCAAGCCCATGAGATATTCGTTCAAATTTACCATGCCCGGGAAAGAGACATTCTACAGCCTTACCACGCTCTGTGAAGTTGAAGGCACTCTTGAAGGTCAGGCCGTCACGGGACTTGGCGGGCTAGACAGGTATTGGGGATCTGCTGACAGCTATTACGGATCGAAGGCTGATGTATTGGAGCAGGATTGGTTTATGTGGCTGAGCGAATATGTTGGCCACACCGAATATGGGTACGCGTCAATCGGTAAGGACCGGTTCAACGTTGCATTTGTTGCTGATGATGCGAAGGGCTGGGTCAAGCTGACCACTTCTAACAGAATCGAGCCCCCCTACGTGGGCACCCCCGCGTATGATGGCCGTCACAGCGCGGCGAAGTCTGTCGGGCGGAATGACGCCGAACCATATGTGGACGCCGATTTTCCTGAAGGCGCGAAACTGTTGTATCTCGGGGAAGATATCTACAACTTCCGCACCGTGGGCTACATTGAAACCGAATCAGACACCAAGAAGGAAGTGCCTGGCGTGGTCCTGAATCCGAGGAACACAGAGCAGCTGATTCGCAGTTTTGCCGTTGACGAAATCAAAATAGCAGACGGCAAATCTCGGTAATCGGATGAGCGGTGAACCCGGACGTGCTGCGGCGGCGAGTTCGAATTCCAGATGTTGAGGTCCGTTTTGTGAGAGGTCGTCGCATGGATGCGATGGTCCCTGGATGGTCAATTCGGCAGGGCCGCACGCAACCGGACTCAGGCGCCGGGGGTGCCCATGTTCCGGTTCCGATAGTCGCGTGGGCATACCCCGTACGCCGACTTGAACAGTCGGGAGAAGTGCGATTGATGGATGAGGCCCCAATTAGCGGCGATCAACCCAATCGGCGTTTGCGCAAGAGCGGGTAGGGCTAGGTCCCTGCGACAGCGTTCAAGACGTCGAGCCCGAATCCACCCGGTCACCGTTTGCTCCTCGTCTTCGAAGAGTTTCTGCAGAGTGCGAACGGAGATGTAGTGCGCCGCGGCAATGCTCGGGACATCGAGGTAAGGGTCGGAGAGCCGATTCTCGATATCTGCCCGAACCCGAAGAAGCAGGCCCGCCTTGCCGCTATCTGGATCCGTCGGCGCCGTGCCCGGCAACTCGGCGACGAACAGTGCCGCAAGCAGATCCAGTGTTGCATTGGCGAGGTAGCAAGAGTCCGAAGGCATCCCAGCGTCAAGTTGCCGACGGACGCCGTTGAGATATTGCGACACCAGCAATCCCACGCCCTGCCGACAATTTATCGGTCGAAGCGGTAACTGCTCCAACTGCGCTGGAGACAGCCGTAGCGCCCCTCGGGAGAACATCACTGTCTGCATGTGGGACGAAGGACCCGAGCTGATCTGGTATGGACGGCTCGTGTCGTACAAGAGGAGGTCTCCGGGCCTCAGCGTGGCCTCGCGACTGCCCTGGGACACCGCGGAGATGCCGGAAAGCTGAAGGCCAACCTTCAGATACTCCGGGCCGTCGGCAGTGATGAGCGTTCTGGTACGACGAGCCACACATGGGTCGCGGACCCACAGGTCGGTTAACTCGACGTGCCCCAGACTCGCTGAGCGTGCCTTAGCTTGGAAGGTTCCGGCATCGTCGGTCGACAACCGCATCGGGACCAATTGCTCGGAGATGAAGCGGTCAAGCGCCTCGAGCTGCACTACTCGAGTAGCGTGCCGACTAGGGGCGACGTCGACCTGCCGGTATCGCGCCGAGGTTCTGTCACCTTTATCAGCGCGGTCTTCTTTGCTCATTCCGAAATGCCTCATCTCCACCGCTTGCCTCGAAGGCTGAGCGCCTTGTGCGCGAAACCTTGAGCACCGCCACGAAGCAACCAATGCCTGAGCTTGACACGACTCAGCCATGACATCGGTTCGTCCGGGGGTGACAATCCGCGCTACATCGGCTGGGCGAAGCGCGGACGTCGACGCCCGGGACGCTGGTGGGCCCGGCGGCGCCGGCCCGGATCCTTGCGCACGGCTGCGTCCTGGGTGCCACAAAGCCGCACCGACCAGCGAACGTCCTTTCAAAATCGAAGGTTTCGCTCCCTAAAGGCGCGGACATCACCATCTGCACCTCGCGAGAACTTCGTCCCACAACGCTGGCGTATCGCTGGCGAGAGTGCCTGCCGGAATGCGCACGGCACTTAGCTGCGCGCGCACAACACCGGGTGGTTGGATCCGTCGATTGTGCTGCGTACGTCCTCAATCCGGATCCCACCGCCAAACGGGCGAGCCCCACTCGCCCCGAGCGCATACCAAACCTGTTGCAAGGGTGCGCACAATCTGGTGGCGGTGTCGTGGTCGGACGCTCGTCCGCGGCAACTGGCCAACAAACATTCAGCGTGCGGGTATTTGCCAGCGCGGCACCCGCTCGCTGAGGTAACGGGAAAAGGGCACGTCGGGCGCGGCAAGTGCTAGCGTCAGTGGCGAAATTTTCGACCGCAGCTAAGGCGTCGATGCGCAATGTTCGTGGGCAATTCGTGCCGTAGTCATCGAGAGTTTTCACCGGATTTCCGCCGTCGGAGAGTGTGACAGTCATGGACTTCATATCGCTGCCCCCCGAGATCACCTCGGCAATGATCCACTCCGGGCCCGGAGCGGAATCGCTGATCGAGGCAGCCAACGCGTGGCACAGCCTGGGCGTCGGGCTGGAGGAAACCGCTCCGCTCTACAACGAGGCGGTCTCGTCGCTGACGCAGGCCTGGCAGGGTCCCTCCTCGGCGGCGATGAACGATGCCGTCGCGCCGTACCTCACCTGGGTGCGCGCCACCGCGCAGCAGTGCCGGCAGGTGGCCTCGTCGGCGAACGCCGCCGCCGCGGCTTTCACCTCCACCCAGGCCGCGGTGGTCCCGCCGGCGCAGGTCGCCGCCAACCGGGCGCGGCTGCTCCAGCTGATGGCCACCGACCGGCTGGGCAGCAATCTCGCGGCCATCGCCGAGACCGAATCCCAGTACCAGACCATGTGGGCGAACAACTCCGCGGCGATGTACCGCTATCAGGCGGCCTCGACGCAAGCGCTCGAGCTGCCCCAGTTCTCGTCGCCGCCCGCGATCGCCAGCGACACCGGCACGGCCACCCAGGCCACCGCCGCGTCCGCCGCCGCCACCACCCCGGCGCAATCCATCGGCGACTTCCTGACATCGATCCTCAGCACCCCTTTCGGCTTCGACCCGAACGCCGGCTGGTTCGGGCTGGCGAACACCTACGCGAACCAGTTCGTCTCGTCCGGCTTCCCCATCAACATGCTTAGCTACGTGGCGCAGGCCAACTCGGCCCAGGCCCTGCAGGCCGTGGGCGGGGAGGTCGGGCAGGGCCTGGAGGAGGGCGAGGGCGCCCTGGGCGCGGCGGCCAGCGACCTGTCCAGCGCGATCCGCACCGTTGGGGCCACCGCGGCGCCCACGGGAGCCATGGGTGTCGCGGTGTCGGTGGGCAAGCTGAGCGCGCCGCCCGCGGTGGTCGGGCTGCTACCCGCCTCCCAGACGCCCGTGCAACTCGCGTCCGCGGCGTCCCCGCTCGACGCCGGGGACGCCGGGTTCCCCATGCTGCCCCCGTTGATGCCGCCGCCGATCTCGGCCGGCAGCGGCTGGCGCAAGAGAAAACAGCAGAAGTACGAGGATCTCGCGTTCGGTAAGGAACTCAAGGGCAACGTCATGCCCCGATCGCCGTCGGCGGGATGAGGGCGCAGCGCGGTGCGGGGGAAACCGAAATGCCTTGTCGCATGAGGCAGCCATCGTTCTCGAACTCGGGGTAGGGCGTCATGGATTTTGGGATGCTGCCCCCCGAAATCACCTCGGCGCTCATTCACTCGGGACCTGGTGCGGGATCACTGGTCGAGGCCTCCGGGGTGTGGCGCGCGCTGGCCATCGACGTCGAGGAGGCCCTTCCGGGCTACGCCGCCGAGCTGTGGTCGCTGGGCGAGGCCTGGCGCGGGCCGTCCGCGGCGGCGATGGTCCAGGCCGTCGAGCCGTACCTGGCCTGGCTGCGCGCCACGGCGCAGCAGTGCGAGCAGGTCGGCACCTCGCTGCTGGCGGCCGCGTCGGCGTTCGAAGCGGCCCGTAGCTCGATCGCCCTGCCGGCGGAGGTCGCCGCCAACCGGGCCCGGCTGGCGCAGCTGTTGGCGACCAACTGGCTGGGGAACAACCTCGTGCCGATCGCCGAGACCGAAGCGCAGTACGAGGGCATGTGGGTCAGGAATTCGGCGGCGATGTACCGCTACCAGGCGGCCTCGGCGCAGGCCCTTGACCTGCCGCAGTTCTCATCGCCGCCCGCGATCGTCAACCCGGCGGCGGCCGCCGCCCAGACGGTCACCGCCGCTGCGCCGGTCGCCGCCGCCCCGGTGCAGTCGCCGCTGGGCGACTTGCTGACCTCGCTGCTGAGCACGCCGCTGGGCTTCAACCCCCAGAAGGGCTGGTTCGGGCTGCTCAACGCCTACGCCAACCAGTTCATCGCCGGCGGGATTCCGATCAACCTGCTCAGCTACCTGGCCCAGCTCGGCTCGTCGCAGACCCTGCAGAACGTGGGTGGCGACATCGCCCAGGGGCTGGGCGAGGGCGAGAGCGCGCTGGGTGCGGTCGCCAACGGCCTGTCCGGCGCGGCGCGCGCCGTCGGATCGGTCTCGGCGCCCACCGCCGCGACGGGTGTCGGCGTTCTGGTGGGCAAGCTGATGATGCCGCCGTCCGTGGTAGGAGTGGTCCCCGGGGCGCAGGTGCCGGTGCAGCTGGCGTCGGCGGCGTCGCCGCTTCCCACGGGGGAGTTCGGGCTGCCGGCGATCCAGATGCCGCCGTTCCGGATGCCGCAGCCGGCGGCGGGCGCGCGCAAGCGCGAGGGCCGCGACTACGACAACATCGAACTCGGGCTGGAGCTCAAGGGGACGGTCATGCACCGGCCGCCCTCGGCCGGTTGAGCTACCCGGCTTCGATCGTCGGGACGGCGGTCTCGTGCTCGCCCTCGGCGAGGGTGAAGTAGTTCTCCTCCTCCTGCACGAAGTGCAGCCGGAGCAGCGCGTACAGGCCGTACAGGCACGCGAGCAGGTCGTCGACCTGATCGGGCGGGATCGCGCCGCCGCCGGGGGCCAGCCTCAGGTGGGCGCCGACCCGGTCCGACAGCCGTTGTATCTCGGCGTGGGTGCGGCTCATCGTCGCCGTGGCCTCGCCCGTGCCCAGGGGGTGGGCCAGCGCCGGGTAGAGCTGGGTCTCCTCGGCACGTTCGTGGGGCAGGATTCGCTCGTTCAGCAGCGCGTGCGCGCGGGCGACCGCCTCCAGGGCCGGTCCGTCCGGCGCGGCCGCCAGGCGGTCGGCGGCGTCGCGCAGCACCCCGACGGCGTCCCGCAGTTCGTCGTGCTCGGCGTCGAAACGCCGCAACATCTCCTCGGTGCGCGGCGGCAGGTCGACCTCGACGGCCGGGTTGGCGCGCAGCGCCCGCAACGCGTTGCCGATCACCGCGACGTCGATGCCCTCCTGCAGCAGCGCGCCCACGGCCGGCGGCAGCCACCCGACGGCTGCGACGGCCATCGCGGCCAGCGAGAGTCCCATGCCGACGACGGCGCTCTGCACCGCGATCCGCCGCGACCAGCGGGCGATGTCCATCGCGTCGGCGAGCCGCTCCAGCCGGTCGGTGGTCAGCACGATGTCGGCGGCCTCCGACGACGCGGTCGTGCCGCGGGCGCCCATCGCCACGCCGACGCTGGCCGCCGCCAGGGCGGGCGCGTCGTTGACCCCGTCACCGACCATCACGGTGACCGCGCGGTCCTTCTCGGCGCGCACGGCGGCGACCTTGTCGGCCGGGCTCTGCCCGGCATACACCTCGTCGAGGCCCAGCACGGCGCCCACTTCCCGGGCCGGTTCCGCGCGGTCGCCGGTGAGCATCACCAGCCGGCTCAGCCCGGCGGCGCGCAATCGCCGCACGGTTCGGGGCGCGTGGCGGCGCAGCGGGTCGCGCAGCAGCACCGCGCCGGCCGCGCGCCCATCGATGCGCACCCAGGCGATCGCGGCGCTGTCCAGCAGGGCGCGATTCACGGCCGTGCGCGCCCACGCCGCCGACTCCGTCTCCCCGGGGTCCTTGCCGACCTGGATGCGGCGGCCGTCGACGGTGCCCGTGACCCCGCGCCCCGGTTCCTCGATCACCGCGGCGGGCAGGGACAGGGCCAGGCCGCGGGCGCGGGCATCGGTGACGATCGCCTCGGCCAGCACGTGGGGCGACAGCTGATCCACCGAGGCCGCCAGCCGCAATATTTCGATCGCGTCCTGCCCCGGGGCGGCCGCGACGTCGATCACGACGGGCCGCCCCGTCGTCACCGTGCCGGTCTTGTCCATCGCCAACGTGGTCGCGCGGCCGAGGGTTTCCAGTGCCGCCCCGTTGCGGATCACCACGCCGTGACGGGAGGCCCGCGACAGGCCGGACACGATCGCCACCGGCGCGGCCAGCAGCAGCGGGCACGGGGTCGCCACCACCAGCACCGCCACCGCCCGCACGGCGGAGCCGCTGGCCAGCCACGCCCCGCCCGAGATCAGCAGTGTCAGCGGCAGGAACCAGGCGGCGTAGCGGTCGGCCAGCCGGACCACCGGCGCGTTCTCGGCCCCGGCCTGCTCGGCGAGGCGGACGATTTGCGCGTAGGTGCTGTCGGCGGCGGTGGCGCTGGCCTGGATCTCGAACGCCCCGCCCGCGTTGACCACCCCGCTGCGCACCGGTTCGCCGACGCCGCGCTCGACCTGCAGCGGTTCGCCGGTCAGAACGGATTCGTCGAGCACCGCCGCCGGGCCGGTGACCCGCCCGTCCACGGGGACCACCTCGCCCGGTCCGACGACCAGCTGGTCCCCGAACGCCACGTCGTCGAGCGCGATCACGGACACTGAAGCGCCGACTCGTCGGCGGGCGAAGCGCGGCGCGTGCTCCAGCAGCGCGCGAAGGTCGTGGGACGCGCGGCGTTCGGCCGCCGCCTCGAGGGCCCGCCCGCCGGCCAGCATCACCGCGATCAGCGCGCCGGCCAGGTACTCGCCGACCAGCAAGGTCCCGACCAGGGACAGCACCGCGATCACGTCGACGCCGACCCGCCCCCGGCGCAGGGCCGTCAGCACCCACACCACCGCGGGCACGATGGCCACCGCCGTGCCCGTTATCCAGCACCAATCGGCCACCGGTTGCGAGCCGGCCAGCCAGGCGATGCCGCCAGCGGCCAGCGCGCCGACGGTCACCGCGACCAGAACCGGCTCGACCAACTCCCGGATGACAAAACCCTTACCGCCCACACCATTCCCTTTCGGCGCGCCAGGCCAGCCTGACGCGCCTTCGCCGAACGGGCTAGGGCCGGAAGTCGCCGCCCCCAGGACCTATTGGGACTTAATTGAGGACCGAGGTCACTAGAAGGACCGGCGAAGTTCTGGTGAACATGGGTGGCGTGAAGCGCCGCAGAAAGCCGCCCCTCGCCGCTGTCGTCGGCGGGGGGCTGACCGCCGTCGCGGGCTGGGATCTATGGCAGCGACGGCACACCATCCTCCGCAACTACCCGGTCATCGGGCACCTGCGGTTCCTGCTGGAGGCCGTCGGCCCGGAACTGCGCCAGTACATCGTCACCGACAACGACGCCGAGCGGCCCTTCAGCCGGGACCAGCGGCGCTGGGTGTACACGTCGTCGAAGCTGACCAACCGGTATTTCGGCTTCGGCACCGACAACGACCTGGAACGGGTGCACAACTACCCGGTGATCAAGCATGCGGCGTTCCCGGTGCCGGCGCCCGCGGGCGAACCGGAGCACCCGGACCCGGCGGTGCCGCTGCCGGCGGCGAAGGTGCTCGGCGGCGCACGCGGCCGCGCCAAGGCGTTCCGGCCGTCCTCGCTGGTCAACATCTCCGCGATGAGCTTCGGGTCGCTCAGCGGCGCCGCCGTCACCGCGCTCAACCGCGGCGCCGCGCTGGCCGGCGCCCTGCACACCACGGGCGAGGGCGGGGTCTCGCCGTACCACCTGCACGGCGGCGACCTGGTCTGGCAAATCGGCACCGGCTACTTCGGCTGCCGCAACGACGACGGCACGTTCAGCCTCCCGCAGCTGGTCGACCGGGTGGCGGCCACGCCGTCCATCCGGGCCATCGAGATCAAGCTCAGCCAGGGCGCCAAGCCCGGCCTGGGTGGCATGCTGCCCGGCGCCAAGGTGACCCCCGAGATCGCGGCCATCCGCGGCATCCCGGCCGGGGTGGACTGCAAGAGCCCGGCCGGCCACTCGGCGTTCCGCGACGTGGACGGGCTGCTGGACCTCGTGGAGACCATCGCGGCCGAGACCGGGCTGCCCGTCGGCATCAAGTCGGCGGTCGGGGAGGGCGCGTTCTGGTCCGAGCTGGCCGCGCGGATGGCCCGCACCGGCCGGGGCGTCGACTTCGTGACAGTCGACGGCGGAGAGGGCGGCACCGGCGCGGCGCCGCTGGTCTTCACCGACCACGTCGCCCTGCCCTTCAAGTGGGCGTTCCCCCGTGTCTACCGCACCTTCGCCGAGGCGGGCCTGCACCACGACGTGGTGTTCATCGGCTCGGCCAAGCTCGGCATCCCCGAGAACGCGCTGCTGGCGCTGGCCATGGGTTGCGACATGGTCAACGTCGCCCGGACGGCGATGTTCTCCATCGGCTGCATCCAGGCCCAGCGCTGCCACACGGGGCGCTGCCCATCCGGCGTCGCCACCCCGTCGGCGTGGCTGCAGCACGGCCTCGACCCGGCCCTGAAATCGGTGCGCTGCGCCAATTACCTGGCCACGCTGCGCTTCGAGCTGCTGTGCCTGGCCCGCGCCTGCGGCCACGTGCACCCGGCCCTGGTTCCGCTGAACGCCATCGAGCTGCTCGAGGTCGACCTGCAGACAGTCCCGGCCGACGAGCTGTTCGACTACAAGCCGGACTGGGGTGTCCCCGGGCCCGGCGACGTCGAGGCGATCACGGCGCTGATGGCCGCCGGTCGGCCCAGCGCAGGATGAGCTTGCGCACCTCGCTGACCCACAGCACACTGCTGGACACGGCGATGCACACCAGCCACTGCCTCGCCGACAGCGGCGTGGTGGTGAAGGCCGTGTTGAGGAACGGCACCTGAACCACGGCGACCTGCAGCAGTGCCGACACGGCGATGGCCGCCCACAGCCAGCCGTTGGCGAAGAAGCGGTGGAAGGCGCTCTGCGTCTCGCTGCGGGCATTGATCGTGTTGAACAGCTGGGTGATCACCAGCACGGTGAAGCCCGCGGTGCGGGCGGTGTCCAGCGATGACGGCAGCGGACCGCGGGGCGCGTAGAGCCAGATCGTGACGAGCGTCGCGGCGCCCACCGCCGCGCCGATCACCACGATGTTGTTCCACATTCGGCCGTCGATGACCCGATCGGACTTCGAGCGCGGCGGCCTGCTCATGACCTCCTCGGTCTGGGGATCCACGCCCATCGCCAAGGCCGGCGCGCCGTCGGTGAGCAGATTGATCCACAGGATCTGGGTGGCCAGCAGCGGCAGCGCGACGGTGCCGCCCTCTGACAGGCCGATCGCGCCGGCCAGCACGACGCCGAAGAAGACGGTGAAGATCTCGCCCATGTTCGACGACAGCAAGTAGCGCAGGGACTTCTTGATGTTCGCGAAGATGCCGCGGCCTTCCCGGATGGCCTCCACGATGGTCGCGAAGTTGTCGTCGGCGAGGATCATGTTCGCCGCCTCCCGGGCCACGTCGGTGCCGGTGCGCCCCATCGCGATGCCGATGTCGGCCCGCTTGAGTGCGGGCGCGTCGTTGATGCCCTCGCCGGTGACGGCGACCACCTGGTGGTCGGCCTGCAGCGCGTCGATGATGCGCAGCTTGTCGGCCGGGTCGACCTGGGTGTATTGCGAATGCCGGCGCACGGTCTCGCGCAGCTGGTCGTCGTCGAGGGCGGCGAGCTCGGCGCCGGACACCGCCGACTCCTGGTCTTCGATGCCGAGTTCGCGGGCGATGCGGGCCGCGGCGCGCGGATGGTCCCCGGTGATCATCACGACCCTGACCCCGGCGCGGTGCGCGTCGGCGATGGCCGCCGCGGCCTCGGGTCGCGGCGGGTCGGTGATCCCGACCATGCCGAGGTAGACCAGGTCGCCGTCGGCGCTGCGGCGCGCGACGGCGACGACGTTCAGGGCGTCGAGGGCCAGCCGCTCGGCGTCGCCGCGGACGGCCGCGCGCGCCGGCTCGTCGATCGGCGTCAACCGCTCACCGGCCTGCAGCCACGCGCAGCGGTCGAGCAGCGCGGTGGGGTCGCCCACCTCGCCGGCGACCCGGTCCACGGCCCCGCCGACTTTCTGACGGGCCGCCCGGAACGCCTCGTCGATCGGATCACCCCGGGCGGTGGGGTCGCGGGTGGCCTCGCCGGCGGCGAGCACCAGCGCGACCTGTCGTCCCAGCGCATCGTCGATCGCCTCGCCATTGATCGCAGCCTCGCCGCCGGGCGTCACGACGCGGACGATCGTCAGCTCGCCCGTCGTCAGGGTTCCCGTCTTGCCCGAGCAGACCACCGACGCCGACCCCAGCGTCTCGGCCGATGCGAGCTCCTTGACGATGGCGTGCCGGCCCGCCATCCGCCGCATCCCGAGTGCCAGCACGACCGACATGATGGCGGGCAGTCCCTCGGGCACGGCGGCCACGGCCAGCGAGACGCCGAGCAGCACGGCGGTCACGGCGTCGTGGGCGGTGTGGATGCCGAAGACAAACACGACGGTCGCGATGACCACGACGGCGATGACCAGCACAGCGATCCCCAGCACCCGGCTGGCGCGCGCCACCTCGCGCTGCAACGGCGTCGGCTCGTGGTCGACCGTGCGCACCAGCCCGGCGATCTGCCCGGTCTGCGTCTGCATCGCGGTGGCCGTCACCACCGCCCGCGCGTCGCCCTTGGTGACGGCCGTTCCCCTGAACACCATGTCGGCCCGGTCAGGCTCCGCCCCGGCGTGTTTGCGGACGGGTGCGCTGCGCCCGGTCAGCGCGGCCTCGGACACCTCCAGCCCCTCCGACGACAACAGGCGGGCGTCGGCGGCGACGGCGTCTCCCTCGCGCAGCAGCAGCACGTCGCCGGGCACCAGTTCGCGGGCGGGCAGCCGGGCCGCGACGCCGTCGCGGACCACGGTCGCCGTGGCCGCGGTCATCCGCGCCAGGGCATCGACCGCCCGCTCGGCGCGGGCCTCCTGGACGTAGCCGAGCACCGCGTTGAGGACCAGGATGACCCCAATCACCACGGCGTCGACCGGCCAGCCGGTGGCCCCCTCGGCCACCCACACCGCCAACGAGGCGACGAGCGCCGCGCCCAGCAGGTAGATCAGGGGACTGCGGAACTGGGCCAGGACCTTCCGCCACGCCGGTGCCGGCAGCACACCCTCGATCTCGTTGGGTCCGACCTCGAGGAGTCGCCGGGCGGCCTCCTGCGCAGTCAGCCCCGGCTCGGGGTTCACGTGGGCATGGGCGACGTGGGCTGCTCGCGCGACTCGATCATGCGGTTGCGGACGATGTGCTCGACGAGGATGGGAACGAAGGTCTGGACCGGGGCGTCGACGAACTGCCGGGCGGCCTCCTCGCACCAAGCCTTGATCTGGGCGGTCCGCTCCGCGTCGTCGAGCCCCTCGTGGCGCGCGAGCTTGTCCGCGACGTCGTCCACCGACCGCGACACCAATGCGCGGGCGGCCGGCGCGGCGTCCTCGGCCGGCTGTGCGCGCGCCTCATCGAGGGCCTGCCGGGCCACCTGCTCGCCGGCGTCGGGCCGGATGACGTGCAGCGACAGGTGGCGGCCGTCCTCGCCGATCAGGATGATGCTGGACGGTTCGTCGCTGGTGAAGCCCAGCAGCTCGATCTGGTGGCCGGCGACGTCGGCCAGTGGCGGCGTCTCCTGCCAGCCGTTGCGCCGATAGCCCACCATCACCACCCGCCCGAGTCGGTCCGCCACCGACGTCACCAGGTCCGGTAGCTCGTCGACCAGGTCCGCTGACCGCGGCCACCAGGCGCCGTCGATGTGCTCGGAGGCGGTCCGGAAGGGCTTGAGCTGCAATCGTTCTACGTGTTCCATGATGTCTTTCTGCTCGAAGGTGCGGGCGAAAGGGACGGTGCGGGCAAAGAAGACAAGAGGCGGCGCTGCCCCGTCTCGGCGGCACGGGCCAGCAGGCCGGGGGCGAGCGCGGACGCCGCGCTCCCGACCACCGCGGCCAGCAGCGCCTGGGCCCAGGCGTCCGGGCCGACCGGGGTGCACCCGAACACCTGGCTGAGCCCCGGGGTGCTGACCACCACGACGAGCGCGCCGAGGGACCCGACCGACGTCAACACCACCAGCGGTGCGCGCGAGTCCACCAGCGTTTGGGCGAGCTGCGTGCTGACCAGGGCGATCAGCGCGACGGTGGCCGCGCGGCGCGGGGTGCCGGTGAAGCTGGCCATGCCCCACCCCAGGGTGGCGCCCATGGTGGTGGCCGCGCCGCGGACCCCGATCGACCGCCACATCGCCGCCTCGTCGCGGTCGACGTCGGCGGTGCCGGTCTGCGGGCTGACGGCCAGCGCGGCGGCCGGCAGGGCGTCGGTCAGCATGTTGACCAGGAGCAGTTGGCGGGCATTGAGCACCGAGCGGCCGGTGAGGATCGTGGTCAACAGGGCGAAGCCCACCTCGCCGAGGTTGCCGCCGACCAGCATCGCCACCGCCGACTGCACCCGCCGCCACAGCTGCCGGCCCTCGTCGAGGGCGTCCAGCAGCGCCTCGATCCGCTCGTCGAGCAGCACGACATCGGCCGCGGTGCGCGCCGCGTCGCTGCCGCGCGCGGCCACCCCGATGCCGACGCTGGCGGCCCGGATCGCGGCGGCGTCGTTGACCCCGTCGCCGACCATCGCCGTCACCACCCCGGCCCGCTCCAGGGTCTGAACCACATCGATCTTGTGCTCGGGCGTCATGCGCGCGAACACCTGGCGCGACGCGGCCGTCGCGGCGCGCTGGTCGGCCGACATGGCCTCCCAGTCGCTGCCGATGACCACCTGATCGGTGGTGACGTCGATGCCCAGCTCGCGGGCGATCACGGCGGCGGTCGCCGGATGGTCGCCGGTGATCAGCCGGACGCCGATGCCGCGGCGGGCCAGCTCCGCGAGCAGCGCGGGGGCCGCCGGCCGCAGCGTGTCGGCCAGCCCGAGCAGGCCGACCGGGGTCAGGTTCGACGTGCACAGGTCTTCGAAGAGGTCGGGGTCCGCCGCCGCGGCCGCGGCCTGCTCGGCGGTCAGCTCGCGCTCGGCCACCGCGAGCACCCGCAGGCCGCCCGCCGCCATCTCGTCGATCTGCCCCTCCAGCGGCTCGTCGTCATGCAGGAGCGCGGACGCGAGCACCTCCGGTGAGCCCTTGATGGTCAGCCGGGTGCCGACCAGGGCGGCAGCGAACGGACGCCCGGACTGGAACGGCAGGAACGCGTCGCGCGTCGCCCGCGGCGAGGCCGGCGAGCCGTCGCCGCGCAGCGAGGGGTCGTCCGCGGCCTGGGTGATGGCGTCGTCGGTGGCGTGCTCCACGCGGTGGGTGTGCATGGCGTAGCTCGTGCTCACCGCCGCGTCCAGCACTTGCCCGGGGGTGTAGCCGTCGACCGGGCGCACCGACTTGACCTTGAGCCGGTTCGCGCTCAGCGTGCCGGTCTTGTCGAAGCAGACCACGTTCAGCCGGGCCAGCGCCTCGATGGAGTGGGCATTGCGGATCAGCACCGATTCGCCGGTGAGCCGGCGCGCGGCGGCCTGCTGGGCCAGCGTGGCCACCAGCGGCAGCCCCTCGGGAATGGCGGCGACGACGAGCGTGACGGCGCCGCCGACGGCCTCCCGCAGCGGGGTGCCCCGCGCCACGCTGAGCGCGCCCACCAGGCCCCCGCTGGCCACGCTGAACGGCAACGCCCGCCGGGTGATCCGCTGCAGCTGCCGCTGCAGGCCGATCTCCTGCAGTTTGCGCGGGGCCATCGCCAGGGCGCGGCGCATCTCGGAGCGCGACCCGACGGCGGTCACCACGGCCACCCCGGTGCCGGCCACCACGGTGGTCCCGGCGTAGAGCATGCAGGTCCGCTCGGCCAGCGGCGCGCCGGGCGTCGGCTCGGTCTGCTTGGCCACCGGCAGCGACTCGCCGGTGAGGGTGGCCTCGTCGACCTCGACGTTCAGCGCGTGCATCAGCCGGGCGTCGGCGGGGATCACCTCGTCGGCGCGGACCTCGATGACGTCGCCGGGGCGCAGCCGCGTCGCCGCGATCTTCTCGGCGCGCCGTCCGTCCGCCGAGCCGAGGCGGCGTCGCGCGGGCGGTTCCTGCACGGCGAGCAGGCGGTTGAGGATCCGCTCGGCGTGCAGCTGCTGCTCGGACGACATCGCCGCGTTGATCAGGAGCACGCTGCCGACGAGCACCGCGTCCAGTGGCGAACCCAGCAGCGCGCTGGCCAGCGCACCGGTGGCCAGCAGCGGGGTGATCGGGTCGGCCAGGTTGTCGCGCATCTCGCCGGCGAAATCGCGGAACAGCCTCCACGACGTCGCGGTCGCGCCGCGCAGCGCGCGGGCCGGGGTCGACTGCTGCCACCCCGCGGGCGGCTCCGTCGGGTGTTGTCCGGGTGGCCGGGGGAGCAGGCGCCGCACCTCCGCGACCGGCAGGCCGTGCCAGTCGTGGGTGGTTTCGGGCTCCGGCAACCGGTCGCGGAAGACCTTCGCGCCCGCCCGGTAGCCGAACCACAGGCTGGCCGCCATGCCCGCGTTGGTCGACGTCGAGCTGCGGCCGGGCACTCCCGGGATCAGCATCAGCGCGCCGATCACCGACGCCGACGCCGCCAGCCGGATCGCGCTGTCGGTGGCGGCACGCGCGGCGGGCAGCGCGTGCAGCACGCGCCAGGCGCCGGTCAGGTCCGACACCAGCATGTCGGCGCCCCACGGGGGCGGGTTGCCGTCGCGCAGCACCCCGATCGTGACGTCGGACCGATGCGGGGCCCGCATCTCCGACGTGGTCAGCAATGCCACGGTCGCCCCGCCCGCCTTGAGCTCGGCGACGGCCGCGGCCACGGCGTGGTCGATCGACCCGTTCGACGGGTACAGCTGGTCGAAACCCTGTGCGAGGGAGCGCAATCCGTCGTCGTCGAGGGAATAGATACGCGGTTGCGCCTGCCGCGCCTCGGTCAGCACCGCCGCGGCGTAGGGGTCGCGCACCGGGCTGATCAGCGCCTCGCCGACGTCGCCGGCGCCGGGAATGTCGGCCAGCTGGTGCCAGCCCGGGGACAGCCCGACGCTGTCGAGCGCGTCACGGACCGCCGCCCAGGCCCGGGCGCGTTCCGAATTGTCCACTCCGAGAACGCGGCTCACCATCAGGTCGGCGGTGTACAGCGCCCGGGGGTCGATCATCACCGCGTCGATCCGGTCCAGGGCGCGCAGGGTGCGGGGCCGCAACACCAGGGCGTCATGGCGGGCGGTCAGGCCGCGGCTCATCGCGCACCCGAACGCCTCGCGGACGGTGCGCAGCGGCTTGGGGACGGCGGCCAGCGCGGCCGCCCCGGCGACGTCGGGGTTGCGGGAGAGCAGCCCGACCGCCGCGGCGGCGGCGGCACCGGCCACGCCTGCCCGGTCGGCGTAGCGTTCCGCGCGGCCGTCGGGCACGGCCGCCGCGCGGCGGGGCGTGAGGGCCGCGTCGTCGGGCATCGGCAGGGCGCCGAGCCCGGGTTCCCGCCGTGACCACGTCACCCGGCCGTTCCAGGCCTCGGCCGCCAGCATGGCGCGGGTCGCGGCCTCCGCGGCCGCCGCCGTCGGCGACAGCGTCAGCGCCGCCGTCGCGGCGTTGACGAAGCCGAACAACATGTCGGCGCCCTCCGGGCCCAGGCGCCGGTCCAGCTCGCGGCGCAGCCGCGGCACGTGGTCGGCCAGCGTCGTGGGCACCGCCACCAGGTCTGGCAGCCGGGGCAGGCGCAGCAGGCTGCCGGTCAGCGAAAGGCCAAGGCCCACAGCGGCGGCCGTGGCCGCGGCCATCCGGCCCATCAGCAGCGCGTCGTCCCCGGGCAGGCTGGCCGGCGGCGTCCTGGCGGGGCCGGTGCGGCCGCGCCGCTCGGCGTCGCCGACGATTCGGCACAGCTCGGCCGTCGACGGCCCGTCTTCCGTTTCGAGGGTGACGACGAGCCGCGACAGGGTGGGGTTCAGGTAGGCCTGACTTACGCCGGGAGTGGCGCGGGCGGCCGCCAGCACGTCGGCGGCGATGGCGGAAGCCTGCCCGCCGTCCAGGCCGCGCACCTCGATCCAGTGCCGCGCGCCGTTACTGCTGGTACGCCGTGCCGGCGGGCCGCCTATCGCCTCGAGCGCCATGCCCGCCGCCGCCCGGGTCATTGCCGGGACGTCGGGCGTCGCCCGCGCGAGGGACCGGCCGCCCAGCAGGGTGGCGCTGCCCGCCGTCCCAGCCACGACGGCACCGGCGGTGACCGCCAGCCGCGTGCCCGCCGCCGCGACGCGGAACGGCGTGGTGATCAATCTATTCACGGTTCAGTACATCCGGTCAGTGAATGTTCGGCAAACCGTTCGACATAGGGGCAGATTAACCCCCAGGGCAGGCTCTTGCAGGGGTCGTTGCGGCCCCATTCGGATGCCTTTTGTCACTTGTGGGAGACGTCGAAAGCTCTAGGCTTTGAGCGATGCGAACCGCATACCGCAAGCAGATGATCGAGCTGGCCGGGCAACTCGGTCAGATGTGTGGACTGGCCGGTGTGGCGATGCAGCGGGCCACGCAGGCCCTGCTGGAGGCCGACCTCGTCGCCGCGGAGGGCGTGATCCGCGACCATGAGCGGATCGTCGCGATGCGCGCGCACGCCGAGAAGGTCGCGTTCGACCTGCTGGCGCTGCAGCAGCCGGTGGCCGGGGACCTGCGGGCCATCTTCAGCGGCATCCAGATCATCGCGGACACCGAGCGGATGGGCGCGCTGGCCGTGCACATCGCCGAGATCGCCCGGCGTGAATACCCCAAACACGTTCTGCCGCAAGAGGTGCGCGGGTGCTTCGCCGACATGGCCACGGTTGCCATCGCCATGGGGCAGAGCGCGAAGCAGGTGCTCAACACCCGCGACCCACAGGAGGCGGCCCGGCTGCACGAGCAGGACGACGCGATGGACCGGCTCTACCGCCACCTGTTCGACCTGCTGATGGACGACGACTGGAACCACGGCATCTCCGTGGCCGTCGAAACCGCGTTGCTGGGCCGGTTTTACGAGCGCTTCGCCGATCATGCGGTGGAGGTAGGGCGGCGCGTCGTCTTCGCGGTCACCGGTACGCTGCCCGCCGGGGACCAGATCTCCACCTACTAAAAGGACAGCGGGTAGTGCCGAAAATAGAGGGTCGCGTGTGGCGTTTCGGTAAGCCACAGGAAGACTTCGTATTCGACGACGTGTCGGACTATCTGGACCGCGAGGACGCCCTGGTCTGGGTCGATCTCTGCAGCCCCGACCACGACACGCTGTGCGGGCTGGCCGAAGAGCTGCGCCTGAACCACTGGGCGGTCGAGGATGCCGTCGCCGCGGCCGAGCGGGTCAAGGCCACCGCGTACTCGACCCACACCTTCTTCACCGTCTACGCCGTCGACGTCACCCCCGAAGGGGCGGACGACGCGCCGCGGATGTTGTCGATGCGCCGGGTGTCGGCCTTCGTCCTGCCCCGCGGCCTGATCACGGTGCGCCTCACGCCCGACTTCGACATGGCGCAGGTCAACCGCCGATGGGAGGAGATCGGCGCCCAGCAGTACGGGGTCGGCGCGTTGGTGCACGGCCTGCTGGACGTCGTGGTCGACAGCCATTTCGCGGCCGTCGAGGCGCTGGACGACTGCGTGGAGGCGATCGAGGACGAGCTCTTCGACGGCAGTTCGCCCCGGGGTACCTTCCAGCGCAGGACCTTTCGGATGCGCCGGGACCTGGTCAACCTGCGGCGAGTGGCGCTGCCGATGCGGGAGGTGGTCAACTCGATTCAGCACCACCGCCTCGAGGTCGCGGCGCCTCGGGAGCTCGACCCGCTCTACGCGGACCTGTATGACCACGTGCTGCGCGTGTCGGAGTGGACGGAGTCGTTGCGCGACATGATCACAACGATCTTCGAGACGAACCTGTCCCTGCAGGACGCGCGGCTGAACACCGTCATGAAGAAGCTCACCGGGTGGGCGGCGATCATCGCCGTGCCGACGGCGATCACCGGGTTCTACGGCCAGAACGTCCCGTACCCGGGGTTCGGGACCGTCTCCGGCTTCGCGGCCAGCACCACCGTGATCCTCGTCTTCATGGCGGTCCTGTACGTGATGTTCCGACGGCGCGACTGGCTATGACCGAGATCGGGGTCATAGAGCCCACTTTGGACACCAGGCGGGTCGCCGCGGCCGGCCTCGACGAGGTTTTGCGGCAGCTGGACAGCTCGGCCGCCGGCCTGTCCAGCGGCGAGGCGGCCGCCCGAATTGCCCGCTATGGCCCGAACGCCGTACGGACCCATCACGTCAACGCGCTCGCCGTGCTGGGCCGCCAGCTGCGCAGCGCGGTGTTGATCCTGCTGGCCGGCACCGCGGTGGTCTCCTACTTCCTGGGTGACAGCATGCAGGCTGTCATCATCGGCGTGATCCTCGCGGCCAGCATCGGTCTCGGCTTCGTCAACGAATATCGCGCCGAGCGGGCCGCCGCCGCCCTGCACGCCGGGGTGCACCACAACACGTTGGTGCGCCGCGACGGGAACTTCGTCGCACTCGATGTCACCGCGCTGGTGCCCGGCGACATCGTCCGGCTGGCGCTGGGCGAGGCGGTGCCCGCCGACGTCCGGCTGATCGAGGCCAGCGGTCTGGAATGCAACGAAAGCATCCTGACCGGCGAATCGACCGGCTCGGAGAAGTCGCCGCATCCGGTGCCCGAGGGGACCGAGCTCGCCGAGGCGTCGGACCTGGCGTTCATGGGCACCATCGTCAGCGCCGGCGAGGGCACCGGCGTGGTATACGCCACCGGTAAGAACGCCGAATTCGGGCGCATCGCAGCCGGTCTGGACGAGCGGGCCCCCGAGACCGGCTTCCAGGTCGGGCTGCGCCGGTTCTCCTACCTGCTGCTGCAGGTCGCGGTCGCGCTGATGGTGGTGATCCTGCTCAGCAACCTGCTGCTGTCCAAGCCGATCATCGATTCGGTGCTGTTCTCGCTGGCGATCGCGGTCGGCATCACCCCGCAGCTGCTGCCCGCCGTCGTCAGCACCAGCCTGGCGACCGGCTCGCGTCAGCTGGCCAAGGCCAAGGTGCTGGTGAAGCGGTTGGTCTGCATCGAGGACCTCGGCGACATCGACATCCTGATCACCGACAAGACCGGCACCCTGACCGAAGGCCGGATCCGGCTGGTCGACACGATCGACGCCGCCGGGGAGCACAGCGAATCGGTCCGCCGGCTCGGCCTGCTGGCCACCGATGTCGACCCGGAAGCCGGTGGCGGCAGCGGCAATCCGCTCGACGCCGCGCTGTGGGAGTCTCCGCGGCCGCGGGAACTGGTGGGCGACGTGCGACGGGTGGCGGTGCTGCCGTTCGACCACGAACGCCGCGCGACATCGGTGCTGGTCGACGACGACGGCGGCCGGGTGCTCGTCGTCAAGGGCGCCCCCGAGCAGGTGCTGGCCCAGTGCCGGGCCACCGCGCCGGCCGCCCACGACACCCTCGAGGGCCTGTTCGCCTCGGGGCGCCGGGTGGTGGCCGTGGCGACCAGAGCGGCCCCGGACCTGACGACCATCACCGCGGCCGACGAATGCGACCTGTCGCTGGCCGGGTTCCTGGTGTTCGCCGACGAGCCGAAGGTGGCGGCCCGGCAGTCCCTGGCCGACCTGGCGCAGCTGGGCATCGAGCTGAAGATCGCCACCGGCGACAATCCGCGGGTCGCCGAGAAGGTGTGCGCCGACCTCGGTTTGGCGTCCAAGGGCACCGCCACCGGCGCCGAGCTCGACGGGCTCGACGATGACCAGTTCGCCGGTGCCGCGCAGGGCCACACAATTTTCGCCCGCATCACGCCCGAGCAGAAGGCGCGGCTCATCACCGTGCTGCGGCGCACCGGCCGCTCGGTCGGCTTCCTCGGCGACGGCGTCAACGACGCGCTCGCCCTGCACGCCGCCGACGTGGGAATCTCGGTGGACAGCGCCACCGACGTCGCCAAGGACGCCGCCGACGTGGTGCTGCTGGAGAAGGACCTGGGGGTGCTGGCCACCGGGGTGGCCGAGGGCCGGCGAATCTTCGCCAACACGATCAAGTACGTGCTCATGGGGACGTCGAGCAATTTCGGCAATATGTTCAGCGCCGCCGCCGCCTCGGCGCTGCTGCCGTTCCTGCCGATGCTGCCCAGCCAGATCCTGCTCAACAACCTGCTCTACGACAGCTCGCAGCTGGCGATCCCGACCGACCGGGTCGACGAGGAGCAACTGCACGCGCCGTCGCATTGGAACGTTGCCTTCATCCGGCGGTTCATGCTGATCTTCGGCCCGATCAGCTCGCTGTTCGACTTCCTGACCTTCGGGTTGATGTTGGGTGTGCTGCACGCCAGCGCCATCGAGTTCCGCACCGGCTGGTTCGTGGAATCGCTTGCGACGCAGACGCTCATCATCTTCGCCATCCGCACCCGCAAGGTGCCGTTCTTCCGCAGCCGGCCGAGCGGGCTGCTGACCGCGACCACGTTGACGGTCGTCGCCGCCGGGGTCGTGCTGACGATCTCGCCGCTGGCCCGGCCGCTGGGCTTCCAGCCGCTGCCGTGGCAATTCTTCGCTGTACTGGGCGCCTTCGTGGTCAGCTACCTGGTATTGGTCGAACTCGCCAAGCTGATGTTCTACGCGGAGCCGATGCACCCCGTCGCGCCCCCGCAGCGGGTCCGCGGACAGGCTCATCACATCCGACGGCGCGCCGCGCGGTTCCACTATGTCAACGGTATGTCGCCGCCGCGGCGGCCCGTACGGAAGTAGGGTGCCCGTCATGAGCGAAGAACACGCGCTGGTCATCGTCGCCGGATACCAGGACATCGACTCGGCCCGCCGGGACTTCGAAACCCTCACCGAGGGAACGAAACACAAGCGGGTTGCGCTGCGGGGCGCCGTGCTGGTCGGGAAGGATTCCGACGGCAACGCGGTCCTGTTGGACACCGGCAACCGCCTGGGCCGGCGGGGCGCGGCGTGGGGTGCCGGGGCGGGCCTGGCCGTCGGGCTGTTCTCCCCGGCGCTGCTGGCCTCCGCGGCCGTGGGGGCCGCCGCCGGGGCGCTGGCCGGGACGTTCGCCCACCACCGGATCACCAGCGGGCTGGGCGACAAGATCGGGCAGGCGCTGGCCGCGGGCAGCGCCGTCGTCATCGCCGTGGTGCCGTCCGAAGGCAGGCTCGCGACCGAGCAGGCGCTGGTCGGCTCACCCATGAAATCCGTTGCCGAGCTGAGCCGTTCGACGCTGCGGAGCCTGGGTGCCGCGCTGGAGGAGGCGATGGGCAAGTTCAACCCGGACCGCACCAAACTGCCGCTCCCGCAACGTGCCTTCGGCGGCACGGTCGGCCGCACCATGGGCGAGTCGGTGGGCGACTGGACGATCGTGCCGGGCCCCAAGGCGCCCGACGGCGCGCCGAACGTGCTGATCGTGCTGATCGACGACGCCGGGTTCGGTGGCCCGGACACCTTCGGCGGCGGCATCCACACCCCGACGCTGAGCCGCGTGGCGCAAAACGGGCTGACCTACAACAGGTTTCACGTGACCGCGGTGTGCTCTCCCACCCGCGCCGCACTGCTGACCGGACGCAATCATCACCGGGTGGGCTTCGGATCGGTCTGCGAGTTTCCGGGCCCGTTCCCCGGCTATTCCACGGTCCGGCCGCGCAGCTGCGCGTCGCTGCCGCGAATCCTGCGCGACAACGGTTACGTCACGGGCGGTTTCGGCAAGTGGCACCTCACGCCGGACAACGTGCAGGGCGCGGCCGGCCCGTTCGACAACTGGCCGGTGGGCTGGGGGTTCGACCACTTCTGGGGCTTTCTGTCCGGCGCCGCGGGCCAATACGACCCGCTGATCACCCAGGACAACTCCGTCATCGGCGTTCCGCAGGGTCGGGACGGTAAGCCCTATTACTTTCCCGACGACCTCACCGACAAGGCCGTCGAGTGGCTGCATGCCGTGCGGGCCCAGGACGCGCAGAAGCCGTGGCTGATGTACTACGCGACCGGGGCCACCCACGCGCCGCACCACGTGTTCACCCAGTGGGCCGACAAGTACCGCGGCCAGTTCGACGAGGGCTGGGACACCTACCGCCGCGAGACCTTCGAACGGCAGAAGGAGCTGGGCATCATCCCGCCCGACACCGCACTCACCGAGCGGCCCGACCTGTTCCCGGCCTGGGAGGGCCTGTCGGACAACGAGAAGAAGCTCTACGCCCGGCAGATGGAGGTGTTCGCCGGGTTCTCGGAGAACGCGGACTACAACGTCGGCCGGCTGCTGGACGCCGTCGAGGACCTCGGCGAGCTGGACAACACGCTGGTCTTCTACATCTGGGGTGACAACGGCGCCAGCATGGAGGGCACCATCACCGGCTCGTTCAACGAGATGACGTTCCTCAACGGCCTGCTACTCGACGCCGACCACCAGCTCGAGCTCATCGAGCAGTACGGCGGCGTGGAGGCGCTGGGCGACGAGCTCACCGCGCCGCACTTCGCGTCGGCGTGGGCCCATGCCAGCAACACGCCGTTCCAGTGGGGCAAGCAGATGGCCAGCCACCTGGGCGGTACACGCGATCCGATGGTGGTCGCCTGGCCGAGCCGGATCCCCGCGGACGCGGCGATCCGCTCGCAGTTCGCCCACTGCATCGACATCGCCCCAACGGTGTTGGAGGCCATCGGGTTACCGGAGCCCACCCATGTCGACGGGGTCGAGCAGGAACCCATGGACGGCACCAGCTTCCTGCACACCTTCGGCGACCCGGCGGCCGGGGAGCGCCACACGGTGCAGTACTTCGAGAACTTCGGCAGCCGCGCCATCTACAAGGACGGGTGGTGGGCCTGCACCCGCCTGGACAAGGCGCCGTGGGACCTGTCCCCGCAGACGCTGGCGCGCTTCGCGCCCGGCAAGTACAACCCGGACGACGACGTGTGGGAGCTGTACTACCTGCCCGACGACTTCTCGCAGGCCAACGACCTGGCGGCGCAACACCCCGACAAGGTCGCCGAACTCACCCGACTGTGGTGGCAGGAGGCCGAACGCAACCGGGTGCTGCCGCTGCTCGGCGGCATCGCGGTGATGTTCGGCGAGCTGCCGCCGCTGCCCACCACCACGCGGTTCACGTTCAAGGGCGACGTGCAGAACATCCAACGCGGCATGGTGCCCCGCATCTTCGGCCGGTCGTACGCGATCGAGGCGCGCCTGCACGTTCCGGACGGCGGTGCGCAGGGCGTGATCGTCGCCGACGGCGACTTCATCGGCGGGTTTGCCCTCTGGATCGACGAGACGCAGCGGCTGCACCACACCTATTCGTACCTCGGAGTGGACACCTACCGGCAGGTCTCCGTCGAGCCGATCCCCTCGGGCGACGTGACGGTGCGGATGCTGTTTGAAATCGACCGGCCCGTCGCCGGCTCCGGCGGGCGAGTGACGTTGTGGGCCAACGAAACCCTGATCGGTGAGGGGGAGATGGCGAACACCGTGCCGCTGGCGTTCACCTCCTACGCCGGAATGGACGTCAGCCGCGACAACGGGCTGGTGGTCGACCGCGACTACGAGGACAAGGCGCCCCACGCGTTCACCGGGACCGTCAAGGAGGTGGTGTTCGACCTCAAGCCCGTCCCCGAGGAGGCCGAGAAGGCGCTGCACGAGCACGCGTCGGTCCAGGCCGTTGGGCACGGCGCGGCCGGCTGAAAGCGCGGAGCAGGTCTACTGAACCGGAGTCGACGCCGGGCCGGCGAGTCCCTGGCGGATTCCTTCGTTCACCCGGTCGGTCGGCACCGGGCTGTTCGCCGGCGCCACGTCATGGCAGCCGCAACTGAGCACACCGAAGACGCTCGGATCGGCGCTCGCCGGTCCCGCCACCCCCAGACCAACCCCGAAAAGCACAGCGCCGCACACTAAAAATCTCGTAATCACTCACAGTCTCCGTCGTAGCGATGCATCAAATTCTACTGACGGGCGTGTTTCCGACAGGGGGTGCGAGCGTTGCGTTTGCGTTAAGACGCGTACCGCGGGCAGTACGCCCGGATGCTGGCGCCGACGAAGAAACCGGCGTGATAGCCGTCGAGGTCGCTGTTGCTCTGCACGGTCGAGGCGACCTGGGCCGGCGACTTACCGTTGTCGAGTTCGTCACAGACTTCGTGGGCGGCGACGAGCGCCTTCTCCGATGATCCGAACTTGATGCCCTTGGCCTTCAGGGCGGAAAGGAACGCGTCGTCGGTGGCGTCGGCGTGGGCGGTCGCTTCCAGCGGGCCGAACAAACCGATCACCAGCAGCAGGCCGGAGCCCACCCGGAACAGGGGGTCGAACAATCTCCTGCGCGTCATGACAGAAACTCCCCTGTGAAGTTTTCCGGTCGTGGCCGGGTGAGTGCGAACTAGTTGCACTTTACGTCCGCGCGGCGGGCGTGATCGCCGTATTTGGCATCACCGCGAACGAAAGCGCGGACCCCCCGGGCCGATCGTCGTCACGACGGGATGTCGGCGTATTGCGGGCAGTACGCGCGTTCGGCGATGGCGACGAAGTATCCGGCGTGGTCGCCGTCGATCCCGCTGCTGTTCATCACGTCGGTTGCGATCTGCTCCTGCGTCTTGCCCATGTCGAGCTGGTGGCACACCAGGTGACCGGCCGAGACTGCGGCCTGCTTGGACTCGTGCTCGATGCCGTCGTTCTTGAGCGCCGCGATGAAGGCGTCATCGGTCCCGTCGGCGTGCGCGGACGGGGCCGCCGCGAGCGGGCCGAGCAGCGCCGCCGCCGTCAGGGCGCCGGCACCCAGCATCGACAGCAGTATGGGCTTGCGGATGCGGTTGCTGGTCATAGTGATACCCCGTCGATATTGGAAAGTGATTAGTTGACTACATCAAGTGTTGCGCCGAAGGTTGCTGGAAGGTTACGGAGCGGTGGGCGGTAATGGTCGCCGACGTTGCGAACGTCCTAACTTTCATCTAGGTTCCGCGCCGGCCGGCGACCCTTCATCTGCGCGTCCTCGTCGATTCACCGGCAAGATCGGTAACTTGTCGGCATGCCGTACGCCCGCTGGTTATGCCTCGCCGTCATGGCGGCATGCGTAACCGGCTGCGGCATGCGTGACGTCTCCGCGGCCAGCGCCAGGGACCTGCCCGGCACGTTGCGGTCCGGCGGGATGGACCGGACGTACACGCTGCACGTGCCGCCCGGCGACCCCGTCGCGCTGGTGCTGAACCTGCACGGCGGCGGCGGAACCGGGATCGGACAGCGGGGCCTGACCGACTTCGACGCCGTCGCCGACACCCACGGCCTGCTGGTGGCCTACCCCGACGGATACGAGAAGAGCTGGGCCGACGGACGGGGGGCGTCGCCGGCCGACCGCCGCCACGTCGACGACGTCGGGTTCCTGGTCGCGCTGGCCGGCAAGCTGCAGAACGACTACGGCATCGCGCCCGGGCATGTGTTCGTCACCGGAATGTCCAACGGGGCCTTCATGTCCAACAAGTTGGCCTGCGACCGCGCCGACGTCTTCGCCGCCGCCGCGCCGGTGGCGGGCACGCTCGGCGCCGGGGTGGCCTGTAATCCCGCGCGGCCCGTGTCCGTGCTGGCCGCCCACGGGACTGCCGATCCGCTGGTTCCGTTCAACGGCGGGGAGGTGCACGGCCGCGGCGGTCTGAGCCACGCCATCTCGGCGAACAGCATGGTGGACAGGTGGCGCGCGGCCGACGGCTGCCAGGGCGATCCGTCGGCTCAGGACCTGCCCGGCGTCGGGGACGGCACCGTCGTTCACCGCTTCGGTTCCGCCGGGTGCGCGGGGTCCACCGAGGTGGTGTTTTACCAGATCGACAGCGGCGGCCACACCTGGCCGGGAGGCAAGCAGTACCTGCCCCGGGCGGTCATCGGGCCCACCACCCGCGCGCTCGACGCCTCGGAGGTCATCGCCCAGTTCTTCCTGGCACACGCCAGAAACTAGCCGGGATCGCTCGGCATGCCCGGCCGCCGACGTCTTGTTACCATGCCTCATGGCCGCGAGTAAGTCGGTAGTGAGTTGAGGCTCAATCGATTTGGCGCTGCCCTGACCGTTCTGTCCGCTGCGGTGACGGTGTCGGCGTGCGGTGACAACAACGCGGGCGGTGGGCACGCGTCGACGGCCACGCCGGCGAAGGTGGTCTGCGGCGGCATCCCGACGCCCAAGGCCAGCGGATCCACGGCGCAGGCGAACGCGATGACCCGGTTCGTCAAGGCCTTCGAGCAGGCCTGCCCCGGCCAGTCCCTGAACTACACGCCCAATGGATCCGGCGCGGGCATCAGCGAATTCGTGGGCAATCAAACCGATTTCGCCGGCTCCGACTCGCCGCTGAGCAGGGACGAGTACGCCCGAGCGCAGCAGCGGTGCGGCTCGCCGGTGTGGAACCTGCCGGTGGTGTTCGGACCCATTGCCATCGCCTACCATGTCACCGGCGTGACGTCGCTGGCGCTCGACGGCCCGACCGCCGCGAGAATCTTCAACGGCGGCATCAGCACGTGGAACGATGCGGCGATCCAGGCGCTGAACCCCGGTGTCCCCCTACCCGCGGAGCCCATCCGGGTGATCTTCCGCAGCGACGACTCCGGCACGACGGACAACTTCCAGAAATACCTCGATACCGCGTCCAACGGCGCGTGGGGCAAGGGTGCCGGCAAGAAGTTCAACGGCGGGGTCGGGGAGGGCGCCAAAGGCAACGACGGCGCCGCCGCGGCCGCCAAGGGCATCGAAGGGTCGATCACCTACAACGAGTGGTCGTTCGCGCAGGCGCAACACCTGGACATGGCCAAGGTGATCACGTCGGCGGGGCCCGACCCGGTGGCGATCACCACGGACTCGGTGGGCAAGACGATCTCGTCCGCCTGGTTCATCCGCGACGGCAACGACCTGGCGCTGGACACCATCTCCTTCTACCGGCCGAACCAGCCCGGCGCGTACCCGGTGGTGCTGGCGACGTACGAGATCGTGTGCTCGAAGTACCCCGACCCGCAGATCGGCACCGCCGTCAAGGCGTTCCTGCAGAGCACGATCGGCGCCGGCCAGGACGGTTTGGCCGACAACGGCTACGTCCCCATCCCGCAGGAGTTCAAGCCGCGCCTGGCCACCGCGGTGAACGCGATCGCCTGACCGCCGCGATCAGCGATACCTGGGGCAGAAGGCGGACACGCTTGCGCCGACGAAGAACCCGGCGCGGTAACCGTCCAGGTTGCTGTTGGTCATCACCTCGGACGCGACGTCGGACTTCTGCCGGCCGAGGTCGAGCTCGTCGCACACCTCGTGGCCGGCGACGATCGCGGCCTGCGGCGACGCGAAGTTGATGCCCTTGGCCTTCACGGCGGCGAGGAAAGCGTTGTCGATTGTGTCGGCGCCGGCGGTCGTGGCCGCCACGGCCGCGACGCCCGGCAGCGCGACGGCCAGGGCAAGGCCGGCCAGTCGGCTCCTGAGCGAGCGCGCGTGGCAGGTCGACATCGCTGAAACCTCCCGCTAGCAGTCCTGGCGGCACGCCAAGCCGCTGACCCTGCGATCATCGCATGTCCCGCTGGCAGGAGGCGCACCAATAGGTCACCCGCTCGCCGGTCCCGTCGTAGCCGACGGGGGTGCCGCAGCGGCGGCACGGCTGCCCCGCGCGCCCGTAGACCCACAGTTGCCGGCCCGCCCGGGTGTCCCCGGTGGTGCACCGATTCCAGCGGAAACGGTTGAGCCACAGCATTTCCCGGGCGCGTGAGACGAGACGGCGCGGGTCGGCGACCGCGCTGACCGGTGCGGTGGGCGCGAGTCCGCTGACGAAGCACAGTTCGTTGGAATAGACATTCCCCACACCGGCCAGCACCCGCTGGTCCAGCAGCGCCTCGGCGAGCGGCCGGTCCGGCCGGGCCATGAGGTTCGCGGCGGCGCGGGCGGGGTCCCAGTCCGCACCCAACAGGTCGGGCCCGAGGTGGGCGACCGCCTCATCGTCGCGGTCGCGGTCGAGGATCTCCAGCACCCCCAGGTCGACACCGACGGCGCGGACGGCGCCGGCTTCCAGGACGATCCGTGCGCGGTGATCGACCCGCACCGGCCGGTCGGCGACCCGCCAGCTGCCGTCCATCTTCAGGTGCGAGTGGATGCTGGCCGGACCGACCCGGATGAAGAGGTGCTTGCCCCGGCTGAGCACCTCGTCGACCGACTCGCCGGTGAGGTCGACGGTCGCGTACCGCGGCACCCGCACGTCGCAGCGCGTCAGTGTGCGCCCGACCAGCCGCTCGCGCAGGACGGCGGCGGTGTGCCAGACGGTGTCACCCTCGGGCATGGTCGCCCGTCACCGGAGCCTCATCCCGCGCGGGGTCCGGGCGAACCCGGCCTCCGACAGCGCGTCGACGACCGGGCCCGGGCCGCCGTCGCCCGGTTGCAGGGCCGGCGCCCCGTCGACGCGCTCCACGAGCAGGGAGGCGACGCGCCGCGCGGCGACCAGGTCGGCGAGCGCCGTGGCCGCGGCCCGGTGGGCGGCGGGATCGTCGGTGAAGGTCAGCAGCGACCGCCCGCCGCGCTCGAGGAACCAGCCCAGGCCGCCGTCGACGAGCACGACCATCGCCCCGGCTTTGCGGCCCGGCCGCGCGCCTTCGCTCGCGGACGGCCACGGCAGCGCGGCGCCGTAGGGGTTGGCGGGGTCGGCGGCGGCGAGCGCGACCGCCCGGTATTCCGGTCGCTCCGGGTCGACCCCGTCGGAGAAGGCACGCAGCCGGTCGACGGTGGACGCGACGGCGAACTGCGCCCCGCCCAGCGACTCGACGAAGTATCCGCGCTGGCACCGGCCGGCGTCCTCGAACGAGCTCAGCACCTTGTACAGGGTCGCGAACCCGCCGGCGACGTTCTCGGCGCCCACCGCGCCCCGGGTGACCACGCCGTGCCGGCCCAGCAACAGCTCGGCCTGGTAGTGGGCGCGCAGCGTCGAGTCGGGTTCCGGGGCGGGCAGGGCCGACCAGCGGCCCGCGACGGTCGGGTCGGCGGCGCGGTGCTGGGCGTGCGCGACGCTGTAGCGGCTCAGCCGCGGCGGGCGCTGCGCCCGGTGGGCCGGGGCGGAGCGCTTGCGGGCGCCCGTTCCACTCAGCAGGGCGCGCACCGGGGCGAAGGTGTCGCCGGTGACCCGGCCGGCCCAGATCAGCTCCCAGAGCGCGGCCTTGAGTTCGGCCGATCCGGCCTGACCCTGCTCGAGCTGCCGGAAGAAGTACGCGCCGCCTCCGGCCAGCGTGTCCAGGATCGCGCGGTGGGCGTCGGTGAGGTCGATCTCGGCCGGCGCGCCGAGCGTCAGCGGCGCCGAATCGCTGGGGTGCAGCGCCACCCAGCCGTCGCTGCCGGAGATCGAGCCGCAACCCGACCAGGTGACCTCGCCGGTCGCCAGCAGCTCGTCGAGCATCGCCGGGGTGTAGTCGCGCACCCGCGGCGCCAGCACCAGCGGCTCGAGCGCCGACGCCGGGATCCGGGCGCCGGCCAGCTGGTCGATCACCGAGGCCAGGCCCTCGACCCCCGAGTGCCCGGCCTCGCCTGGCGTGGCCCCGACGCGATGCCAGGCCGGCAGGAAACGCCCGTAGGCGGCGGTGCTGACGGGCTCCACCTGGGCCCGCAGTGCCGCCAGCGAGCGGCGCCGCAGAATCCGCAGCACCTCGACGTCGCACCACTGCTCGCCCCCGGCGCCGACCGCGGGAGCCGCGACGAAATCGCCGCGAACCAAACGGCCGTCGGCGGCCAGCCGGCCCAACACGTCGGCCGTCACCCGAAGCCCGAGGCCGAACCGGCCGGCGGCCTCCGCCGTGGTGAAAGGCGTGCGCGTGCGCGCGTAGCGGCTCAGCAGCTCGCCGAGCGGGTCGGCCACCTCCTGGGTGAACGTCGCCGGCACGCCCAGCGGGACGGGCGCCCCGACGCCGTCGCGCAGCCGGCCGATGTCCTCGATGGCCACCCACCAGCTACGCCCGGCGAACGACACCGTCAGCGCCCGCCGGGCGGCGCGCAGACCCTCCAGCCAGCCGGCAACGTTTTTTCCGTCGGCGACGTCAGCGCGGGCGGCCACCTCCTCCTCGGTCAGCGGTCCGAGCAGCCGCAGCAGGTCGGCCACCGCCTCGGCGTCGCGGGCGGCCCGGTCCTCGGAAAGGTGCTGCAGCTGCCGCCCGGTCGCGGCGATCACCTCGGGATCCAGGAGCTCCCGCAGCTCGACCCGCCCCAGCAGCTCGGCGAGCAGCGAGCTGTCGAGCGAGAGCGCCGCGGCCCGGCGCTCGGCCAGCGGCGAGTCGCCCTCGTACATGAATGCGCCGACATAGCCGAACAGCAGCGACGCCGCGAACGGCGACGGTCGGGCCGTCTCGGTTTCCAGCACCCGAATCCGGCGCTGCGCGACGCCGGCCATCAGCTCCACCAGGGCCGGAACGTCGTAGACGTCCTGCAGGCATTCCCGGACGGTCTCCAGCACCACCGGGAAGTCGGGATACTTGCGCGCGACCTCCAGCAGCTGGGCCGCGCGCTGGCGCTGTTGCCACAGCGGCGACCGGCGGCCGGGGTGCCGGCGCGGCAGCAGCAGGGCTCGGGCAGCGCACTCGCGGAAGCGCGACGCGAACAGCGCCGAACCGCCCACCTCGGCGGTGACGAGCGGGTCCATCTCGTCGGCGTCGAAGACGAAGAGTTCGGCGCCCGGTGGGGCGTCCGTGCCGGCGTCGGAGAAAGTGTCGGGCAGCCGCACGACGATGCCGTCGTCGGAGGCTGTCGGCTTCTCGTCGATGCCGTAGCGCTCGCGCAGCCGCCGGCCGACCGCCAGGGCGAGCGGCCCGTGCACGCGCAACCCGTACGGCGAGTGCAGGATCACCCGCCAGTCGCCCAGCTCGTCGCGGAACCGCTCCACCAACAGGGTGGTGTCGGTGGGGACCACCCCGGCCGCGGTGCGCTGCTCGTCGAGCAGGCGCCACAGGTTGTCGGTCGCGTACGCGTCGAAGCCCAACTCCGCGCAACGACGGTCGAAGGCGTCGCGGCCCAGGCCCGCCAGCTCACCGGTGAACGCGCCCAGGGCCGCGCCCAGCTCGGCCGGGCGGCCGGCGTCGTCGCCGCGCCAGAACGGCAACCGGGCGGGCTGACCGGGCGCGGGGATCACCAGCACCCGGTCGTGGGTGATCTCGGTGATCCGCCAGCTGGTCGCCCCCAGCGAGATGACGTCACCGGGCCGGGACTCGTAGACCATCTCCTCGTCGAGCTCGCCCACCCGCGACGGCTTCTCGGAGTCGGTGGCGAGGTAGACGGTGAACATCCCGCGGTCGGGGATGGCCCCGCCGGAGGTGACCGCCAGGCGTTGGGCGCCGGGCCGTGCGGTCAGGGTGCCCGTGTCGCGGTCGTAGACCAGCCGGGGGCGCAGCTCGGCGAAGTCGGTGGAGGGGTACTTGCCGCTCAGCAGGTCCAGGGTGGCTTCGTACACGCTGCGCGGCAGCGTGGCGAACGGGGCGCTCCGGCGCACGGTGTCGAACCACCGGTCGGCGTCCAGCGGTTCGAGGGCTGCCGCCGCGACGGTGTGCTGGGCGAGGATGTCGAGCGGGTTGGCGGGAACCCGCATCGTCTCGATCTGGCCGGCCAACATCCGCTGCACGGTCACCGCGCACCCGATCAGGTCGGTGCGGTGCTTGGGGAACAGTATCCCGCGGGAGACCTCGCCGACCTGATGGCCGGCCCGACCGATGCGCTGCAGGCCGCTGGCCACCGACGGCGGCGCCTCCACCTGGATCACCAGGTCGACCGCCCCCATGTCGATGCCCAACTCCAGGCTGGACGTGGCCACCACCGCCTTGAGCAGCCCGCGCTTGAGGTCGTCTTCCACCAGCGCGCGCTGCTCCTTGCTGACCGATCCGTGGTGGGCGCGCGCCAGGATCGGCTCGGCGCCGTAGGTCTGCCCGCTGCCCATGATGTGGGCCGGCGCGCCGCCGGCCACCTTTGGATTGGTGGGCTCGGCCCCGGGGCCGAGCCCGTTGCGCTCGGCGTGGATCTCGTTGAGGCGGGCGGTGAGCCGCTCGGCCAGCCGGCGCGAATTGGCGAACACGATGGTCGAGTTGTGCGCCTCGATCAGGTCCACCAGGCGCGCCTCGACGTCGGGCCAGATGCTGTTGTCGGCCAGGTTGGCCATGTCGGGCACCGGCACCTGGACACTGAGGTCGACGGTCTTGGCGGAGGCGGGAGCGACGATGGTCGTGGGTTGCTGGCCGGACAGGAACCGGGCCAGCTCCTCGGGCGGACGGACGGTCGCCGACAGCCCGATGCGCTGGGCGGGCCGCGCCTGCGCCATTGTGTGGCGCAGCTCGTCGAGCCGCTCGAGGGAGAGGGCCAGGTGGGCGCCCCGCTTGCCGCCGGCGATGGCGTGGATCTCGTCGACGATCACCGTCTGCACGCCGGCCAGGGTTTCGCGCGCGGCGGAGGTGAGCATCAAGAACAGCGACTCCGGCGTGGTGATGAGCACGTCGGGCGGACGGGCGATGAGCTGGCGGCGCTCGGCGGGCGGGGTGTCCCCGGAGCGCACCCCGACGCTGATGGCGGGCGGCCGCACACCTCGGTGCTCGGCGATCCGGGTGAGGCCGGCCAGCGGGGTGCGCAGGTTGCGTTCGACGTCGACGGCCAGTGCCTTGAGCGGGGACACGTAGAGGACGCGGGTGCCGGCCGGCCGGTCGGGCGCGGCGGCGAGGCTGTCGAGCGCCCACAGGAACGCCGCCAGCGTCTTGCCCGATCCGGTCGGCGCGATGACGAGGGTGTTGTCGCCGTCGGCGATGGCCTTCCAGGCCTGCGCCTGTGCGGTGGTCGGCTGGGTGAAGGTGCTGGCGAACCACTCCCGCGTGACCGCGCTGAACCGGCCCAGCGGGTCGGTCGGCGCGGGATCACTGTGAGCGCTCACCCCACCATGGTGCCAAGGGGCGCCGACAAGGAGCCTAGAGTCGCGCCGTGGCCATCGCGTGGGCCAACTCCGGCGGAATGTCCGGCACCCGGGCGATGGCGTCCAGCAGCGCGTGCGCGCACGCGTCGGCCAGGCGGTCGGCGTCAGTCGTCGGATCCATGATCCGCTGGCGGCAGATCTCGAAGGTGAACGCCAGCCAGCCGTAGATGATGACCCGCAGGTCCCGCTCGACCGTTGGCGTGAGTTCCCGCCCGGGCACCGTGCGCACCAGGTCCTCGATGCGCGACATGATGTGTTCGAGCTGGCGGTTCTTGGCCTCGTCGTCGATGCCGAGCAGGACCGGGTCGGACCGGCCGAGGCCGACGTAGGCGGCCCACGCGGCCTCGGGGTTCTGCTGGTGATACGCCATGTAGGCGAGCACGCCGGTCCGGATCTCCTCGAACATCGTCATGCCCTCGGGAACCGGGTTGTTGGTGGCCGCGTAGAGGCGATCCGCCTCGTCCTTGACCACCGCGGCGAAGAACGCCCGCTTGTCGGGGAAATAGTGGTACATCAGCGCGCGGGACACCCCGGCGCGTTCGGCGATCTCGTCGATACGGACTTCGTCGTAGGGCCGTTTCCCGAATACTTCCGCCCCCAGAGCGAGCAGCTCAGCGCGTCGATCCTCGGGGGATAACCGCCTCCTGGCTGTTGGCATGTGTCAGATAGTACTCACGCAGGTCATGCGGCCCGCCCCGCCGCGTCGAACCCGCGGACTCGGGTTTATCCGAGTCTCGGCCCGGTAACTAAAGCGACGCTGCGAACGATGAACACCCAGAGCAGGCACGCTCACGGCCGGATTGGGGGATGGGAGGGCGCCCATGCAGAGGGCGGACGAGCGATCGCCCGGGGACCACCTGGGACACGACGACCGCGAGGTACACGCGGCGATCCGGTTCGCCGTCCTGGCGGCGGCCGCCGGGCTCGGCTTCCTCGTCATGGCCGCCCTGTGGGTCAGCACCTGCCCGGGGACGACCGTCGACACGGTCGCCTGCGGCGCCCCGCAGCGGACGCTGCTGGCCTGCGGCGGCCCGCTGATCTTGCTGGTCGCCGGACTCTGGGCCTTCCTGCGCACCTACCGGGTGTGGAAGGCGGCGGGCACCTGGTGGGCGTGGCACGGCGCCGGCTGGTTCCTGTTCACGCTGATGGTGGTGACGGTTTCGCTCGGCGTGTCCCGCATCGCCGGCCCGGTCCTGCCGCGCTAGGCGTCGGCAAACTCCCGGTCCCGGCGCCCTCGTCAAACCGCTCCGCGAGGTCTACCTTTAGAGATGCGACCCATTCTGAGCTGCACAAAGCTGCATGAAGGCCTCCGAAGATCTGCGATAGGAGCAGCCATGGGAGACACGTATCACGACCCCATCGACCATCTGCGAACAACGCGTCCGCTCGCCGGCGAGTCCCTGATCGACGTGCTGCACTGGCCCGGCTACCTGCTCGTCGTGACGGGCGTGACCGGCACCTGTGCCAGCCTGGCGGGCTTCGGCAGCGGGCATGGGCACGAGGGCATGACCGCGGGCCTGATCGCGATCGTCGTCACCGTGCTGGGCCTGCTGTGGGTGACGGTCGAACACCGGCGAATCCGCAAAATCGCGGATCGCTGGTATGCCGAGCACCCCGAGGTTCCCCGGCAGCGCCTGGCCAGCTGAGCCGAGCGGCGTGACCCTCGCCATAACCCCGGATCACTGGGTTATTTGCGCACGCGAGTGGGTACAAGAGCTAGACCATGATGAGTGTCGTAAGGATTGCGTCAGCGTGGTCTCCCGATCATCGGGGCGAGAATCACGACGACACCGGCATATACGACGACCGCGAGAAGACGACTACCGCGAAACGAGCAATATGACCAGCGTGATCCCGGCGATCACCGCGACCCGCCGCAACCGGCGTGTCGCGGCTGGCCTCCGAGCGCTCCATACCGGACCGGATACCCGGCGGCCATCATGACTAACCGATTGGAGCCTACGGTCCACGGCAGGCTGCAAAGCAGTAATACTGTCAGTCAAACGTCGCCGGGAGACCATATGACCGATGCGGGATCGCGCGCCAACCAACGTCAACGCGGCCACCGGGCCGTCGAGCTGCATGTCGCGGCACGGCTGGAGAACCTGGCGATGCTGCGCACGTTGGTCGGCGCGATCGGCACCTTCGAGGACCTCGACTTCGACGCCGTGGCCGACCTCCGCCTCGCGGTCGACGAGGTGTGCACCCGGCTCATCCGCTCGGCAACCCCGGACGCCACGCTCGTCGTCGTGGTGGACCCGCATGACGACGAACTGATCGTCGAGGCGTCGGCGGCGTGCGACACCCACGACGTGGTGGCCCCCGGCAGCTTCAGTTGGCACGTCCTGACCTCGTTGGCCGACGACGTCCAGACCTTCCACGACGGGCGCGAACCCAACGAAACCGGCAGCATCTTCGGTATCAAGCTGACGGCGCGACGGGCGGCCTCCAGCAGGTGACGGCGCGAGCTGCCGGAGGTTCGGTCTCACGACCGAACGAGTACGCCGACGTCCCGGACATGTTCCGGGAGTTGGCCACTGTCGCACCCGACTCGATGGAATTCCAGCGCCAGCGGGACAAGATCGTCGAGCGGTGCCTGCCGCTGGCCGACCACATCGCCCGCCGCTTCGAGGGCCGGGGGGAGCCCCGCGACGACCTCGTCCAGGTCGCGCGCGTCGGGCTGGTCAACGCGGTGGTCCGCTTTGACGTCGGCGCCGGCACGGACTTCGTGTCCTTCGCGGTGCCGACGATCATGGGGGAGGTCCGCCGCCACTTCCGCGACAACAGCTGGTCGGTCAAGGTGCCGCGGCGACTCAAGGAGCTGCACCTGCGGCTGGGCACCGCCACGGCCGAGCTGTCGCAGCGGCTCGGCCGCGCGCCCACCGCGACGGAGCTGGCCGCGGAGCTGGGTATGGACCGCGCCGAGGTCGTCGAGGGCCTGGTGGCGGGAAGCTCCTACAACACCCTGTCCATCGACAGCGGGGGCGGGGGCGACGACGACGAGGTCCGGGCCATTGCCGACACCCTGGGCGACGTTGACACCGGATTGGACCGGATCGAGGACCGCGAGTCGCTACGCCCGATGCTCGAGGCGCTTCCCGAGCGGGAGCGAACGGTGCTGGTGCTCAGGTTCTTCGAGTCGATGACTCAGACGCAGATCGCCGAACGGGTCGGGATCTCCCAGATGCACGTGTCGCGGCTGCTGGCCAAATCGCTAACGCGCCTGCGGGACCAGCTCGAGTAGCGTGTCCTGCTGCCCGAACTCGGCCCGGACCTTCGGCAGCAGGGGCTCCTGCGAGGGCGTCGTCACCGGCAGGGTGCCGTCCGGGTCGCAGATGCGCAACAACCTCGACACGGCCGGGCTGGGCACCATGGCCCACTGGACCTGCGCGCCCGAGCATACGACGTTGATCCGGTGCAGTGACGAAAAGCCCGCGGTGCCAATGAATTCCAGGCCTCGCAGGTCCAGGATCACGCGGCGGCAGCGGCTCACGCTGTGCTGCACGTACGCGGCGAGCTGATCGGCGTTGGAGGCGTCGAGCTCACCGTCGACGGTGATCACCGTGCCCGCCGCGTCGAAGCGGGCCCCGAACTGAGCGGTGCGGCCTTGCGGCCAGGATTGAGCCACAGACATTGCTTTCTCCATCAGTAGCGGAGGATGTGCTGTGGATAACGTCAGGGCGCCGAGTGCGCCGATGCAGGAAGTTCACCTCCACACGTCCTGACGTGATCCGACGGCTGTGAACTCAACCTGTTTTCAACGCTACTCGCTGTCGGACGGGTGAGACAACGATTCAGATCAGGTTCACTTGATCTCGGCGAGCACCGTGCCCTGAGTGATGGCGGCGCCCGCCTCGACGGCGAGTCCGGTGATCGTGCCGTCCTTGTGCGCGGTGACCGGGTTCTCCATCTTCATCGCCTCGAGGACCACCACGAGGTCGCCGGTGGACACCTCCTGGCCCTCCTCGACCGCGACCTTGACGACCGTGCCCTGCATCGGCGCCGTCACCGCGTCACCGGAGGCCGTCGCGCCCGCGTGCGACCCGCGCTTGCGCGGCTTCGGCTTCTTGCGGATGACGCCGGCTTGGCCAGCGGAGCCGGCTGAACCATCTGTGAGCGCCAGGTCACCGGGCAGCGACACCTCGAGCCGGCGGCCGTCGACCTCGACGACGACCTTCTGGCGGGGCCGGGCGTCGTCCTCGTCGAGGGGTTCGGAGGCGGTGAACGGCTCGACGGTGTTGTTCCACTCGGTCTCGATCCAGCGGGTGTGCACGGCGAAGCCGTTCTCGTCGCCGATGAACGCCGGGTCGGACACGACCGCACGGTGGAACGGGATGACCGTGGCGAGGCCCTCGATTTCGAACTCGTCGAGCGCGCGCCGGGCGCGGGCCAAGGCCTCGTTGCGGTCGGCGCCGTACACGATCAGCTTGGCCAGCATCGAGTCGAACTGGCCGCCGATCACCGAGCCGGTCTCGACGCCCGAGTCCAGCCGCACGCCGGGGCCGGCCGGCGGGTGGAACTTGCTCACCGGGCCGGGGGCCGGCAGGAAGCCGCGGCCGGCGTCCTCGCCGTTGATCCGGAACTCGATGGCGTGGCCGCGCGGCGTCGGATCCTCGGTGAGGTCGAGCTTCTCGCCGTTGGCGATCTTGAACTGCTGCAACACCAGGTCGATGCCCGCGGTCTCCTCGGTGACCGGGTGCTCGACCTGGAGGCGGGTGTTGACCTCGAGGAAGGAGATCAGGCCGTCCTGACCGACGAGGTACTCGACCGTGCCGGCGCCGTAGTAGTGCGCCTCCTTGCAGATCCGCTTGGCCGACTCGTGGATCTCCTTGCGCTGCGCGTCGGTCAAGAACGGCGCCGGAGCCTCCTCGACGAGCTTCTGGAAGCGGCGTTGCAGCGAGCAGTCGCGGGTGCCCGCGACGACGACGTTGCCGTGCTGATCGGCGATCACCTGGGCCTCGACGTGGCGGGGCTTGTCGAGGTAGCGCTCGACGAAGCACTCCCCGCGGCCGAACGCGGCCGTCGCCTCGCGCACGGCCGATTCGTACAGCTCGGGGATCTCGGCGACGGTGCGGGCCACCTTCATGCCCTTGCCGCCGCCGCCGAACGCCGCCTTGATCGCGATCGGCACGCCGTACTCCTCGGCGAACGCCACCACCTCGTCGGCGTCCTTGACCGGGTCGGGGGTGCCGGGCACCAGCGGCGCCTGCGCGCGGGCCGCGATGTGGCGGGCGGTGACCTTGTCGCCGAGGTCGCGGATGGACTGCGGGCTCGGCCCGATCCAGATCAGGCCGGCGTCGATCACGGCCTGGGCGAAGTCGGCGTTCTCGGAGAGGAAGCCGTAGCCGGGGTGGATGGCGTTGGCGCCGGACTTGCGCGCGGCGTCAAGGAGCTTGCCGAAATCCAGGTAGGACTCCGCGGACGTCTGACCGCCCAGGGCGAACGCCTCGTCGGCCAGCCGCACGTGCGGCGCGTCGGCGTCGGGCTCGGCGTACACCGCCACGCTGGGCAGGCCCGCGTCGCGGGCCGCGCGGATCACCCGGACAGCGATTTCGCCGCGGTTTGCGACGAGCACTTTGGCGATCCTCGAGCTGGCGTGACTGGCCACTGCGCCTCCCTGGTTGGCCTCTGTCGCAGACGATGTTCTGCGCGCTTCTCTAAGAGAATTTCTTACCGCTTTGTCTCGGGAAGTTTAAGCGCCGCGCCGTAGGGGCGATGAGGCGGTGTCGGGTTTCGGGGTTACTCGGCGGTAGCCCGCAGGTGCCGTTTGATGCGGGCCAGCATGGCCGACATGCCGCGCAGCCGCAGTGGGCTGATCAGAGCGGCCAGGCCCAGCTCGGTGTAGAAATCCTCGGGCACCGCGAGGATGTCGGCGGCCGGTTGCTCGTCGAGGCCGGCGGCCAGGATGGACGCGAAGCCGCGGGTGGTGGGCGCCTCGGCGGGCGCGCTGAAGTACAGCCGCACGCGGTCCGGGTCGCTGGCGTCGACGTGCAGGAAGAGCGGCGTCTGGCATTCGGGCACCGGCTCCATGGCCGCCTCGGCCAGGTCGGGGGGCAGGGCCGGAAGCTCGTTGGCGAACTCCAGCAGCAGCGTCAGCTTGTCCTGGCCCTCGACTTCGGCGAAGTCGGAGACCACCTCGGCCAGCGGCGCGGGCATGCTCATCGGGCGGGGACGGCCCCCGGCTCCTCACCGCCGACGATCGGGACGCGCACGGTGTTGCCCCACTCGGTCCAAGACCCGTCGTAGTTGCGCACCCCAGGCTTGCCCAGCAGGTGCGTCAGCACGAACCAGGTGTGGCTGGACCGCTCGCCGATGCGGCAATACACGACGGTCTTGTCGTCCGGGTCGATGAAGTCGTAGAGCTCCTCGAGTTCCGACCGGCTGCGGAACCGCCCCGAATCGTCGACCGCCTTGCTCCACGGGATCGACCGGGCGGTGGGGATGTGGCCGCCGCGCAGCACGCCCTCCTCGGGGTATTCCGGCATGTGGGTGCGCTTGCCGGTGTACTCGTCGGGCGAGCGGACGTCGATCAGGGGCTGGCTGCCCAGGATGGCCAGCACATCGTCCTTGAACGCCCGGATGGGCTCGTCGTTGCGCGCCACCACGGGATATCCGGTGCTCGTCTTGGTCGGGACGTCGAGGGTGGTCTCCCGGCCCTGGCTCAGCCAGAGGTCGCGCCCGCCGTTGAGTAGGCGGACATCGGGATGTCCGAACAGCGTGAAGACCCACAGCGCGTAGGCAGCCCACCAGTTGCTCTTGTCGCCGTAGATCACCACGGTGTCGTCGCGGGAGATGCCCTTGCGGTTCATCAGGTCGGCGAACTGCTCGCCGTCGATGTAGTCGCGGACCCGCGGGTCGTTGAGGTCGGTGTGCCAGTCGATCTTCACCGCGCCCGGGATGTGGCCGATGTCGTAGAGCAGGACGTCCTCGTCGGATTCGACGATCGCGAGACCGGGCGCACCCATGTTGGCCGACAGCCAGTCGGCGGTGACCAGTCGTTCGGGGTGGGCGTATTCCGACAGCGAGGGGTCGGGATCGGGGGGTAAAGGCACGTTGCCGAGCCTACCCATCGCAAGTTGCCGCCGGGCGCTCATCCCACGTTGCCGCCGAACGTCGACAAGATGTAGCGCCGTCGACCCGATCGGCGCACCAAGTCGACGTTCGACATCGGCTTCATCGGCTTCCACCGGCTTCCACCGGCTTCATCGGCTTCCATCGGCCCGGCGTCCGCGGCCACGACACATAACCGGTTGCGACGACGCGCCGGTCGGGCTCGCAGACGTTTATGTCTCGCGGTGGGCGGCGTCGGCTTCCGAAGTGGCCGCCCACAGCGCGGCCACCGACAGCCCGGACCGCGCCAGCATCCTGCGCAGCAACGGCAGGCTCAGCCCGATCACGTTGGAGGGGTCGCCCTCGATCCGGTCGACGAACCAGCCGCCCAACCCGTCCAGCGTGAACCCGCCGGCCACCTGCAGGGGTTCGCCGTGCGCGACGTAGGCCCGCAGCTCGGCCGGGTCGGGCTCGGCGAAATGGACTGTGGTGCAGGCGGATTGAGTCCAGCGATGGGTGACGGCACCGCCGGACATCCGCAGCAGGCAGTGCCCGGTGTGCAGCCGCCCGGAGCGGCCTCCCATCAGGCGCCACTGGTCCAGCGCCGCCTCGGCCGATCCGGGCTTGCCGCAGAGCCGGCCGTCGATGGACAGCATCGAATCACAGCCGATCACCACGCAATCCGCGGCGATGGGGGGCTCCAGGTCGCCGGCCACCCGCTCGGCCTTGGCCTCGGCCAGAGCCGCCACCACGGCGTCCGGCGAGGGGTCCGCCCCGAGGGCGGCGGTGAGCGCGTCCTCGTCGACGCCCGACACCCTGACCAGCGGGTCGACGCCGGCCTGGCGCAGCACGGCGCGCCGGCCCGCCGACGCCGACGCGAGGACCAGCCGGGTCACTGCTTCATGTGCGTCATCTGCTGCAGGGTGAGCCGCTGGTAGTTCGACATGGCGTACCGCAGCCGGTCCACGGGAAGCCCCCAGCGGGTGCTCTCCGGCTGGGCGGGCTCGGGCCCGCCGCCAACGCTGCCCAGCACGGTGATCAGGGCGGCCAGCTCCGCGTCCGTCGGGTGTCCCCGGAGGATGCGGATGTGCGGCTCGTGTGCGGATTCGGTTGGCGCGGAACCATTTTCGTTGGCCACAGCGTCCTCACTCACAGCGGGATGTTCCCGTGCTTCTTCGGGGGCAGGTGGGAGATCTTGCGTTCCAGCAGGCGCAGCGCCGTGCCGATGTAGCCGCGGGTGTGCGACGGCGGGATGACGGCGTCGACGTAGCCCCGCTCGGCGGCGACGTACGGGTTGACCAGGGTATCCTCGTACTCCTGCTGCAACTGCAGTCGCAGCGCGTCAACGTCCTTGCCTTCGGCGGCCGCCTGCTTGAGCTGCTGCCGGTAGACGAACCCGACCGCGCCCGAGGCGCCCATCACCGCGATCTGCGCGGTGGGCCAGGCGATGTTGACGTCGCAGCCCATGTCCTTGGAGCCCATGACGCAGTAGGCGCCGCCATAGGCCTTGCGGGTGATCACCGTGATCTTCGGGACCGTCGCCTCGCCGTAGGCGAACAGCAGCTTGGCGCCGCGCCGGATGATGCCGTTGTACTCCTGGCCGGTGCCCGGCAGGAAGCCCGGGACGTCGACCAGCATGATGATCGGGATGTTGAAGCAGTCGCAGGTCCGCACGAACCGGGCGGCCTTCTCCGACGCGTTGATGTCCAGGCAGCCGGCGAACTGGGTGGGCTGGTTCGCCACGATCCCGACCGGCCGGCCGTCGATGCGGCCGAACCCGACCACGATGTTCTGCGCGTAACCGCCCTGAATTTCCAGGAACTCGTCGTCGTCGAGGATCCGGGTGATCACCTCGTGCATGTCGTAGGGCTGGTTGGGCGAGTCCGGGATGAGCGTGTCCAGCTCGAGGTCCTCGTCGGTGAGGTTCTCCTCGATTGCCCCCTCGGGGGCGGGCACGGCGTAGCGCGGCGGGTCGGTGGCGTTGTTGGGGGGCAGGTAGCTCAACAGGTCGCGCACCCAGTCGAAGGCGTCCTGCTCACCGGACGCGACGTAGTGCAGCGTGCCCGATTTGGCCATGTGGGTGTGGGCGCCGCCCAGCTCCTCCATGGTGACGTCCTCGCCGGTGACGGTCTTGATGACGTCGGGCCCGGTGATGAACATCTGGCTGGTCTGGTCGACCATGACCACGAAGTCGGTCAGGGCCGGGGAGTAGACGTGCCCACCCGCGGCGGCGCCCATGATCAGCGAGATCTGCGGGATGACGCCGGACGCCAGGATGTTGTTGCGGAAGATCCGGCTGTACAGGCCGAGCGAGACGACGCCCTCCTGGATGCGGGCGCCCGCGCCATCGTTGATGCCGATCAGCGGGCGGCCCGTCTTGATCGCGAGCTCCTGGACCTTGACGATCTTCTCGCCGTACACCTCGCCGAGGCTGCCGCCGAACACCGTGGCGTCCTGGCTGAAGATGCACACGTCGCGGCCGTCGATGGTGCCGTAGCCGGTGATCACGCCGTCGCCGAGCGGGCGGTTGTTCTCCAGGCCGAAGTTCGTGCTGCGGTGCCGCGCCAGCGCATCGAGCTCGACGAACGAGTCCTCGTCGAGCAGGGCGAGGATGCGCTCGCGGGCGGTCAGCTTGCCCTTCGCGTGCACCTTCTCGACCGCCTCTTCACCCACCGGGTGCAGCGACTCTTCCCGGCGCTTGTGCAGCTCGGCCAGCTTGCCCGCCGTGGTGTGGATGTCGATGGTGTGCTCGGCTGCGGGCTCTGCGGTATGAGCGGAGTGGTCGGTAACGCTTGTCATGGGAGTCGATGGTATCGGCTGTCCCCGGCGGGGCTCTTAGGCTGGGCGGTGATGGACTCCGAAGGGTTGACACCGCCGCTGGACCAGGCCGCGCTGCGCGCCGAGCTGATCGGGACCGGGCTGGGCTGGCGACAGCTCGACGTCGTCGGGCAGACCGGTTCCACCAACGCCGACCTGCTGGCGCGCGCGGCGTCAGGCACCGACATCGCCGGGTCGGTGCTCATCGCCGAGCACCAGACCGCCGGCCGCGGGCGGCACGGCCGAGGGTGGGTGGCCGCCCCCCGGGCCCAGGTCACGATGTCGGTCGGTGTAAGCGTCGTCGACGTCCCCGTCGCCGGGTGGGGCTGGCTGCCGCTGGCCGCCGGCGTGGCGGTCGTCGATGCGGTCGCCCCCCTGCTCGACGGGACCGGGATGTCGGTGGGCCTGAAGTGGCCGAACGACGTGCTGGCCGGCCCGGCGGGATCGGGCGGCAAGCTGGCCGGCATCCTGGCCGAGGTGTCGCGGCCGGTGGTGGTGATCGGCTTGGGGCTCAACGTGTTTCAGGCGCCCGAGGATGTCGACGGGGCGACGTCGCTGGTCGACCTCGGCGTGGTGGCGCCGGACCGCCATTGGCTGGTGTGCGTGCTGCTGCGCGAGCTCGGCCGGCGTATCGTCGCCTGGCGCGCCGCCCGCGGGGCGGACTGGGCGCTGGCCGCCGACTACCGCGCGCGCAGCCTGACGATCGGCAACCGCGTCCGCGCCCATCTCCCCGGGGGCAAGGAGGTCGTCGGGTCGGCGACCGGCATCGACGACCAGGGGCGGTTGTGCCTGGACGCCGGCGGCGAAACCGTCGTCGTTTCGGCCGGTGACGTCGTGCATCTACGTTAGGAAGCGGTAGCTTCGTGCCGTGAGCTATCCGGACAACGCCCTGGCCGCCGGCGAGCAGGTGGTCATCCACCGCCACCCGCACTGGAAGCGGCTGATCTGGCCGGTCGCGGTCCTCATCCTGACCACCGCGCTGGCGTCGTTCGGGTCCGGTTACGTCAACTCGACGCACTGGGAGCAGATGGCGAAGAACATCCTGCACGGTGTCATCTGGGGGATCTGGCTGGTGATCGTCGGCTGGCTGACGCTGTGGCCGTTCCTGAGCTGGCTGACCACCCATTTCGTCGTCACCAACCGGCGCGTGATGTTCCGGCACGGCGTGCTGACCCGCACCGGGATCGACATCCCGCTGGCCCGAATCAACAGTGTGGAATTCCGCGACCGGCTTTTCGAGCGAATGTTTCGAACGGGGACGCTGATTATCGAATCCGCGTCACAAGACCCATTGGAGTTTTACGACATTCCGCGCCTGCGTGAAGTGCATGCGCTGCTGTATCACGAGGTTTTCGACGACACCCTGGGCTCGCCCGGATCCTGAGCGTCGCCCAGCTGAGACCGCCGGCTGGCCTTGTTCCGCCAGGCCCGCAGCAGGGTGACGTTGCCATTTTCCAACTCGCCCTCTAAGGCGTCCTCGAAGACCTCGGCGATCCCGCCCGCGGTGAGCGCGGACTCCAGCGCCTTGTCGGGGTTGCGCGCGAACTCGTCGGGGAACACCCAGCGCCGAAACGCCCAGAAGCGGAACGCCATCTGCATCAGGTTGCCGATGATGTACGCCGAGATGAAGTCGGCGATGTTTTCCACGGTCAGGGACACCGTCGGCACCCGCAGCTGCAGCACGTAGCTGGAGAACCAGAGCGGCGCCATGGACAGCAGCACGCCTACGCCGCTGAACGCGAAGAACAGCAGTGCCTCGTGGTGACGCTCGCGGCCGCCCCGGTCGCGGAAGCTCCACTCCCGGTTCAGCACGTAGGAGGCGATGACCGCGACGATCCCGGCGATGACCTTGGCGGTGACCGGCTTGGACTCCAGAACCGTGAGCTTCAGAGTGTAAAAAATCGCCGAGTCGATGACGAACGTCGTGCCACCGACGATCGCGAATTTGATCAGTTCGTGGTGGCGCAGTAAATAGGGCTGAATGGCCTCGGGTAGACGCGCGATTGCGGCTTCGGCGAAGGACACAACACGTCAGCATACGGTTGGACACAAAAACGACGCAAAATTTTACATAACGATTGTGCGTCACCGCCGGTCAACACGCCTAAAGCGGACAACCGCCGCCATGACACCATGAAGCCCGTGCCGGATCAACGCACTCCCGCGGTCGCTCCCGTCGCCCCCGTCGTGGCGATGGTGGGCGGCGGCCAACTTGCCCGCATGACGCACCAGGCCGCGATCGCGCTGGGGCAGACGCTGCGGGTGCTGGCGACCGCCGCCGACGAGCCGGCCGCGCAGGTCACCCCCGACGTGGTGATCGGCTCGCACACCGAGCTGGACGATCTCCGCCGGGTCGCCGCGGGGGCCGACGTGCTGACCTTCGACCACGAGCATGTGCCCTCCGAGCTGTTGGACAAGCTGGTCGCCGAGGGCGTCAACGTGGCGCCGCCGCCGCAGGCCCTGGTGCACGCCCAGGACAAGCTCGTCATGCGGCGGCGATTGGAGGCGCTCGGCGCACCGGTACCGCGATACGTCGGCATCGCGAGCCTCGACGACCTGGACGGTCCCGATGGTGTGGCCGCCTTCGTCGCCCGGGTCGGGGCGCCGATCGTGGTCAAGGCGGTCCGGGGCGGCTACGACGGCCGGGGCGTGCGAAGGGCCCGCGACCTGGCGCACGCCCGCGACATCGCGGGCGAGTACCTGGCCGCCGGGGTGCCGGTGCTACTCGAGGAGCGGGTGGAGCTGCGTCGCGAGCTGTCGGCCTTGGTGGCCCGGTCGCCGTTCGGGCAGGGCGCCGCGTGGCCGGTCGTGGAGACGGTGCAGCGGGATGGCATCAACGTGCTGGTGATCGCGCCCGCCCCGGAGCTGTCCGGCGACGTGGCGTCGGCCGCGCAGAACCTGGCGTTGCGCCTGGCCGCCGAGCTCGGCGTGGTCGGCGTGCTCGCCGTGGAGCTGTTCGAGACGCCCGGGGGCGACCTGCTCGTCAACGAGCTGGCGATGCGGCCGCACAATTCCGGCCACTGGACCATGGACGGCTCACGCACCGGCCAGTTCGAGCAGCATCTGCGCGCGGTGCTGGACTACCCGCTCGGGAGCACCGACGCGATCGCGCCGGTAACGGTGATGGCCAACGTGCTCGGTGCGCCGGTCGAGCCGGCGATGACGGTCGACGAACGGCTGCACCACCTGTTCGCGCGGATGCCCGACGCCAGGGTGCACCTGTACGGCAAGGTCGAGCGGCCGGGGCGCAAGGTGGGCCACGCCAACTTCCTGGGCACGGACATGGCCGAGCTGCCCGCGCTGCGTGAACGTGCCGAGCTGGCGGCACACTGGTTGTCACACGGGCAATGGACGGACGGATGGGACCCGCATGGGTAGTGCTGACCGGCCTCGGGTCGGCGTGATCATGGGCAGCGACAGCGACTGGTCGGTGATGGCCGACGCCGCGACGGCGCTGGCCGAGTTCGACGTGCCGGCCGAGGTGCGGGTGGTCTCGGCGCACCGCACCCCGGGCGTGATGTTCGACTACGCGCGCGGCGCGGCCGACCGCGGCCTCGAGGTGATCATCGCGGGCGCCGGCGGCGCCGCGCACCTGCCCGGCATGGTGGCCTCCGCGACGCCGCTGCCGGTGATCGGGGTGCCGGTGCCACTGGCGCGGCTGGACGGTCTGGACTCCCTGCTGTCGATCGTGCAGATGCCCGCGGGTGTCCCGGTGGCGACGGTGTCCATCGGCGGCGCCCGCAACGCCGGCCTGCTGGCCGTGCGCATCCTCGGTTCGTCCGACCCCGCCCTGCGGGCCCGCATAGCGGAGTTTCAGGCCCAGCTGGCCGAAAGCGTCCGGGCCAAGGATGAGGCGGTGCAGGAGCTGCACGGTAAAGTTACCGGTCAGTAGCGCGGTGACGACGCGGCCGGTTTGCGGCCGCCGGGGAGCCGGGCACGATGGAAGCGCACGAGGAGGCTTGAGATGGCTGGTTGGGCCGGAAACCCCACCTTTGATTTGTTCCAGTTGCCCGAGGAGCATCAGGAGTTGCGGGCGGCGATCCGTGCGCTGGCGGAGAAGGAGATCGCTCCGTATGCCGCTGATGTGGATGAGAATTCGCGGTTCCCGCAGGAGGCGCTGGATGCGTTGAACGCGTCGGGGTTCAACGCGGTGCACGTGCCCGAGGAGTATGGCGGTCAGGGCGCGGACTCGGTGGCGGCGTGCATCGTCATCGAGGAGGTGGCGCGTGTGGATGCGTCGGCCTCGTTGATTCCGGCGGTGAACAAGCTGGGCACCATGGGCCTGATCCTGCGGGGTTCGGATGAGCTGAAAAAGCAGGTGTTGCCGTCGATCGCCGACGGGGCGGCGATGGCGTCGTATGCGCTTTCCGAGCGGGAAGCCGGCAGCGACGCGGCTGCGATGCGGACCCGGGCCAAGGCCGACGGGGATGACTGGATCCTCAACGGCGCCAAGTGCTGGATCACCAATGGCGGCAAGTCGTCGTGGTACACGGTGATGGCGGTGACCGACCCCGACAAGGGCGCCAACGGCATCTCGTCGTTCATGGTGCACATCGACGACGAGGGGTTCACCGTCGGCCCGAAGGAGAAGAAGCTCGGCATCAAGGGCTCCCCGACGACCGAGCTGTACTTCGAAAACTGCCGGATCCCGGGGGACCGGATCATCGGCGAGCCGGGGACCGGCTTCAAGACGGCGCTGGCGACGCTGGACCACACCCGTCCGACCATCGGCGCCCAGGCGGTGGGCATCGCCCAGGGCGCGGTGGATGCCGCGATCGCCTACACCAAGGAGCGCAAGCAGTTCGGCCGCCCGGTCAGCGACAACCAGGGGGTGCAGTTCATGCTCGCCGACATGGCGATGAAGGTCGAGGCCGCGCGGTTGATGGTGTACCACGCGGCCGCGCGCGCCGAGCGCGGCGAGGGCAACCTGGGCTTCATCTCCGCGGCGTCGAAGTGTTTTGCCTCCGACGTGGCGATGGAGGTCACCACCGACGCCGTCCAGCTGTTCGGCGGGTACGGCTACACCTCCGACTTCCCGGTCGAGCGGATGATGCGCGACGCCAAGATCACCCAGATCTACGAAGGCACCAATCAGATTCAACGCGTGGTGATGTCGCGGGCACTCCTGCGCTGACCGCAGCGATAAGATTCCCCAGGGCAACCATTCGGGGTGGTGGGCCACACGTAAAGTCAGCGAGTCAGCGTCGGCGCACCGGCCATCCGGCCGGCACGTCGCCACAGAGCAAAGGGTCATATCGCGGCCAGGGGGTGTCCATTGACCGACATGGCGTCCCGTTGTGTCCACGGCTGACCGGGAATTGATGCCGGTGCGCGCTCCAGTCACCCCGGCCGCCCACTGGCGGTCGCTGTCCTTGCTGTTGGTCGAGGACGACCGTGCCGATGCGGTGCTGGTGGAGGACCTGATCGCCAACGCGGTCACCGACATCCGCGTGGTCTGGGCCCAGTCGATGGCCCACGCGGAGCGCGAACTCGCCACGGCCCGCCCCGATTGCGTGCTGCTGGACCTGCACCTACCCGACGCCAACGGGATCGATGCGCTGGACCGGATCGCCAAACACGACGCCACCGTCCCCATCGTCGTGCTGACCGGCCTGAACGACGAGTACTTCGGCGCGTCGGCCGTCGCGGCCGGCGCGCAGGACTACCTGGTCAAGGGCCGGGTCGAACCCGAGATGCTGCGGCGCGCCCTGCTGTACGCAATCGAGCGCAAACGCGCCGAGCTGATCGCCGCCGACCTGCACGCCAGCCAGCTCCGGGCCCGTGAGAATGCGCTGCTCGAGCGGGGCCTGCTGCCGTCGCCGTTGCTCCTCGACAACCCCGGCCTGGACATCGTCGCGCGCTACCGGCCCAGTCGCGAGGACGCGTTGTTGTGCGGGGACTTCTACGACGTCGTGCAAACCCCCGACCGGGTCGTGCACGTCCTGATCGGCGACGTCGCCGGTCACGGGCCCCACGAGGCGGCCCTGGGCGCGGCGCTGCGGATCGCGTTCCGCGCGCTGACCCTCGCGGGCGTGCGCGGCGTCGCACTGATGCGCCAGCTCGAACAGGTGCTGCACTCGGAGCGCACCGATACCGCGGTGTTCGCGACGGTGCTCAGCCTGGAGATCGAGCCCGACAGCCCCCGCATGACCGCGGTGCGCGCCGGGCATCCCGGGATGCTGCTGCAGCGCGACGGCACCGTGAACTGGATCGAGCCGCCGGCCGGGCCTGCGCTGGGGCTGCGGGCCGGTGACTGGCCGCAGCACGAGCTGGAACTGGCCGCGGGCGAGGGCCTGCTGCTGCTGACCGACGGGCTCTTCGAGGGGTATTCGGGCCGCGGCATTGAACGCCTCGGCGAGGACGGCCTGCTCGCGCTGGCCCGGACGCACGCGCACCGCCCCGGTCCGGAGTTCGTCGACGCCCTCATCGACGGGGCGCAGGAGCTCGCCCAGCCGCGCGGGGGGCTGACCGACGACATCGCCGTGTTGCGCATCGAGCGGACCGGCGAGTGAACGCTCTCCTGGGCCGGCTGCGGCCGTCGCAGCTCACCGTGCGGGGCTGGCAGGCGCTGACGTTGCTCGTAATGGGGGCGACGGTGCTCGCCGGTGCGGTGGTTGGCGCGGTGCTGCTGCGGCACACCGACGCGATGACGCGCGAACTCACCGACGGCATCCAGCCGGCGCGGGTCTCGGCCGGCCAGCTGCAGGCGGCGCTGCGCGACCAGGAGACCGGCATCCGGGGCTACCTGATCGCCGCCGACCGGCAGTTCCTGACGCCTTACTACGATGGCCAGCACACCGAACGGGCGGCGGCCGACGACATCCGGCGCCGCCTCTCCGGGCGCGACGACCTGATCGCCGACCTGGACGCGATCGAGCGGGCCGCCGTGAGCTGGCGGGCGAACTATGCCGAGCCCGCGATCGCGAGCGTGGCGCCCGAGGGCCGCAATCTGACCAACCGGCCGGCGACGGAGCGTGGCAAGGCCGAATTCGACCATCTGCGTTCGCTTTTCGACAAGCAGAATGCGGACCTGTCGGCGGCCCGGGCGGACGCCGCCGAGGAACTTAACCACACCGATGGGTGGCGCAACCGGGTGTTGATCGCCATGGTGTTCGTCTTCTTCGGCACGGCCGCCCTGCTCGGTTTCCTGGTGCGCGACATGGTCGCCCGGCCGCTGGCGACGCTCGCCGCCGCGTGCCGCCGGATCACCGAGGGCAACTTCGAGGAGCAGATCGTGCCGCCGAAGCGGCCACGCGACGTGCGGGAGATGGCGATCGACGTGGAGAACATGCGCAAGCGGATCGTCGACGAGCTCGAGGTGTCCCGCGCGGCCCGGGAGCGGCTGGACGAGCAGGCCGTCGAGTTGCGGCGGTCGAACACCGAGCTCGAGCAGTTCGCCTACGTCGCGTCGCACGACCTGCAGGAGCCGCTGCGCAAGGTGGCGTCGTTCTGCCAGCTGCTCGAAAAGCGCTACGGCGACAAGCTCGACGAGCGCGGTGTGGAGTACATCGCGTTCGCCGTCGACGGGGCCAAACGCATGCAGGTGCTGATCAACGACCTGCTCACCTTCTCCCGGGTCGGCCGGCTGAACACCCTGCAGACCGAGGTGCAGCTCGACACCGTCCTGGACGCCGGGCTGGACAACCTGTCCGCCGCGATCGAGGAGGCGGGGGCGGAGGTCGTGCGCCCCTCGCAGCCCCTCCCACGAATCGTCGGCGATCCGATGCTGCTCACGATGCTGTGGCAGAACCTCATCGGCAACGCGGTCAAGTTCCGGCACAAGGACCGCCCGCCGCGCGTCGTCATCGAGTGTGAGCGGGGCGCCGACGAGTTGTTGTTCCGGGTGTCGGACAACGGCATCGGCATCCCCCAGGAGTTCGCCGACAAGGTCTTCGTCATCTTCCAGCGCCTGCACGGCCGGGACGTGTACTCCGGAACGGGTGTCGGGCTGGCGCTGGTCAAGAAGATCGTCGAGCACCACGGCGGCACCATTTGGATCGACGCGTCCTACACCGAAGGGACCCGTTTCGTGTTCACCATCCCGGCCCCCGCGCCGGTGGCTGAACCCGCCCCCGCTTTGGAAGGAGCGCGCGAATGACATCGGCCGGTAGAGCCATCGAGATCCTGCTCGTCGAGGACGACCCGGGGGACGAGCTCATCACCCGGGAGGCGTTCGAGCACAACAAGCTCAACAACAACTTGCACGTCGCGCACGACGGCGAGGAGGGGCTGAACTTCCTCTACAAGCGCGGCGAGTATGAGGGCGCCCCGCGGCCCGACCTGATCCTGCTCGACCTGAACCTGCCCAAATACGACGGGCGTCAGCTGCTCGAGAGGGTCAAGTCCGACCCCGAGTTGTCGCGCATCCCGATCGTGGTGCTCACCACGTCGTCGGCCGAGGAGGACATCCTGCGCAGCTACGAGCTGCACGCCAACGCCTACGTCACCAAGCCCGTCGACCTCGACCAGTTCATCAACGCGGTCCGGCAGATCGACGAGTTCTTCATTCAGGTCGTACGGCTTCCGGGGATTTAGGGGTCACGAGGCGGGCACCGGCTTGTAGCCGCGAAACATAAACGAGCGCGAACAGTTTCGGCGTGTCGTCGCAGACGTTCATGTGTCGCGGCGATTTGACGCCGGTGCAGCCCTATGTTGCGACCCGCGGCTCGGCCAGGACCTCGTCGTTGTGCTGTCCCGGCGCGGGTGGCGGCTCGGTGGCGACGGCGTCGAAGCTGGAATACCGCGCCGGGGTGCGGATGACGGTGACCGCCTCGGTCTCCGGGTCGCCGCCCCCCACGCGCAGGGCGAGGTCGTTCTCGGCGAACAGCGGGGTGTCGACGACCTGCTTCCAGCTGTAGGCGAGGCAGGCCATCAGGCCGCCGTCCTGCAGCAGCTCGACCCATTCGGCGGCGGTCTTGGCGGCCAGCGCCGACTCGAGTTCCTCCGTCAGCTCGGGGTAGTTCAGCGCCCTGGAGCGCTGGTCGGCGAACCGCTCGTCGTCCAGCAGGTCCGGCCGGCCGATGATCTCGCACAACTTCGCCCAGTGCTTCGGCACGTACGCGCTGATCACCAGGTAGCCGTCGGCGGCCTTGAACGCGTCCGACGGCTGGGTGGCGAAGCCAACGCCCTTGCGCCGCTTCGGCTTCGGGCCGGCATCGGGCTTGGGGGCAGCGCTGGGCTTGTTCAGGTGGATGGTGAGCTGGTTGGCCTGCAACCCCACCGCCACGTCGTACATCGCGACCCGGACCACGTCGCCCGCCCCGTGGCGCTCGCGGTTGAGCAGGGCGGCCAGCACCGCCTGGGCCAGCACGTGGCCGCTGGCGTTGTCGACGAGCTGGAACGGGATGATTTGCGGCTTGCCGTCGGGGGTGGGCATCCCGGTGGTCATGCCCGCTTCGGCGGCGACCATCAGGTCGACGCCCGGCCGGCTGCCGTGCGGGCCGTTGCCGCCGTAGGCCGACAGCCGCGCGTAGACGAGCCGCGGGTTGCGGGACCGCAGCTCGTCGGGGCCCAGGCCCATGCGTTCCATGACGCCCGGCCGGAACCCTTCCAGCACGACGTCGGCCGTGTCGGCCAGCCGCAGTACCCGCTGCCTGCCCTCGTCGGTGGTCAGGTCCACCGTCACGGACTTCTTGCCGCGGTTGTTGGGCAGGAAGTACGTCGCCAGCGGCGGGCGCCCGGGCAGGACCGCGGTGATATGCCGGGCGGCCTCGCCGCCGGGCGCCTCGATCTTGATCACCTCGGCGCCCAGGTCGGCCAGCACCTGTCCGGCCAGCGGCCCGGCGACGTTCTGGGTGAAGTCGAGGACCCGGAATCCGTCAAGCGGCCTGGGCGCCTTGTCGTCTGGCATGCGGGGCCTTCCCCCTAACCCGATTTGACCGCGATGCAGTAGTAATTCGTGGCGAATGGCGCGTCGGGGGCGTCGCTCTGCAACGGCAATCCGGCGTCGCCCAGCAGCTGGTTGAGCGGCGTGCGCACGGTCCGCCAGCCCCGTTCCTCCAGGAAGGTTGCGGCGTCGTTGCGTTCGCCGGGGAAGCCCAGGTCGCCGAGGGCGATGTCGAGGCCGTTTGCCCGCCACTTCTCGCTGGCGGCGTTCAACGCGTCCCCGTTCGTGCCCGAATTCTGGAACACCTCGGCCACCAGCCGGCTGCCGTCGGCGCTGAGCGCGCTGATCTGGTCCAGCAGCCGGTCCTGCGCCTCGGGCGGCAGAAACCCGAGCAGGCCCTCGGCGGCCCAGGCCGTGGGCCGCCCGGTGTCGAAGCCCGCGTCGGCCAGCGCCGCCGGCCAGTCGTTGCGCAGGTCGATCGGCACGAACCGGACTTCGGCGGTGGGCCGGGCGCCGAGCTCGGCGATGGTGGTCGTCTTGAACTCGATGACTTCGGGCTGGTCGATCTCGAACACGGTGGTGCCCGCCGGCCACGGCAACCGGTAGGCGCGCGCGTCCAGGCCCGAGGCGAGGATCACCACCTGGCGGATGGCGGGGTCTTCTTCGGCACCTGCCTCGGCGAAGAACGCGTCGATGTATCGGGTGCGGGCGGCCAACATGTCGGTCATGCGCTGCATGCCCCAGGGCGCGCCGGGGACGTCGACGTCGGCGGAGTCGAGTTCGCCGCGGGCCCAGCGGGTCATGAAGTCGACGCCGACGGCTGCCACCAGCGGCTCGGCGAACGGGTCGTCGATCAACGCGTCGCGGGTGGCGCGGGCCCGCCCGGCGGCCACCATGGTGGCGGTGGCTCCTACGCTCGTCGCGAGATCCCAGGTGTCATTTTCGGTGCGGCCCATTGCGGCAAGTCCCCTTCCGGTCTACTGATTAGCCAGAATAACGACACCGAGCGCGCGCACTCACGGGGACCAAAGACCCGCCCGGTAGTGGCATTGCGCCCTTCACCGCGCGGGTTCTCGACGGCAGCATCGACGTGTGACGACGACTTCGGGTTTGGTCAGGCGCGTGGCGCTGGAAGCGTATTCGCTACTGCTGTACGTGCGGTCCGGCGGCATGCGGCTGCTGCCGCCCGGTGAGGTGCTGCCCGTGCTGCGCGCGGTGGAACGCTACGGGCTGCTGGGGGCGGCGACGGCGATCACCGCCGGGCGGGATGCGAGGGGATTGGCGCTGATCGACGAGCGCGGGCCGCTGAGTTTCGCCGAGCTGGACGCGCGGACCAACGCGTTGGCCAACGAATGGCGCCGCCTGGGCCTTGGCCCCGGCGCCAGTGTCGCCATCCTGGTGGGCAATCACCGCGGCTTCCTGGAAGCCGTCTTCGCCGCCGGCAAGTGCGGTGCGGGCGTCCTACTGCTCAACACCGGCTTCGGCCACACCCAGCTCGCCCAGATGGTCACCCGCGAAGGGGCGGATCTCCTCGTCTACGACGACGAGTACGGCGAGGTGGTTGCCGACGTCCACCCGCGGCTGGGCCGCATCCGCGCCTGGAGCGACGTGCCCGCCCCTGACACCCTCGACGCGCTGATCGCGCGCGGCGATCGCACCCCGCCGCCGCGCTCCGGCGGCCGGCCCAAGATCGTCATCTCGACCAGCGGCACGACCGGAGTCCCGAAGGGCGCCGCCCGCTCGGAGCCCTACTCGCTGATACCGGTCGGCGGCCTGCTCGGCAAGGTGCCGTTCCACGGCCGGGAAGTGACCGAATGCTGCGTGCCGCTCTTCCATTCGATGGGGTTCAGCCACGCGATGTACGCGATGGTGCTGGGTTCGACGCTGGTATTGCGCCGCCACTTCGACCCCGAGCAGGCCTTGGCGAGCGTGGCCGAACACCGGGCCAGCGCCATGGTCGTCGTTCCGACCATGCTGCGACGCATCCTCGATCTCGGCCCCGAAGCGTTTGCGGCGCAGGACCTTTCCGCATTGCGCATCGTATTCGTCGGTGGCTCCCAGCTGAGTGCCGCCCTGGCCACCCGCGCACTGGAGGCGCTCGGGCCCATCGTCTACAACATGTACGGCTCCACCGAGGTCGCCTACGCCACCATCGCCACGCCCGCCGACCTCGCCGTCGCGCCCGGGTCCGTCGGCGCGGTGGTGCCCGGATCGATCGTCAAGGTGTTCACCGAAGACCGGCGCGAAGCCCCCGCGGGCACGCCCGGCCGCATCTTCGTCGGCAACGTGCTCGCCTTCGAGGGCTACACCGGCGGCGGCACCAAGGAGTCGATCGGGGGCCTGATGTCCACCGGTGACGTCGGTCATTTCGACGGGGACGGCAGGCTCTTCATCGACGGCCGCGACGACGAGATGATCGTCTCCGGCGGGGAAAACGTCTACCCGGGCGAGGTCGAAGAGGCGCTGGCCCACCATCCGGGAGTGTTCGATGTCGCGGTCATCGGCGTCGAAGACGAGGAATTCGGGCAGCGCCTGCGCGCCTACATCGTCCCGCGTCCCGGCGCGGCGCTGACCGAGCAGGATGTCAGGGACTACGTGCGAAACCGGCTGGCTCGCTTCAAGGTTCCGCGCGATGTATTTTTCGTCGATGCGTTGCCGCGTAACGCGGGTGGCAAGGTGCTCAAGCGCCTGCTGAACGGGGGGGCGGTCACCGACCGGTCGGGGTCGCTGAGCGGTTGCACGAAAAAGCTTGAGGTGAGCAGATTCTCAAGCGATCGCCCACATAGCAATGGAATTAACTGACTTAACACCGCTAGCAATGGTGAGGGTGGGGCGGACCAGGTGGTTTCTTGCCATGGGGACGAGACGACCAGGTGCCTGTCGTTTACTGGCTCACGATGGGCGGCACAGCGCGAATATTCCTGTGCTACAAGGATGTTCCCCATCTCAGGTCATCCCGGGATAGCTGACTTAACGCGGCTAGCTTTGGCGAAGGGTGGTACGACCAGGGCTTCTGTCGTGGTTGGACGGGGCTGGGCGGTCTCCTCGTGTTAACCGGGCTTCCCGCACTATGACATGTGAATGAGATTGCACTACAAGGCTTCCGTAATTGCCACGCCCTCGTTTTCGATGCGTTGGGCGCGTAGAGTTCATCTCGGGGTAACCCGGCGCCGCTAATGTCGGTCGCACCAGGGATGCCGATAGCGGTTTAGGGAGGGGTCTCAAAGTGGTTCTGTCAGTTGTTCCCCCAGTTCTTGCGGCTTTCGCCGCGACGAACGCGGCTGCAGGAGAGTCAATCTCAGCCGCCGGATCGGCCGATTCGGCAGCCATGATGGCGGCCGCCGCTGCGGCCATCGGACCCATCGGTGCGAGTTACCTCGCGGCCTACGGGCCCGCGCAGGCTAACAACCTGGCGGCGACTCTGCTCGTGGGCGACGTGCACCAGGCGATTGGTGCCGCGACGGAGGCGGCGAATGCGTCATTCGCCGCCGCCGACGAGTTGTGACGTTGGCCGGCAATGTCGTTGGCACCCCAAGCCGCGCTGGTTCCGCCACCGGCCCCGGCAACTTCGACAGCACCCGTCAACCCGACGGGTCAACTGGCCCAGACACTGCCCGGATTCGACGCCGGGCCCACCATCGATGCGCATGAGTCAGGGCTCGCCGATTACCTGAATCAGCCGGTCCACAACATCATCGCGCGTCTCGGGCTGCCGGGTGCGCCGCCGGCGCAAGCGGCGCCGCCGGCGGACCCGAACCCGGCTGATCCCAATGCCTCGCCCGCATCGGGGGCGGCCAGCCAAGTACCTGGCATGCTGGCCGGGCTGTTGACGGAAATGATTCAGCCGGTGACCGACGCGCTCGGGATGCTGGGGCCCGGAATGTTCGAAAACCTGGATCCGACACAGATGTTCGGTGGGATTTCGCAAGCACTCGAGTCTGCCAGCCAGCCCGTGCAGCAAGCCCTGAGCGAAATCGACGGTGTGTGGCAAGGGGCGGCGGCCTCCGCCGCGAGCGCGCAGACCAACGCTGCCTTGTCGGACGGCACTCAGGTCGCCAATCAGGCGGCCGCGCTGGGTGCCAGCCTGTCCACGGTAGCCGCGAACGTGCAGGAGGCCGGGGCTCAGCTGGTCGCCATCGCCAACGAATTCTTTGCGACGATAGCGGCGATAGGTCCCAACATCATCTTCCCGTGGGGCATCGCAGAGGCCATCGCGGCCGCCAACCACGCGGTCACGATGGCCACCGCGGTCATGACCGAGTTGCAGAGTTCGTTGGCCGCCGAGGCGGCCAACGTGACCGCGATCGGCGCGCCGGTCTCGGTGACCTCGGCGCAGTCAGGCGGCAACCTCGCCGCTTCCGGCGCGACGGCGACATCGGCGACTACGGCATCGCAGTTCGGGGAGAATTTCGCGCTCGCACCGGCCGCGGCGGCGGCAGCCCCGGCCTCGGCGGTCGGAGCTCCGGCGGTTGGCGCCCCGGCCGCCGCGGCATCCCTTCCGTCGTCGTTCGCACCCACGATGCTGCAGGCCGTCGCCATGCCGGCGATGAGTGGGGTGAGCGCGGCAACCGGAGCCCTACAGGGCGGTGGGTCGCCCGCGTCGTCTCCGTCTGCCGCGCCCCCGGCAACGGACCACGGGGCGGGCGGGTCCCCCGGCGCGGGGGCCGGTGCGGGGAGACCGGGGTTCGGTGGCGGCGGGGGTGGCGGGGGTGGCGCGGCCGGCGGTGCCTTGCCCGAGACCATCGAGTCGCGGCTGGCCGAACCGCTGGTTCCCGGGACCGACCCGGCACCGATTGCGTCAACCGCTGACGCCGCCACTTCCGGGGCCATGGGTGGAGCGCCGATGATGGGCGGCGCCCCGATGGGATTGGGCGCGCGGGCCGGTGCGGGGAAAAGCCACACTGCCGCGGCGTTCCTGCACACCTCGGACCAAGGCGATGAGATCGTCGGCGACCTCGGCAGCGTTGCCCCGTCGGTCATCGGGGACCTCGATAGCGGTGCCAGCCCGGATATTGAATTGAGAATCTAGAAAGGGAGTTTCGCATGACACGCTTCGATGGTTTCCGGATGGAGCCCGCGGAGGTGGCCGATGCCACCAGGCAACTTGACGACTTGGCCACGCGGGCGGAAAAGCTGATGCAGGCCGAGGCGCCCAACCTCGCGGTCACTGCGGCGGGGCGCGACGAGGTGTCCGAACGGGTCGCCTCGACACTGAACGACGTCCACGCGGCCTTCGGGAAATCCACCGACCAGGCCACCAACCAAATGCGGCAAATCTCGGCGACTTTGCGCGCTCACACCGACAACGTCGTTGCGGCCGAGCAGGATTTCGCTGTCTGACTAGCCGGCTCGGCTGCACCGTCAGCCCCTTCGTCGGAAAGGAGGTCAAGGCATGGGGTTCACCAACGTGGCCTGGGAATCGCGAAGCGCGGAGCAGCTTGCCCGCGATCTCACCGACGGCCCCGGGCCCATGTCAGTCGGAGAGTCCGGCGCCGCCTGGGTGCGACTGGCCGACGAATGGGCCAGCATCTCTGAGGAATACGACAAGGTCGTCGAAAAGATCAAGGGTTCGTTCGCCAGCCAGGGCGCCGATCAGGCGGCGCGCAAGCTGGAGGAGTTCGGCAAGTGGCTGCAATCGGTCAGCCTGAGCGCGGCGGCCAATGGGGAACGGGCCGAGGAGGCGGCCGTTGCCTACAGCGTCGCCGTCCTTGCGATGCCCACTGTTTCGGAGGCCGTCGAGGCCCGGACCACTCACGACATCATGGCTTCCCTGGCCGCCTACAACGGGGCGATCCTCAACGGGCAATTCGCCGAGTTCGACCAGTCGGTGACGGCCCATCAAGCCACCGCGTCGGCGGCGATGTATCAGTACGAGCAGGCGTGTGCGGAGATAGCCGCGCCATGGGAACAGCCAATCCCGCCCGAGGTTTGTAGCGGCGCTGCGCTCGAAGCCGAGCGCGACGCCAAAGGCGCCGGCGAAGCCAAGAGCGGTGGGGCCATGCCGAACGGGACTGGCGGTGCGGGGACGGCGGTTGCGCCGCCGCCGCTGGCGCCATTCCGTGCCGGACAGGTGAAGTCGACCGGCAACTCGAAGGCCTCGCGCCACGCTGAACTCACCTCCGGGACCTCCGGCGCGGCTCCCATGGGCGGCGGATACGGTCCCATGGCCGCGCTCGGGCGTGGCAACAGCGCTCGTGAGCACCAGCCCTCTTTGGCGGCTACTCTCGATGGCGGCGGAGAGCCGGGCGCGGGGCTGTCCTCCACGGACTCGTCCTGGTTACCCGCAACGCAACAAAGCGACGTGCCGTTCACCGTGTCTCATGTCAGCTGGGGCCCGAGCACTTCGGTCTTCGACCAGCTCCCAGAACCTGTCGAGCCGGAGCCGCCGCAGTTCGCCGACGCGCCGCAACCGACTCTCGAGCAGGTGTCCGATCGTTGGGTGTCGCCGCCGGTGATCGGGGTGGACAAGAGGTTGACGCTGTGAGCACGGCGCTGTCACACCAAGTGACCCTCACCGACGATCAACTACGGGTGGTGGCGACCCGCATTGGCATGCACGACCTTCCGGCGGTCCTGGCGTCGCGGCCTCGTCACGCGACAGTCGCCGTTCGGGAGGCGGCGTATGAGCGGGCCGCTCGGCAACTATTCGCGCACAACCTGATCGTCGGCGGCGCCGTGCATCCAGAACTGGTGCCGGTATTGCAGGCACTGCACCGGCCGGAGCGCGAACTCGCCATGCGGGTGGTGACTCCCGACGGCACGGCGCGTATCAGTGTCGTACGGCGAGGCGCCCTGTGCGTGCTCGCGCGCCGGATCGCCGATGAGATCTTATTGCGAACCGTCGGACACGGGATCGAATGGCACGACGTGGCTTCGGCATTACTTGCCGAGCTGCCCCAGGCCGGGCCGGCCGATGTCCATCCGGTGGCGGCACCATTGCAGGAGATGGCGGAAAGCCTCTCCGGCACACATGATTGCGTGGAGCTCGCGGACCGAATCCGGGCCTTGGGCGCCGAACCGCATGTCGCGATGCTGCTCGGTGCGGCGTTGTCGTCGCGGCAGGCATTTGGCGAAATCGTCTACTACGCGCTCGCCGGGGCCGAGGATCGGATTTCCCGCGGGCCCGCGGCGGTCGCGGTGTTCTACACCAAACGTGGACGCGTCATCGGGGTGCCGAGTGTCTCCCCTACAGGTCAACTGTGGAGCACGCTGAAGGGCGGCTCCGACCATGCACTGGCGCAGGCGCTCGGTCAACTGGTCGAGCTTGCCGATGAGGGCTGGTCGACTCTCGGCGGGAATGAATTTTGACACAACGCTATTCGCATTCCCGCGGGTGTAGCAAACAGGTAAATGAGAAAGGAACAAGAAAACAAAATGACACTGTCCCTTACGCAGGCGGAAGCGCAGTCGAAGCTTTCCCAGATCCAGGACGCCCGCAATCAGGCGGTGGCGATACTGGGGAAGATCGCCGACACGCAGCAGTCCATGCTCGGTGCGAGCTGGAAGGGCGGCAGCGCAACCACTTACGGCAACACGTCCTCGCAACAGCAGGAAGACGCCCAGCAGATCATCAACTACCTCAACCAGATCGTCGACACGGGATCAGCGCAGATCCGCAGCGTCGCCAACATGGACAACAGTTAAGAGGAGCAGCGACACCATGAGTGAAATTCTCTACAATTTCGGCGCGAACAACGCCTCGTTGGACGATGTCAACAGCAACATCAACAGCATTCAAGAAGTCCGCTCCGACATCAACAATCTGTTCAGCGTGCTGGCGACCGTGTACGAGGGCGCCGGCGCGACCGCGCTGAACCAAGCCCACCAGAACATCGACTCGATGTTGGACGACATGCTCAACAACATGTCCATCACGCAGCAGCAAGCGCAGGATCAGCAGGCCGCCATGCAGGCTCTGGACCAGCAGAACGCCTCCGCGTTCTGAGGACCGCCGGGGAGGCCCGGGCTTGTCCAGCCGGCGAGCCCGGGCGTTCCCGCGCTGACTAGACATTTCCCGCACTGAACAGAAGGGATTCACCGACAATGGCGAGCAGCGGTTCGAACAACGATAATTCCGGCGGGTCGGGTGGGTCCGGCGGCTCGGGTGGGTCCGGCGGTTCGGGTGTGTCCGGCGGTTCGGGTGTGTCCGGCGGTTCGGGTGGGTCCGGCGGGTTCAACATCCCTGATCTGGTGGACGGCCTGAAGCAACTCCAGGACAGCGGGCCGGCCGATGTCAAGCTCTCATCCGAAACCCGGGACGCCTATCTCAACATCATCAGTACGTTTCGCGGTCAGCTACAGGCTCAGCTCACCGCCATCGGCAAGTTGGGTTCCCTGGGGAGCCCGGGCTCCCTTGGGTCGGCGAACCAGACCAAGAACAACCTCGAGATGGACGTCTCGGGCCTCGACGGTATCGAACAATCGATAAACCAATACTTGTCTTACCTGGACGAATTCTCGACGACGGTGAAGAAGGCCGCCGATCGTCTCCTGCAATCCGGATAAGGCCGGGGGATACGGCGGTGTCTCACCACAAGAAAGCGCTCACAGCCGAGCAGATCGACGACATGATCAACTCCGGCAAGCTCCCGCAGAACACCCCCGGAGCGGACTGGAGTTTGTTCGAAAGTCTCACGAACAGCGATGTTTCGTCGCTGACCACCTCGCAGGATGAGCTGCAGGACATCACCGGAACGACAAGTAACCCTGCCGCCGTTGCCGTCGAAGATTTCACCGGCGTGTCGTTTACTTCCATGCTCAACGATTTCCAGGGTGCCTCCGGAACCCTCGACAACGGCAACGGCGCTGCCCTGCAGCAGATCTCGGCCAATATCGTCAACGCGTCTGATGCCTTCCAGCAAGATCTCGCGACGCAGGACGCGCTGAACCAGTGGGTGGGCAAGACGCATGACGCGGCCATACAGAACATCAACCAGTCGCTCCCGGATGTGACCAACATCGCCATGGGCGCGAACGCTCTGGGCCTTCTGATAGACGCGTTCTCTCACACGATCTTCCAGACTCAGTGGTATTTGCTCAAGAACGCCGGCGGCTACAACGAGTCGGTTAGTAGGTGGCCGAACGAGATCGACGAGATCAACCAGGTCTACGACTCGTTTGCCCAAGACGTAATGAACACCGTCTACGCGCCAAACATCACGAGCATCGCGAGCAACAACCCCGGCTTCTCGACGCCCGCGTCCTCGACCGACTCCTCGTCGGTGCCACCGCCTATTCCAACGCCTACCCCTGCTCCTACTCCGCCGCCTACCCCTCCGCCCCCTACGCCACCACCTCTAGTCACCAACGACGCCGGATCCGGTGGGGCGATCCCGCCACCCGGAGACCCTCTCGGCGATTCGGGGAACACCGATCTGGCCGGGGGGTCGGGCAATTCCGCCGGGGGATCCGGGAACTTTCAGCTTCCCACCGGTGCCGCGGGGGCGGGGTCGGGCGACTTTGCCCTGCCCACTGGTGTCCCGGGGGCCGGGTCGGGCGACTTTGCCTTGCCCACTGGTGTCCCGGGGGCCGGGTCGGGCGACTTTGCGTTGCCTGGCGGTGATTCATCTGATGGGTCGGGTGATTTCCCGTTGCCCAGTGGTGTTCCGGGCGATGGGTCGGGTGACCTTGCGTTGCCTGGTGGTGATTCATCTGATGGGTCGGGTGATTTCCCGTCGCCCACTGATGTTCCAGGTGACGGATCGGGTAGCTTTGCGTTGCCCGGCGGTGATCCCTCCGCGGGGGGCTCGGGTGATTTCCCCTTGCCCAGTGGCGTTCCGGGGGCGGGGTCGAGCGATTTCGCACTGCCCAGCGGTGATTCGGCTGCGGGTAGCGGCAATTTCCCATTGCCCAGCGCGGCGGGCCTGTCCAACTCGCTCGGCGGGTCCGGCGGTGCCTTCAGCGGATCCGGCAGTCCCGGTGCGGGCCTTGGCGGTCCTACAACGCCCAATGGCGCGGGGGGGAATGGGGCTCCTCTCAGCGACATCAGTGAGCCCTCTGCAGGTTCCGGGAACCTTGTGCCACCCAACGGATCCGGCGCCAGCAGCCCGTTCGGCGGATCGTCCGGCGCTGCTGGCGGCTCGGGGAACCCAGCATCCGGGCTCAGCGGGTTGGGTCAAGCAGCCGAGGGGCTGGGAGAACCCCTGCAGCAGGCGCTGGGCGCAGCGCAGGGCCACCCGGGTGGCATGCCGGGCAGCGGCATGCCCGGTCCCGGCCCCAAAGATCTCGATGCGCTCGGTAAGCCCGGGGGCGGCGGTGGTCACGGCGCAGGCGCGGGCGCCGGTCTCGGCCCGAACGGCCACGACACCCTGGCGCCCGCAGGTGCGCCCGTGGCCGCCGCGAATAAGGGAACTCCGCCATCGGAGAACGCTTTGGCGCGTCCGGGTGGTGTGCCCTTGGGTGCCGGTGGTTCGCCCGGTGGAGCGCCGCCGGGCGGTGGTGGCGGGGGAGGACAGCGCGGGCCCGGCGGTAAGGAGCACAAGCCCAATAAGGCGTTGCGCCGCAAGAAGAACGGTGAATTCGTCCTTGGCGACGTCGATGCCGTCGTCCCCGTCATCGGCGACGATGGTCCGGACGAGGCCGAACCGCCCCAGCGCGCCCCGGCGCCACCGGTGCCTCAGACGCCTCGGCCGGCATCGGCGGGTGCCCCCCGTCGGCCTGCGTCCGAACAACGGACGGAGGTCGGTTGGTGACATCGCTGCGCTCGGTGGCAGTGCTTCGGCCTACTCCCCGACCTATCGCGGAGGGTGATCTGGGGCCGGACTGCTACTGGCGCGCCGTCTGTGAATATCCCGGTGCCACTCCGGCGGACATGGCGGTGGAGGCGGGAAAGGCTGCACTCGCGGCGGCGGACGCCGATGTCGATAGCGCCCGATGGTTGCTGCACGCGGGAGTCGGGCCGCAAGGGAGCCAGGGCTGGCCGGTGCACCACCACATTCAGAATGGCGTCGTCGGGGGCCACGGCAATGCGCTCGAACTGAAGCAGAACTGCGCCGGCGGGCTCACCTCTTGGTTGTTGGCCTCGCGGTTGCTCGACGGGTCCGGCTATGCGATCTGCACCGGCGCTGACAACTGGTCGTGGAGCGACCGATTGGCCACGTGCAGAGCCGTCGGAGGTGAACCCTTCTCTGACGTCGCTTATGCGACCGTCATCTCGCGGCGTGGGGGGTTCGCGAGACTGATGGGCAGTGGAACCGCCAGTTGCCCTGACTTGGCCGATGATTGGCGGATACACGATTCGTTCTGGCAGAACACCGGGACGGACGACTTTTACAATGCATATACGCGCGCGACCGCGTTGCGATCCGATGAGTCACTGCGCCAGTCGTTTCAGATGTTCGGGCACGCGATCAATTGCGCGTTGGCCGACGCGGGGATCAGCGCGCAATACGTCGATTACTTTGTGCCGCAAGGGTCGGACACCGGGCAGCCGTTCCGGTCGCTCGCCAACATCTTCGGGCTGCCGTGGTCGGAAGAACTGCACCGGCACACCCTCGACCACGGGTATCTGGGCGTGAGCACCCAGGCGGACGGACTTGTCTTCCTGGCCCGCACCGGCGGGCTCAAGAAGGACTCGATCGTCTTGTTGCTGGCCGCCGAGTACCAGTTGAGCGCCACGGCGGTTGTCCTGGGAGTCGTCAGCCCTCCCCAGGTGGCGGCGGAGGGAATGATGCAGGTGATCTCATGAGCGGGGTGTTGACGGGCCAGGTCGGAACCCTCGATCTCCTCGATGTGAATGCGATCAGCGAGTTTCACGGTCGTGACTTCCTGCCGTACCCCTTCATGTTCACCCAGGGGCCCCGCTTTGCCACCAGGGACGAGGCCGCCGCATATGTGGGGGCGGTTCCCGACCGGCTTCTCCATGGAGACCTGAATCGCTTCTTGGAATGCCTGATCGCCTACGACGCCGCCGATATCCGGGTGGAGTGCCGCGTGCAATACATACCGGCGGACACGCCGAGCCTGCGTTTGATCGGTTATAGGGCAGGCCATCTCGGCTTTCTCGCCTCCCAACACCCGGACGCTGATCTGATCGACGTCTACACCGTGTCGCCATACGACCTGGGTCAAGCGATTGCCGACGCTGTCTCGTTGAGCCAACCGGGCATGCATTCCGCGATCGTGATTCCCGAATATGTGCCGCGAGGGAAAGTCGAGTACGACCGCGGGGACTTCATGGTGCACGACAGGCCGGCGTCCGAACTCGGTGTCACCGTTCCCGCAAGCGAAGTGACCGCCTATGCCACGGTTCAGAGTCATTGGCGCCCGACACGAAGGTGGGGACTTGACCGGGGTAAACGCGCCCTGGTGTGGGTGCGGGTCAACGATGACGGCGAGTACATGTATGTGTCGGACCAGTCCCATGCGCGGCCCATGACCAGGCCGGCACTGCGTGAAGAAATCGACCGACTCATCGCCGATGACGTCGCGATCCTGCGGGAGTTCCGACGTGACTAGATGTGCAAGGGAAAGGGGTTGACGTGGACAACGACGCCGTAGGCCATGACTTCGCTCATGTGCTGTCGTTGGTGCAGGACCAGATGCACGAGCTCTCAGTGATGCAACAAAAGCGGGCGGCACTCTCCGCGACGGCGACTGCCGCGGACGGGACCGTCCAGGTGACCGTTGACGCGCAACGTATGGTGACCAGGACGGTGATCGACGAGTCGTATCTGGAGGACTATGAGTTCACCGATCTCGGCGATCACATCACGACCGCGGCGCAAGAGGCCGTACAGGAGATCGAGAGACAGGCGGCCGCCTTGATGGCGCCCCTGAATGAACGGCGCCAAGAGATCTCATCGCTGTCAAACCTGGTTGTCGACATCCCACAATTTGGAGATCTCATCTCCGGGCCGAACCCACTGTCGTCGGCCGCGCCACAACACCGTCGTGTCGACGGCGACAATGACGGCATCGACGACTTCTCGTCGTATCCATCGGTGAGGAGATAGCCGTGGCTGACTCGCTCAGCGTCAATCCGGACAGCATGCGGACCGCAGCCGCCAATGTCGAGGACGTCGCTACGGAGATCAAGGAGGTGCTGACCTCACTGAGTGGTCAGCTGGGCGCTCTCGGTTCGTCTTGGGGGGACGATTCGATCGGCCACCAATTCGCCAATGGCTCCAGCGGCTACCTCGCACAGGTGGACGAAGTCAACGAGGCGATCAAGGATGCGGCCGAGCAGTTGGACAGCATCGCACAATCTTTGACGGCGTCCGCAAGCAACTTCCAAAATCTGGACGGCCAGCCCGGGTCTGGTGGCACGGGGAACGTCCTGCTCACCAACGGGCCAGGAAGCTCCGGAGGTTCCGGCGGATCTGGATCGGGTGGCGACGGCGGGAACGGATCCGGCGGTTCCGGCGGAAGCGGACAAGTGCTCACGACGATGCAGACTCAGCTGCTGCCTGAGCTGCCGCGCACGTCGACGCCGACGGCTTCTGCGGTGCCGGTGCAGCCGGAGGTGGCGGGGATGCCGGTGAATTCGGTGTTGGCGTCGGGGTTGCCGGTTTCGCCGACGACGTTGTCGGCTGGGTTGCCGGGGACGGGGTTGTCGCCGACGGCTTCTGCGGTGCCGGTGCAGCCGGCCGTGGCGGGGATGCCGGTGAATTCGGTGTTGGCGTCGGGGTTGCCGGTTTCGCCGACGACGTTGTCGGCTGGGTTGCCGGGGACGGGGTTGTCGCCGACGGCTTCTGCGGTGCCGGTGCAGCCGGCCGTGGCGGGGGCGCCGGTGAATTCGGTGTTGGCGTCGGGGTTGCCGGTTTCGCCGACGACGTTGTCGGCTGGGTCGCCGGGGACGGGGTTGTCGCCGACGGCTTCTGCGGTGCCGGCGCAGCCGGCCGTGCCGGGGATGCCGGTGAATTCGGTGTTGGCGTCGGGGTTGCCGGTTTCGCCGACGACGTTGTCGGCTGGGTCGCCGGGGACGGGGTTGTCGCCGACGGCTTCTGCGGTGCCGGCGCAGCCGGCCGTGGCGGGGGCGCCGGTGAATTCGGTGTTGGCGTCGGCGGTTCCGCCTCAGCCGGGCACGACCGCACCTCCGGCTACGGTGACGCCGCCGCCCCCCGGGTCGCCCGTCGATGTCGGTAATCTCCTGACCAGCGCACTGCCGGCGGGCGCGACAGCCTTGCCGATCAACTCCGACTCCCTCCTCCAGATCCTCGAGGGCCTGACCGAGCCGGCGGGTGAAGGTGTCAGTGCCGCAATGCAAGCCATCCAATCCGGCTCGAAGCCGGACCCTGGCGCCCCGCCTAGCCCAACCACACCCGGCCACCCCCCGGGTCCGGCCACCGCGACCGAATAGCGCCCTTATGCGACCCGCGTTCGGAGCTGTACTGGCAGCATGAGGATCTCGGATGGGTATTGAAATTCCGCCCGGCCTGCAATGGGTCGCGTACCTGGCCGGTGAGCAGTGGCCCAAGGGCGACGAAACCGCCATGTTCGAAATCGGCAACGACTGGAACAACTCGTCGCAACAGTTGTCAGCGCTGATACCCAAATTGCAACAGGCGCAGTCCGACACGATGTCGGCGGTCTCGGGCCAGACGGCCAGTGCGGTGGCAGCGCAATTCCAGTCGCTGCTCTCCGGTGATTCGTCCATCCAGAATCTGGCCGACCAGATGTCGTCGTTGGGCAGCCTCGCCCGGCAGACCGGCACGGACATTCAGTACACCAAGCTGCAAATCTTGAGCTCATTGGCGATCGCCGCCGCAGAGATTGCGTATGCACTCGCATCGGTCGAATGGACCTTCGGCGCGTCGATGGCCTGGATCCCGCCCATCGAAGCAATCACGATGGCGACGGTGCGCGAGCTCGTCACGGCGTTGGTGCGCCGGATTCTGACCTACTTGGCCGAGACACTGACCAAGAAGGGACTCCAGCAGCTCGGCAAGAAGGCCGCGGTGACGGCGATGAAGTTGGCACCGGAGATGGCCAAGGGGGCGGCGGTAGGAGCGGCCATAGGGGTGGTTCAAGACGTCGCCATCGAGGAGTGGCAAATTCAGCACGGGTTCCGCGACGGTGGCCTCGATTTGCAGCAGGTTTTTGAAATCGCCGTCGGCGCGGTGATAGGTGGGGCCGTGAGTCCTCTCGCGCACGGTGCCATTGCCAAAGTCATTGGAGAATCCACCGATATCGCTTCGAAGGCCGTTAAGGGCGCGCTCGGCCACTTCGGGACCGGGGTGGTCGGGAACGTCGCGGGTGGGGTGGCCACCGGGGGTGGCCTCGATGCGGCGGACATCTTCGGGGGAGCCGGTGGCGGTGCCATTTCCGGAGGAATCCACGGCGGGTCCGAGCATCCGGACGATGAAGGGCACAAGGGCGACGGCGACTCGACCAATGGCGACGATAAACCCACGGACTCCAACGGGGCGCCGACCGCCGGTCACTTCGTCGACACCCCGCCAGGACACGGGTCACTCAATCTCAACGGCGCGCCAGGTGACGACGCCCGAGTAACTCCGGGCGACGGCGGGCGCTCCGGGCCTACGCAGCCATCGGCCTTCAGCGAGACAACCGAAGTGTCGGGCGCACCGGGCGATGCGCCCAGAGTGAGCACGCCGCCGCCCGATGGCGCAAACGGCCATCCCTCGTTCGGTGACGAAACCACTACGCCGCCAACGACGCCCGCAGACACCGGCGCTCAGTCGCCCGTGTCGGAAACCCTCGCCTCGCAGGGGCCGGGATCAGCAGCGGGGAGTCCAGCGACGCCCCGCTCGTCAACCGCCGGCTTCTCGGACAACGGTTCCGGGGCACCGGGCGACCGCCATGAGTTGGGCGGACCGGGAGCGGGTGCTGAACAAGGGCCGGGCGTGCGGTCGAGTGGGGACGTCCCGGTTGATCCTTCCGGTGCGGTCAAGCCGCCGGCGACATCAACCGGAGCCCCCGCTCCGGCGGGCGCCCGGAACTCCGTGGGCGCCGAGCCGCACGCCGAGGTCACGAACTCGCGCGGTGCGGTGACCACGTCGTCTTCGGCCGCGTCCAACGGCAGATCGCCCGCGCCTCCGTCGGCCACGGACGATAGGTCGCGCGCGACGCTGACGGAGACACCCAGTAATTCGCAGTCGGGCGCCGCAGCTGCCGAGCGGTCGTCCCTGTCTAAGCCGACGGCTGTGGCGCGGACCGCGGACAGCCCCGCCGTTGGTTCCATAAAGCCGCCCGACTCCGGTGCCGATGTTCCACACTCGGGTCGCGGCGACGTTCCGGGAGATGCGAGGACCGCGAACGTAAGCGTCGACAGCGGAGGACCAACCGCGACAAGGTCCGCGGAAGACGCGCCGGCCACGCGCACCGTCGAGCCGTCCAGGACACCCGGTCCGCCACCCGCCGACACCACGGTATTGAGCCGCGACGCAATCACGTCCCCCAGCAACGAGATCGGCATCGGTGAGGGCTCGGGGAATGATGCCAGGGCATCGAACGCGGCCACCGGCAACGGGGAATCGTCGGCGGCGCGGTCCGCAGACGACCCGTCGACCGCTCGCAACGCTGAGCCGTCGTCGGCTACCGGTCTTCCGCCGGACGTCACAACTCCACCAAGCCGTGACGCAGACATGTTCTTAGACAGCGAGTTTCATGGTGTCGGCAGCGAGCCATCGGCCGCCGCCGGGCGTGCGGATGTCAGTCAAGAGCCGGTTCCACAATCCGACATGTCGACCGGTGATCGACAGAGCCCCGAGCCGGGGCCGCCGGAGGCGTTGTCGGCCGACAGGCCCGTGCCCGGTGCCAGCGGGGATCCGGTTGTTCGTGTGGGCGAATCCGGAGGGGATTCCGCCGACGGGCCGCCGTCGGCAGGCACCAAGCCGGAGGCGGGGGCAAGCGCGAGCCGGCCGCCCACCGAGGCCGCCGAGGGTCCGACGCGCCCAATGGCAGCCGACCAACCCAATCGGGCCTCGGCGAGCTTCTCGACCGAGTCTGGTGCCAACGCGGAGGCAGTCGCACGCAACGCGGAGAAGGCACCGGCTGCCAAGCCGAAGGAATCTGCCGCGCCCGATCCGGATGCGGCGAAGCGACCGGTGCCCGGCACCCATTCCGACGACGAGCGACCATCCCCCCCGTCATCCGCGTCGAGGCGCCGTCCGGGCGGGAACACCGACGAACGGCCCAAGTTCCCGGCACGGGGTGGATTTGAGCGGCCGAAGCCGTTCGGCGCGGCGTTGCACGGTGTCCCCGATCCCGCGGACTCGGGGGCCTCGGTCGGCGACCGGGGCGAAGGGCGTGACGGTGATTTGCCGGCGAGGCCGGTTAACTCTCCGACGGCAGGTGCAAGCCGAGCCGGCGTTGATGGCCCACACGAGGATTCCGTTCACGACCCGCACGACCCAGATGATGGGGCGGCCTCCAGCCCGCACACCGAGGTTGATGAATCCGGGCGACCCGTGCCCGGCCGGCAGGCGGCGGAGCCGTCGCGAGATGAACCGCCGCTGGGTGGTCTTCCCCGCTCTGACCACACCATCGGAGAGATCCGGACGTGGATTCGGGATGTCAACAATGACGGGGATCCGCGGGTGGTGCCCACGGGCGATCGCCTCCTCAACTGCGCGCCGGTCACGATGGTGGTGTTCGACAGGCTTTCTGGCACGCCGAGTTTCGGGCGGGCGCATCTGGCTCAACTGACCAGTGATGACCTGAGCGGATTCACCGGCCTGTCTTGGGTTTTCGACACACCCCAAGGCATTGGTCAGCGGTTGAGCACTGCGGGACGGGGTGCCCATACGGTGGTGGCCATCAAGTACGCCAAGGGGCAGGCACACAGTTTCAACGTGTTCTTCGACGGCGAGAAGGTCTACGCCCTGGACGGGCAGCACCGAACCGTCAAGGAGTGGCCGCCAGAGTTGGATCGGGCCGGCAATCCGGTGGTCGAGTGGTTCGTGGGGGCCGCCTCTACTGGACACGCCTCCACCGCCGCGCCGACACGACAGCACACGCATGCGGCCGGCTCGGAGTCGCGAGCCGACCCCGGGAAGGAAGCGAGCGTTGGCGGCTCGGTGCTGCACGGAGGAAGCGACGAGGCCGGCCCGTCCGGGCACGCCGGCGGCGGCCGAAGTGGTGAAAGTAGCTCGAGCGGGGGGGATCGTCAGTCGCCGGCCCCGCCTGCTGGGCACAGGCCCTTGCAACGCGCGCGGCCTCGCCCGCAGTCCGGTCAGTCCTCGGACTCCTCGATCTCCAGCTTCGGAGGCGAGCCGGTGTCGAGGTTCGGGCCCGACCATGTCAACGACCTCGACAGTGAACCCGTCGCCGACGAAGAACCGGTCACCCACGAAGATCGTGAACCGGTCGCTCCCGAAGACACAGAGGACGCCCGCGCACGGCCGCTTCCGGAATTGGAGCCTGACCAACGCGATGCGTGGCAGGCAGAGCTGGACAACAATCACGGTAACTCATTGGATGGCGGCGCCAGGGCGAGATTCCGGCCGGGGGCGCCGGCCACCATGGCGGAGGCGTGGGATCGATTCGCCGCGGCGTTCAACGCCCACCAGGCTGTCGGGTCTGACCCGTCGGCAATGGAGACGCGGGGGGTCACTCGCGCGCATCTGGCGGTGGCCCAACACGATCTGCGTCGGTGGGGGGCCGATCCCGAGGAACTGGTCGCCCGCTACCGGGCCCGCGCCGAGGGGAGGGAGCCGGACTCACCACCGGCGCCCAGCGCGTCGCCTGACACGCAGGGCGCGGGCGAAGGCACTCATGGCCTGCCGGTCAGCGGTGATGACTGGGTGGTCGCCGCCGACGGTGAGCATTATTGGGGGCGCTATGGCGGGGCCGGGTTGTTGTTACGGGCACAACGCCCCGACGGGTCGATGGCCGTGCTGTTACAGCATCGCGCGACCTGGACGGACCAGGGCGACACCTGGGGCTTGCCCGGCGGAGCCCGAGACCTCGGAGAGACCGCCGCGCAGGCAGCGCTTCGCGAGGCTCACGAAGAAGCCGGGCTGAGCACGGACCTGGTCAACGTAGGCGCGCCAATCGTCACCGCCAGGGCTCCCGGCATCGACTGGACCTACACGACGGTGATGGCCGATGCGCCTTACGCCCTGGAGACGGAAGCCAACGACGAAGGGGCGCTGCGCTGGGTCCCGATCGACGAGGTGAGCGACCTGGCGCTGCATCCCGGGTTCGCCGCCAGCTGGGATGGATTACGTTCCCAACTGGCCGACAATCCCCTCCCACCGCCTCGACCCAGCGCCCAGCACGACCCCAACGTCAATCCTCTCGACGCGATCGGCTTATACAGCACCACCTCCACCCGCACTACGTTCTTTCGCACCGACGACGACCTGCTCTTTCGGTATGACACCCGCGCACCCGAGGTCATCTTTGGCGAGGGATTCGCGTCGCGTGCACCGATCGTTCCAGGCATGTTGGCACCAACAAGCTTGGTGTCCACCGCCCGGCACCCGAACATCGTGCTGAACTTCTTGCAGCCTGACGAGTCCCAGGTGTTTCTCTACACCATCGATGCGCCCGGCGGCCTGGACCTCAACCGGACAGAGGGTCTTGATTCCGCCGCCTATCAGCAGGAGATTGCCTTCCCGGGCGGCATCAGGCGCGAGAACATCGTTGGGGTGCAGCGGGTTCTGCGTTTGCCGGCCCAATCCGACGACCCTGATGTGCATCTTCCCACTGAGTTCGGGGAGTTCGAGCCGAACCCGCACTTCAACCCGGATCTGCCGAACGCAGCGCCACACGCGCCGCTGGGCCCGGTGCGCGACGCCAGCGTTCCACCATCGCCGAGCAGCATAGGTTCGATATCTTTCGCGCCTGTCTCCAGCGGTCTTTATGCCAGGGAGCCTTCGGACGACTTCGATCCGTTTTTCGACGACTCCGCCTCACCGGCACCTCAGCCGTCCCGACAGGTCCTGGGGGGCTTCCCCACTGACGATTCGGAGGGGTCCCCGCACCCGGCACAAGCGGGAGACTTCGGGTCTGCCGGAATGGTCGACGAACACGGTGGCGCGAGTAGCCACGACGTGGCGTCGCCCGGGACGACCGGCATCGAAACCGAGCCTCGTCCCGAAAACGAGGCACTGATCGGTGACGATCCCGCGGGACACATCGGCATAGCCGAGTCACCGCTGACTGGTGGGTCGGAGTCCGACTACGGGACCAATGTGGTGTCACGCTTCGGTCATGGCCTCGGCGACGACGCAGTTCTTGACCCGGGCACCGCTCCTCCGCTTAACGACGGCGGCGGGAGGTCATCGGGGCGAACGCACTCAGAAGACGGCCCCAGTGATTCGCCGCCCGAACCTCCGCCGTCCCCCGATGCGCCTGCCAATACGCTTCCGGACGGCGACGCCGCGGCACCCCCACCGCCGCTCGACCACCACGGGGACCTGCCAAACCAACACGTCGCCGACTACCTGACCCGAGGCCTCGACGACCCTCGGCCACTACCGAATTCGGAGCGCCGCCCGGTCGACGGGCCGCCGCGCGAATCCGTCGCTCATCCTGTCGATGGTCACGATTTGGAACGGCCGCTTCCGGCGCTGTCACCTGACCGACGCGACGCGTGGAACGCGGAACTGGCCCAACGACTCCCGTCGGGCGTGCGTCCCGATGAATCATCGACCGGCGATGACCGGGGCACTGCGACCGAGTCCGAAGTCACGGCCGCACCAAGAGATTCAAACAATTCGCTTCAACATCCAGCACGAATCGTGCTGGGCACCTTGCCCCCAGACGATGCGGCGCCGGTGCACGCTGCTCCCGTGATGCCCGGGTCTGCCGGCGAGGGCGACGCCGGGCCGGCGAGAATGCCGGGTGACGACGATGACGGGTCGTCGTCCTCGGATTACTTCTCGTTCGAATCGGACTCGGACGATTCCGACGTCGAATACCACTCGGCGCGGCAATCTCTGGGGGACCCGTCGCGACCGTCGTCGCCGAGTTCCCAGTCCTCCTCGACGACCTCCGAGCGGGAAGTGGCGCACGACGACACGGTGACGCTGCCCCCCTCAGCGCGGGGTGCGGTTCCAGGGGATGCGCCGTCGAGCGAGACGCGTGTTCCCGCTCCTGCAGCGCGCCCGTTCGAGCACGGCAACGACTCGGTGCGGTCGGCTGACGGTCCCGCGCCGACGATCCGCTCCGATGATCCGCCCGTCGACACACACGGTGAACCGCCGTTTACCGATACCGACTCGGGCGCCCCCTCCCACGGCAGTGAGGAGCAGCAGGAACCACTGCCAACGCTGCGGGATGGCCAGCACGGCGAGTGGATCCGGGAGTTGGATCGACATGTCCGACCTGACATTCTCGCGGCGGCCAAGGGCAAACAGCGGGCGGAGGAGCACCCGAGCACGCGGATGGGCGCGTGGAACCGCTACTTCGAGACGTTCAACGCGCACGAGGAACACTCCACCGCTTCCACGCGTGAGCAGCTGGAGGGCGCGCGCCGGCAATTAGCCCAACATGGTCTCGACGCCGAAACGCTGGTGAGGCAGTACCGTGCTCGCTTCGCAAAGCAACCCCAACACGCGCCGCAACCGATACGCATCAGGCCGGCAGACGATAAGCCCACGATCCCCAAGCCGAAGGATGATTCGGAATCTCCGGAGCCGCAGCCGAACCCGGAATTGCCCGCGCGGATCGGAGACCACCTGATCCTCGGTGGCACCGACGTCATCGAGGAGTTCCACTCGGGAGACCAAAGTCTTGAGCACATCCGCCAGCTGGTGCTTCGCGAGGGCGGCGATAAAGCTTGGAGGCACAACGAGGAGCAGATCACCGCGTTGTTCTCCGACGACGGCCTCCGCCCCAAGGTTCCCGGAATGTTGCGCAGCGGCCGGGCGATCAAGCGGGTCTTCCAACTCGGGCTGGTAGGTACCTTGACGGTTGACCTGCGGCTCGACGGTTCCTCAGAGAAGTCGGAACTGCACTTCAAGGAAGAGATCGACAAGTACGAGTTCGAGCACACATCTGATTCGACGAACGTAGTCGGCGCGTCTGACCAGGACCGGACTGTGCTCTACGGGGGCGCCCAAGCCAACGTCACCGTACCGAACGGAACCTTCACGCCGACCGCGCTCAGACTCCGGACGCACGATGCGGCGCGAACCGAAGTGGTTGCCGACCGGCAGGTCAGTGGAGCCCAGACGGCGGAGCCCGGCGTCCGTTTCCACGGCACACTCCGGGCAATCATCACGCACAAAGTGGACCGCCTCACCGATCTGGTCCCAGGCCTCGCCAGTGACCAGCCGCACCCCCACAACGTCGACTACCACATGCAGGTTGTCGTTCCCAAGCGCGACGTGACCGATCAGGAGGCCGACGAAACGGAGGCCTCGGAGGCTCGGGACACGCTGGCTCCGCTACCGGGGCCCGCGGACCGGGGATCAGAGTCCGGCGGACCCCCGCGGGTTCAGCGCACCCATGCGTTGAACGGCTCTGATGTCGTCACCAATTTGTGGTTGCTCCCGGACGATCGGCCGAGCGCCGGGGGTGGCACCGCCGGGCCGGCGCGACCGGATCGCGTCGGATCGCACCTTGACGCCAGTGCGCAAGGCGACGAGCAACACACCTCGCGGGACGGGGGGCCGCAATCACCGACCCGGGGACCGTCGGTGCAGACGATTCCCGAATTCGTCACCAGCGCCGCTATGCGAGTCGCCTTCACCAAGGCCTACGGCAAGTCGGCCGGGCGGGCGATGCGCGAGACGGACAACTGGCTGACCGCTGAGCGGCTGCAGGCCAACCTCCATGGCATGACCAACAAGCAGCCCCTGGTCCTGCGTTTCGAGAGCATCCCCGGCGCCCGGCTGGAAGTACATGCCTTTGTCGAACCAATCGGCACCCCGGCCGTCACACGCCCGGCCCGGCCTGGTCACGTGGGGCACGCCGACGTGCGACCGGACGGGATGCCGCGCGCCACCCGGATGATGCGCGCCACCGGCAAGACCAAGGAGACCGAGTTCCATTACGGCACCGAGACGGATACCACGAGGACGCGTCAGGAGTCGATCACGTGGTCGTCGGAGCTGCCGACGCCCAGCCGGGCGCGAGGGCAGGGCGGTACCGACACGGGTCTGGTTTCCGCTGGCGTCGACGCGAATGTGATACCGGCCCGGACAGACAGCGAATCGCAGTCCCGCCGCTTCCGCATCCGCAACACTCTGAAGAACCCCGCGCCCGGCCAGGGCTGGCATGGTCAGGTTCGGCTCCGGTTCGAGATGCACGCTCCGGGTTCGGTTTCGCCGTCGAGGCGAGGGGCGCCGTTCAAGGGCGCAGTGCACGAGACGCGTGCCCGTTTCGACGTACTGATGGAGCATTCGGAAACATCGCCGGCTGAGACGTACGAGGGCAAGACGGTGTGGGCCCCGCCGCAGCGGATCTGGGGCGATCCGCCCGCCGCGGAGCGCAACTCGGTTGCCAAGTCCCCGTGGTGGCGGCCCGGAACCAGCCACCGCACCATACGGAATGCGAAGAACGGCGGCGATGGCCCTCAGCCCGCCTTCGCGCCCAAGCGCGACGCAATCCCGCGCGGCGCGAACGACACCGTGCCGCTGCAGGGTCTCGGCAGCATGGACCGAGTCACCAATCTTGACCTGAGCGGGTTCCGCGGCATGGTCGACTCGATGGGCCACCGGGCGTTCGGTCGCGACTGGAAAAACGTCCGCTCGGACGTCTCGTCCTGGTACCACCTCAACCGGGTCCGCGATGCGCTGCCCGCCATGACCCAGAAGAGTCCGCTGAGTCGCACGCAGCTATCCGGGCCCGGCTCGAAAACCAGAACCTCGCTTACCGCCAACTTCGAGCAACTCACGTTCCGGCGAGTGATCGAGACGCTGTCCAGTCCGAGTACCGAAGCCGTCGAGAGTTCGGCCAAGACAACCGAGCACACCCGGCAGTACAACGCCCAGACGGCGCTTGGCGGCCGCGGCGGCCACGTTTACAACAGCACGGTGTTGGGCGAGGTAATCGCCGGAGGTCAGCGCGTCACGCGCGACAGCGAGCGCGTCGGCAGCCAGCAACGCGTGGCCGTGGCGACCAAGTTCGATCAGCCGATGGCAATCTTCGACGGCTGGGTACGGCTCGATGGCACAATGACCGGCTCCAGGGCGACGGTCCACGAGTCCGGGCTTTTCCCCGTGGAGATCGCGATTCCGCTGACCGAGCTCCGAGGCTCCCGGGTCCACGACGCTGACTTGCCACCGACCTTCAACCGAGACACCCCCGCAGGCTTCATCGACCACCCGCGATCAAAGCCTGGTCCGGACCCGGTCGACAAGGCACCTCTCCCTCGGAATCCTTTCGCCCCCAGAGCGCTGAGCAACGGACCACTGCTTCCCGACCCGCCCAGGCGCCTGCGAAAGCCGCGCCACATTGCTGGTGAGGCGCCCGCCGGAGTGCCGCGGCCCACTGCGGCTCCTCCACGGCACGGCATCGTCGACGGCGGGTCTGTGTCTCGCGGGCGTGCTGAAAGCGCTTCGCGGACAATGCGGGATGGCCAGGGGAGCAGGCGCCTGCGAAAGCCGCGTCACATTGCCGGTGAGGCGCCTACCGGAGTGCCGCGGCCCACCGAGGCTCCTCCGCGGCACGGGGTGGTCGACGGGGGACCCTCGTCCCACGAGCGTGCTGAAAGTACCTCGCGGACAATGCGGGGCGCCCAGGGGAGCAGGCGCCTGCGAAAGCCCCGCCACATCGCTGGGAACGTGCCTCCGCGGGCCGAGAGGTCCCTTTCCGGTGGGTTCGACGAGACCCCCATGCCGAGCACTTCCGCGGCAGCGGATGGCGCGGCGTCCTTGGTGCGGAAAGCGGACCCCGTTCCGACCCAATGGGAGTGGAACCGACCGGAACCGGAAGGCTCCCCACAGCCACCCGAGCATGCTTTGCAAGACAGTTGGCATCCGTCCGACATGTTGGTCGGCCTAGACCCCAATACCGGCCTGGTGGAGGCAATCCGTGACGATCTAGCCCAGGCGCTGGGCGGACACCTCGACGATGAAATGGCCGCCCTATCGAATCAGTTCGGCCCGCGTGTGCTGGCCGCGCGGCTTACCCACGAATCGGGCACCGAGTGGAGCCATGAGATACGCGTGGCCGGCGGCAGCATCACCGTCAAGGTGCGGCCGGTCCGTGAGCCTCGATTTGAATACGTCGGCGCCTCCAAGAAGTTCGAGACCGATGTGTCCAGCGAGTCGGAGTCCTCGATCACTCACACACACGGTGCGGCGTGGCGCGCCGTCAAAGGCTTCCGTGTTCAGGTCCCAGTCCCCCACGGCACCGTGAGCGCACAACTCACCCACACCACGGCTGCGCGGCTCAAGGAGGACGTCGGCGCCGACGCCGATCGCGGTGTGACGCGGCCCAGCGACGTAAACATTCCGGACGTCGTCGGTGAGAGCGACTTCCGGTTGCCGACTCGGGTGCGCACGACTGAACCGCACAACTTGTTCCGCCAGCCGATCCGCTTTGACATCAGCTACGAACGGCACCTGGGTGCCAAGCTGTTGACGAGCGTTCCCCAAGAGCCACGGCCGGTTCGCCTCAGTGGCGTCTTTTCCTACCCCGAGGACGCGGCAACCGCCTCCGGACCGACCATCACCACGGAGCGCCCGGACCGGGACGCGCAGCCCAACCAGCGCCTGCACCTGGAGGTCGACCAGGCGGTCGTCAAGATACGTCCGCATCACGGCCCCGACCACGACTCCGCCGACAGCGTTGACCCCGGTAATGATCGCTCTCAGCGCACCTCCGGCGAGGACATGGTCGCGGCCCACGTCTTGGACTCCTTGGACGGTCCCGCCGCGGAAGTGTTCGGCGACAAGTGGCCCAAGGTGCGCGCCGAGCTCGTCCCGCATGTCAAGGCGATGGCCATCCAGCGCAGCCTCAACGACTACAGTCGCGGTGGCACCACTGTTGTCGAGTTGAAGTCGGTGCGCGGTGGGAAAGTCGTTCTCGGCGCCCGGCTTGACGCCATCGATCCATCGGACTCCACGGCAACGACGGAGTTCTACACCGGCAGCCAGCAGGCCTTGGCGGCGGCCGTATCCAGAACCGAAGTCAGCAACTGGCAAGGCTACGTTCAGGTTCAGGCCGATGCCCTACCCACCGGCGACACCGTCAATCTGTCGCTGCTCGGACGCCTGAACGCGGGTATGGGCAACGAGACGATCAACACGCGTACCGAGACCAGTTCCGCCGGCGTGGTTTTCCGCAAGAAGGTACCCACGCTGACCCATGTGGGAACAGCCACCATTGAGGTAGATATGAGTCGGCCGGCGGGCTCGGCCGGCGACCGTGTCGGCCGAGTCGGCACCGCCCGCGTCGACTTCGTCACGCGTGAATCACCAACGGATGTCCAACAACACGCGCAGTATGCCCCTCGCCCAGGGATCATCAGAAGCGACGAGCGACCAGACCAGGGACACACGGCGAATGGCCCGGAGGTCGATGTCGCGCGGAACGGTCTGTCGGAATCCGATCGTGCCGCATTACCCGCGCGAGGACTCAGCGACGCCACCATCGTCCGAAAGATCACCGATGGTGCGAACTTCCGTGCCGATACACGCCAGAGCCTGAGCGAAAGACTGAGCGCGGGGAAGATGCGCGAGATCGCCGACCATTTGACGGCATCCTTCAGCGACAATGCCCTGGCGCGCGACCTCACCGCGATGACCCGCACCGAGGACCGGGACGGGATAGAAGTGTTCCGACATGGGAAAGTGCGCATCACCGGTCGCGCGGACGTCAGCAATCTCGAGTTCAAGGAGGTCGAGCACGAGGGCGGGAACGCCTATGTGCTCAACGACGTGGTCGAGGCCACGGGGCGTCAGCACATCGTGAACCGTCAGGTCGGAATGCGTTTGCTCGGCGGCCCGCTGGCGCAACTCCACAAGAATGTTCAGGGCTCCCTGCTGTTCGGCGGGGGCGCCACCCTCCAAAAGCGCCAAGGCGCTTCGGTTTCCGAAGCCGCCAGAGTCTCGGCCAACTCAAAGTCCGCCCGCTCGTACGCCGTGTTCGACAGCACAGCCCGCGTTGTCTTGACTCTGTTCGACGGCGACAAGCGGTCCGAGCTACCCGCAGTCGACGTCCACGGGTCGATCCTGATCCCCGAGTCGGAGACCCATCCGGTTGAAGCGCGGCCGGACTCACCGTCGGATGACGGCGACGACTGGGTTACAGCTGCTGACGGTAAACGTTATTGGGGTCGTCACGGCGCGGCCGGACTGCTGCTGCGAGCACGCAAACCCGACGGTTCAATAGCGGTGCTGATGCAGCGGCGCGCGCCATGGACCGACCAGGGCGGGACGTGGGCTCTACCCGGCGGGGCCCGCGACCGCCACGAAACGGTTGAGCAGGCCGCGGTGCGTGAGACGCACGAAGAAACCGGTCTGCGCGCTGACGACGTCACCGTGCGTAAACCCCTCGTGACGGCCACCGCCGAGGGCACCGACTGGAGCTACACGACCGTCATTGCCGACGCGCCCTACCTGCTGGAAACGGTGCCCAATGAAGAGGGAACGGAACTGCGCTGGGTCGACGAGGACGAGGTGGACCGCCTGAACCTGCATCCGGGTTTCGCGGCCAGTTGGCAGGGATTACGAACCGCGATGACCGATGACCCGGTGCCCGCGTTGCGTCCCAGCGCCCAACTTGACCCCACCGTCGATCCCACCGATGTCACCGGCGTCTACACCATCAGAAACCCCGCCGGCGCGGTTTATTTCCGCACGGACAATGACCTCCTCTACCGTGAGGACAGCCGCCCGCCCGAGGTGATTTTCAACGAAGGTTTCGCGCCGCAAGCCGAGTTCCGGGATAGCGTTGCGAGAAGCGAGTTCATCTCCACGACTCGAGATCCCGATTTGAACTATCTCAGGTTCCGGGTGCCTGGCCGGGTTTTCCGGTACACCATAGATGCTCCCGGCGGCGTGGACGTCAATCGGACCGAAGGCCTCGACGCTTCCGCCTACCAGAAGGAGATCTCTTTCCGCGGCGGCATCAGGAGCGAAAACGTCGTCGGAGCCGTCGAGGTTCCGCCACGAGAGCAGTACCGGACCAACGCCGACGGAACGCGCGAGCCCACGACTCCCAAGTACGGATCTTTCGTGGCGAACCCGCGTTTCAACCCGGACCTGCCAAACGATGACGCGCCTCCGATGCCGCGAGGACCCGTTGGTGGGGTGCATGCGCCGCGTGACAGCGTCAGTGATGTCGGTTCCGCGTCGTCGTCAGCGAGCGATCGGCCCGACGCATGGGAGCAATACCTGGCCACGTTGAACGATGGCGAACACGGGGAGCCCGACCCGTCGGTACGAGAAGAAGGAACCGACCCCGTTGCGGTCGTGCACGCCGAGCCGGGTGACAGCTCGACGCTGCGGCAGCGAGTGGCCCGCGTTTGGAGGTTGGCGCGCAGTCAGTTCGGTGAGGTTGCGGCCGACGAGGACAGGCCGCTTTTGCCCAGCGGCCACACGGCGGAATCGGTTGCACGGCGGTATCCGTCGTTGGGTCAGGTGAATCCGGAGCGGGATTCCGTTTCGGCGATGTCGAATTGCGTCATCTCGGCGTTCGCTTTCGTCATCTCCGAACGCGAGCAGGGCCCATTCGAGGCACCGTTGACAGATTCCCTGCCGGGTGAGGACCTGCTCAATTTCCATCGGCAGTCGTTGGATCTCGGTGATGACGAGCACCGTGCGTACGCGATTCCCGACTTCAAGACCGCTTCGGCCGCGTTGGCAGCTGCCGGTGAGGGTGGGATGGCGCTGATCGCGGTGCGTGGCGGTGACGATGCGGTCATCAACCACGTGCTCGTTGGTCTTTCGGATGAGGCCGGGGTCAGCTTTGTCGATCCGCAGCGGGGAACGTTGGCCGTCGATCCGGCGGACGCGACCGGTTTGGTCATGCTGCCACTAACGCCCAATGTCCAAATGCCGCACGGTGCAAGGCTGTTGACCGCCGATGAGGTTCGACCGGCGCGAGATGCCGGTGATGGCGGAGAGGGGGCCGCTGAACCAGTTGCTCCGGCGCCCGAAGAGCTGCACGGCAAACCAACAGCTGGCCCGGCGGTGCATCCCGACGGGGTGCCCGACCACGCGGAGGGCGCAGCGGCCGGCATCGCAGACCCGAACCGGGCCTCTGGGTTGAATGAATTGCCCCGTACCGAAGCCACTTTGGATGAGGTGGCCGGCTGGTTAAGCGAGGTCAACCGTGACGGTGCCGACGCGGATGAGCAGGGGCGTGCGCTGAATTGTGGGCAGGCCACGATCGCGGTGTTTGACCGGTTGTCTGGGCGCCCGACATTCCGCACCGCGGGGCTGGTCACCGATTTGGACGAGGGCGGGGTCACCCGTGGTGAGTTGGAGGCGGTCACTGGTTTGACTGCCTTCCGGGCTACGCCTGAGGAGATCTCCCGGTTGTTGCGGGAACACGGTCCTGGTGCGCACACGGTTGTCCATGTTGAACGTGGGTCGGGCGATGGCACGGCGGCGCCGGCGCACGTGTTCAACGCGTTGTTTGATGGCCGGGAGGTGTATGTCCTTGATGGCCAGGCGGGAACGATGCGGGTGTGGCCGCCGAATTATGACCAGGGCGACCACCGTGTCCGGGCATGGACGGTTTTCGCGCACGATGGGGCGTTGCCGGATGCCGCGGGACGCGCCGCTGGCGACGATGTGGGTGAAGATATACCGGCAGGGGCGCGAAACCCGTGGGCGTTCTTGCGGAGACGTCCCGCGGCCGGGGCCCCGCTGGATAGCCTTGATGATCGGGCTGAGCTGGTGCGACAAGCGCGGGACCGTTCGGGTCGGGAAGGGGTCGCTGAGGACCGGTTCGGTCTGGATCCGTTCGGGTTGCGCGATCTGGCGCCCGCGCCGCCACATCTGGAAGATGTACGGCTCACCGATGTCCCGACTGAGGAAGCGCAGGTCTGGTCCGGTAACCGGTCGTATCTGAGCGTTGACTTCGAGACCAGACAGCGCAACCTTTTGGCGGCTACTCCAGGCATGGAGGCACTGGGTAAGCACCTTCGCAGCTTGGCAAACGCGTCCGAGTCGCGCGAGGTGGAGGTCTGGGTCGAAGGGGGCGGAGCCCGCCGTGGTGGCGACGCCGGGATGGACAGGGCCACCTGGGTCCGCCAGCAGCTGATCGACCAGGTGGGTAATGCGAAGATCACGTGGCACCCACCGACTAACCGCGGCAGGGACGCCACCGCCGCCCCAGTGGCGGGTGGGGTCGACAACCGGCGCCAGGTCATGGTCTGGTGGAAGGTTAAGCCTATCCCAGCGGGCGAGCGCCCAGTTGAGCACGAGCAGCATCCGCAGAGGCTAGCCGGGTCCTCGTCGTTGGGCGTCCCAAGTAGCTTGCCGCCGGAGGATCCCGTGGTCGGCCGGGCAGGGGTTCTGCGCGAGCACGATTCCCTAGAGATCCATGGGTCAAACGGTAGCGAGGCAGCCACGCCCGATGAGCGTGAGCGCGTCGCCGAGCGGCTCGCCGGTCCCGATCGGGTCGTGCCTGGTGGGGATCCGCGCACTCGAGGCGCGGGCGACATAGCCTCGGAGCGGCTGCTTTCCGAGCCTTCGGCTGCGTCCGCGCCACGGAGCGTCTCCCGCGGGCTGTCGCCGGAGGACGCAGCGGCGGACCGGACCACGGAGACGGCCGGCCCTCGCGCGGGAGATCCGCATGACGAAAGCCGTGCACCGGAGCAGGACACCCCGCCTGAATCGGCTATCACCTCGCCGGATCCCGGCAAGGTGGCCGCCTTCCAGATGATCGCGCCGGATCTGGCGCACCTTGTCACGCGTACGGGGACGTCGGGCCAGCTCGGCGGTCGTGGGCACCGGCCGTTCACTGACTTCCCCCGCGACCGAGATGGCCGGCTGTCCGAGCAAGCGATTCTGGACTACCTCGACACGATGGGAGCCCAAGTTTCGGACAACATGGCGGACGTCATGCGGCGCGCCGGAGTCGCCATCCACGGCGTCGACGACGCGGAGCTGGCAGCCCAGATCGAGCGGGAACCGGCTCTTAGCGCGCAGTATCCGGAGCTGACGACCTATCTCCAGCGATCCGATCGCACGACACAGATCGATGCGAACGTCGACCTCAGGCCCGAGGGCGTGGGGCACGAAGGCGTCCAGGTCACCTTCTGGCTTTCGGATGGCGACCCCATGGCAGCGCCCCGCCAGAGACTCGTGCTGCGTGCGCTGTCCGTCCTGCGGGGCGCCGGCTACGTGCTGCCGCCAGACCTGAACGTCGGCCTGCCGCGATACCACCGCTCGCTGATCGTCCGCAGCGTCGCCGATAGTCGCGGACAGCGCGCAATCGAGATATCCACTAGGTCAGTAAGTAACCTGGTCGGTACCAGGGATTGGGCCTCGTACGCCCCTCCCAACCAGATGTTCGTCAGTGCTCGCCCCGTTGCGCACCGATTCGTGGGTGAGAAGCGCCAGGGCACGCACACGGTCGACGACCAAATGCTCGACACAGGCTTTGGCGCCGTGCTGCACGAGATGATGCACTGGCTGCATTTTCAGGGGCGGCCGGACCGGTTCGTGGACCTGACGTGGGCATCGTTCCGGCCGGCCGACGTCACCCATGTGGGAAGTGTCAGCGCTTATTCACGCGAAAATCCACACGAGTTCGTTGCGGAGTATGGCCTGGGCCGGCTCTTGGGCCGCAGGTACGGAGACCCCGAGGTCGAGGCCCGGCTCGAAGCCCTCTACGCGGGCCTTGGGGGGCCGCTTCCCAGCTCCAGCGATGCCCACCAGACCCCAGAGCCCCCGGGGCTGAGCGGTGAGGAACTGGCTCATCTGACCGACGTCGTGCGGCAGATGACGGGCCTGTCTTCGGTTACCCGCGACGAGGTCCGCACTGCCGAAGCGGCCTTGCCGCCGTTCGACCGGTGGCGCACCCTCGAGAGCCGGGCCGAACCCATCGGTGCCCGCCTTGCGTCGCGCACCTGGGACGATTTCGCGGCTCGCGACCCGGAGAGCGCCGAAAGGATCCTTGATTGGGTGGTCCAGACCCTGAACAGCCATGGCTTCACCGGCGTCGACGAACAGGTCAAGCGAACCTATGCATCTCTGACGCCGGAGCAGCGCAGCGGTTCGGAACGGCGCGTCGAGCTGGCCCTGTACCACTATGTCAGCGAGGGACTGAACGCGGCGGCCGCGCAACGACGAGAGCAAGACCACAGCATCACGAGGTCGCCCGACGACGAGCCGGGCCAGGGCAGTCCGGGCAAGCGCTCGCCCGCGACGGGGTCGGATGTGTCGCGCACGCCATCACGCGAGGCGTTCGGCGGCTCGGAGCGACGGGCGCACGACAGGCTGGCGGCCTCGCCGCCGCGCGTCGAAGCTACGGCATCGGCTGCCGCACGTTCACCGTCGGAGTCCATTGACTCCGTAGCCGACGAGGACTCTGATGCTGGGGTGTTGCGGTTGCGGGGTGGGGCCGGTGACGAGGACTTCGCTTTGCCGAGTGCTCAATTGGACCCCTCCGTTGATCCGCGGAATGTCACGGGTTTGGTCGATGGGGCCGGCGTGCATGTGCGCACCGATGACGACCCGCTGTTCCGCGATGACACTCGCGAACCGTTTGAGGTTTTCGGGTCGGGTTTTGAGCCTGTGGATCCGTCCAATGCGAACCTGGAGAGCTTTGGTCGTGGCCGTCCGGCTGCGTTTGTGTCGACGACGCGTGATCCGGACCTGAACCATCTTGGGCCGCCGACGGAGGGCCGTCCCAGGGTGTTTCGTTACCGCATCCAGGCGCCGGGTGGTATTGACATCAATGCGACGGTGTCTCATCACCAAGACGTGCATGGACGCGAGATCGTGTTCCCCGGTGGGATTCGGCGGGAAAACATCGTGGGCGCCGAGGAAGTTCTTTCCGGTGGTCCTGGGGAACTTGGCCTTGGGCGCTTTATCGACAATCCGCACTTCGATCCCGGCGCGCCGAATCCGCATTTCCCGGCGGCGGTTCACGACGAGGAGCCGCATTGGTCGGACTCCGATGACGATGATGACCTCACCCCGACGAACACCCCGCGGGCGCGGCCGATCGACCTCGACCCACCGCCGACACCCGACGTAATCGAAGAGACGCCCACTATTCCGGGCGACCAGGGCAATCGCGTTTCCCGCCCGTTCGCCGAGACCGCCCGCCCGGGTGTCGATGGCGTCGCCCGCCCGGTGCGCGAGTCGAGCGGCGACAGGATCGATACGCCCGATGACCTGGAGCGCGCCGTCGAGCAGATCGCCGGTCCGGATCGGGTCGTGCCCGGCGACGATCCGCACACCGACCCGATCGCCTGCACCGTTCTGCTCGCCGAAATGGTAGAGGCGTTGTATCCCGACCGGTTGGCCGCCATCCCGGCGACCGGCCGGACGCTGGATGACTCGGTGCTCGCTGGGCGACCGGTCGATCGGCTCATCGGTGTTGCGGAGCCGGTGCCGGTCAATTCCTGGGACGATGTGGCGGATCGGCTGCACGATGCGGCCGGCGAAACCGGCCGTAGCACCGCGTTGGTCCTCGTCAGCCACGCCAATGGGGTGGGTCATGCGCTGGGTGCCCACCGTTTCGCGGACGGGCGGATCGCGTATTTCGATCTGCACGAAGAGCCGGGGCAGCGGGTGATGGTCGATCAGTCGCCCGAGGTGGGCCTGGCGCGCGCCTCGATGGTGGTCCTCGACGGCGCCGCCAACGAGGTGCGGCCGCAGGCGGCAGGACACTCGTCGGTCGTCGATGCGCTGATCGACCCGCCGGGTGATCCGAGGTACGGGCGGGGCGGGGTCGAAGCCGAGTTCCACGGAGGCTATCTCGAGTACCCCGACGAACTGGTGGACCCCGATTCGCTCACTCCGGTGGCCGACCTGGAACACCACGTTCCCTGGCTGGCAAGGAATGACCGTCACGGGCTCAAGGTGGTGCTCGACGTCGGCACCTTCGACCTGACGGGCGACGGTGGTGTCGCCATGGGAGGAACCGCACACGACCGGGTCGATTTCACCACCGAACCGATCCTGGAAGTCGTCACCGAGCGTCCGTTGGCTGAGCTGCGCAACGACCCCCCGACCAACACCACCTCCGCGCTGACGGTGGCTCAGCGGGCGTTGGTTCGGCTCGACGGCCTTGCCCGCTCGGCGGATCCGGTTGACCACCGGGCGCACGGGCTCGCGGACATTTTCCCCGAGTCGGAGGGGTGGACGCTGCATCCGAACGCCACCGATTTCAACTTCGTTCCGGTTTCGGTCGGCGACTCGGCGACGACGGCGATGCACCACACCAAAGGTGTGCCCCTGGGTGCGGTTGCGGATTTCATGCGCGGCGTCCGCGAGCGGATCTGGGCCCCGCAGGCGCGCGAACTGCACCGCGACGGAGCGGAATTCGCCGCGTCAGTGGTGGCGAACTTCCGCGCCGCAACTGGGTCGCCGGCCGACGACGGGGGGGCGCGCCCCGCGGAGTCACGGGCCCCGGATCCAAGCGAAGTGCGCGATCTCGAGGGGGCGATGTGGCTGACGTATGTCCACGTCGCCGGACTGGCGATGGCCACCACGGTGGAAAGCATCGGCGGCAAGGCGTTCAGCGCGGTGGCGATGCGGCAGAGCCTGCGGTCCCTGCGTGGCGAGTTGTCGCCGGCGGCACAGGATTTCCTTCACGACAACGCAGACCTCGTTCGGGTGACCTTCGAAAGCCATCTCTTGAGTCGTGTACGCGACTTCAGCACGCGTTATGTGAACGCCCGCAACCTCGCCCACGACAGGCACGCCGATTCCCCGCGCTATCACAGCGCGCCGCCCCGACTCGCCGAGGACGAAGAGGTCCGGCCGTTGCGAGCGGTGCGTTACGCGCGCCTACCCGAAACCCACGGTCGAGACACCCTGAGGGTCGGGGACTATCTCGACACCATGCTTCTGCACGACCCCGCCGTTACCGTCAACCAAGACGAGGCGTTCGGTGTGCGCACGCACTTCGACGACCTGGACCGGGCGCGCGCCGGTGAACGCGGACTGCTGTTGCTGGAACTGCGCAACGACGGCCAACGCCTCATCACGCCCGATCAACTCCGGGCGCAGTACGACGAACTGACCACGATCGTGCGCGATGCGGTACAAACGGCGGAGCCCGGCACCATCGCCACGCTGAGTCGGCGATTCGCCCGCATGATGAGCGGACCCTGGAACATCTCCCGCGACGGTACGGGGGCGCGGTCGCCCGAGATACGCACAGCCGAGCCGCCGAGGGAGGACACGGCGGACGCCGGCTCCGCCGTCGCGGCCGACCGCGGCCCGGCGACCCTATGGAGACCAGAGGCGGGCGCGGCCAGGACACGACTTTCGAGGTTGGGTATCACGCGGAGCGCCGACATCGCCGACACCGCCTCGCCGGAAGGGGTGGGGCGCCCCGAAGGCGCAGGCGACGAAGCCACGGAGGGCCCGACCGAGACGGCGAACACCACCAGTGGTCCGCCACAGGGCCGCGGCATGGCGAGATTCCCGCAGGGCGGTGGTCTGCCCGGTGGCAGCCGCCGGCCTGATGACGCGGCCATGTCGAACCCGATGGACATGGATTCGGCGCTGGCGGAGCTGGAGTCGCTGCCGCCCGGAGAGGAGCTCAGCAGCCCCGCAGTCCAGTGGATCGCCGCGGCGGAACGCGGAGATGTCGTGCCGAGTGCTGAGCAGGCCGAGCGTCTGATGCGCCAGGGCGTGTCCGTGCCGTCCCGGGTACCTCACCTGCCGGGACATTCCAGCGCCGAGGCCGGTCCGTCGCGGCAGCGGGCGGATGAGGCTGAACCCGGCGGGTTGTCCGAGAGGCAGGGTGCCGGCGACTCGGATCCCGGCGCTCCAATTGCCGAAGACCCCAACCTGCCCCCGCCTTACGACGGTCAAGCGCACCCGGATCCGGATTTCGACTGGGACGACCCGGAACGGAGGGGCCCGGGTGACGACAACGAGCCGCTCCCGCAGTATCCGGACATCGTGCCCGCCCCCTACCGGCGGCACCCAGACGCGTTCACGTCGATGGTCAACAGGATCAGGGACCGGCTGACGCAGTCCGGTCTCGAGCTGCGCGATGATGCTGCAAACCACATCATCAGCAGCTACCGGGAGCTACCCGAGGGTTTGCGTGACCGGTATGCGCGGGGCGCAAGCAGGAGCGCTATCGAAGACGAGATCTACTACCGGGTGCGTGAGCGGCTGCTGCCGCCAACGCCGGCGAGGCCAAGCATTTTCTCGCGGCGCAGGCGCCGGGATGCGCCCGCAACGGTCGGTAGGGCGCCCGAACACGAAGCGCTCGCCAACGGCGCGACCGACCGCGACGATCGACCCGACCCGCCTCCTGCACAAACCGATGACGGGCCGGTCCCGGTGGGCGACGCGCCGACGGATCGTCCCGGTGAGGACGGTGGCCCTCAGGGAAGGCACCGGGCGAGCGCATTCGGGCGGGCGGCAAGGATTGTCACCCGACCGTGGGCCTTGGCGCGCAGCCGGTTCGGCGCGGCGCCGGTCGAGCCGGTGGGGCCGTCGCTGCCGAGCAGGCACACCCCCGAGTCATTGGCGCAGCGCTATCCGTGGCTGGCCGGGCTGAACCCCCAGCGCGATTCGGAGGAGGCGGCGACGAATTGCGTTATCAGCGCGATCGGATTCGTCGTTTCCGAGCGCGAAGGCAGCTCGTTCGAAGTGCCGCATACCGACCGCCTGCCCGGCTCGGACTTGGTCAACTTCCATCGCCAGTCGCTCGGACTCGGCGACGACGAGCATCAGGTCTCGTTGATTCCGGGTTTCGATTCGGCGGCGGACGCGCTGGCCGATGCCGGGCCCGGTGCCATGGCGCTGATCGCCGTCGGTGGTGAGGGCCCCGAAATCAACCATGTCTACGTCGGGGTGGTCGACCATCTCGGGGTGAGTTTCCTGGATCCCCAACGCGGCACGTTGGCCACGGACCCGATCGAGGCGACGACCCTGGCGATGCTGCCGCTGACCGAGGGTATCGGGATCCCAAGAGGTGGGCGGCTACTCACGGGCGACGAGCTCGACGACGACCTCACTCCCATGAACACACCCAGGACTCGGCCAGTGCCACTGGCACCCGACTCCTCGGAGCCGGGTGCCGTAGGTGACCCGGTACCGCAGCCGCGACCCAACCGGCCTGGACCATCAACCAGCGAGGCGGACGAAAACTCGCCCCCAGGCACGTCGCCGGCGCGGTCAAGTGCCGCGGACTCGCAAACGTCGATCGACAGGCCCGCACGCGGCCGCCTGCTCGGTGGCAGTGGTCACCCGGGTGACGCGTCGACATCACACGCGACGGACCCCGAATCGGCGCTCGTCGAGCTGGAATCGCTGGAGCCCGGGCAAGACCTCAGCAGCGGCGCGGTCCACTGGATCGCTGCCGTGGAGCGCGGCGATGTCGTACCGACCCCCGACCAGGCCGAGCGTTTCACCCAGCGGGGCGTTTTCGTCCCGTCGCACGTACCGCCCGTGCGCGGACGCGCCAACGCCGAACCGGGACCCTCCGGACACGGCGCCGCCCACGGCTCGCGCCCCGTGGAGGAACCGGCAACCGAACCAGCCCAACCGACACCCGGGACGGGTGACGAACCGCCGCCCGCACCTGGAGACCACGAACGCATCGCCGCGGACCGGCCGGCACAGGACAGCGAACTTCCATACGGCCTCAACCGGTTTGTCCGCGACTGGCTCGAGCGGATCGGTAACCGCGCCCGGCCCGATGTGTCGCGCGGTGAGCCAATCGCCCTCAGCGAGGTGTTGTCCCCCGAACTCTGGTGGCGGATGTATCTCGACAGCAACGACCACGCCGACGCGCTGAACTCCGACCGGAACAATCCCGGCGGCTGGTACGACGCCAACGACACGCCCGGATTCCAAGCGGGCATGGAGCGCGCGTATCGGGCCGTTCTGGACGACCCAGCCGTGCTGCGCCGGCCCCTGACCTGGCGTGAGTACGACGGTATGCACGCGCTCGTGACGGCTAACTCGCGTGGGGGGCACGGGCTTGTCGGGCCGTCGTGGCTGCGCGTGCAGTTCCCGACTTTGATCAACGCCGCCGACGACTTCGCGCATCACTACCTCGGCGCCGAGGCGCCGGCCGAGGATCTGCTGGCGGAGCGCATCGGCGGGCGTGCCTTGGCGGTGCGTAGCGGTCCCAACACCCCGGTGCAGCTGCGTCCCGATCGAATCGTCACGCTGGCCCCGGACCCCGACGGGGACCTGGCGCTCACCACCGCCTACGGGGCCGCCGATGTCCCGGCTCTGGTGGACGCGGTATTCAGCCGGTACCACGACGACATCGCGCAGGCGCACACGGAGCACGAACGGCTGCGCGCGATCGGCCGGGCGGTGCGTGCACTGCACGTCATGCACCCGTTCCGTGACGGAAACGGCCGCACGAACATCTACCTGCTGCTGCCTAGGCTGCTGCAGGCCAACGGTTTTCGGCCGGTCGTCGCACCCGCGATGGCGCACTTGTTCTCGGGCGGGTTTTCGCTCGACCACATCGCCACCGCACTGCGGTGGGGGCAACAACGGGACTTGGCGATCGGTCTCGACGATATGCGGCCGCAGGCCTGGACTGAGGAGTTGGAACGCCGCGCCGAGAGCGTCGGCGCGCCGGCATCCAAGGGCGAGCTTCGGGCCGGCGCGCCCCGAGATCGGTCGCAAGCCTGGAGCAACTACCTCAAACGAGCCGAAGCGCATGAAGCGGCCCCGAGCGAGACGACCGCTCGCCGGCTGGCCGCGGCGCACCGAAACCTGGCCCGTCTGGGTCTCGATCCCGACGCGCTGATGGCCGAACACCGCGCCCGTTGGGACCCGTGGTCGTCGCCCTCCCCCGAGACTGCCGCCCAGGAGCCCGCCCCCGCCGGGGGTGCAGCCGAAACGGCGAAGCAGGACAGCGGCCGGCATGCCGGCGACGCGGGCCGGCCCGCCGGCCCACAGCTACCGGCGCGGGTCGGCGACAGTCTGACCTTGGGCGGAATGGACGTCGTCGAGAAGTTCGATTCCGGTGACGAGGGGCTGGACCACATCAAGACTGTCGTGCAGCGCGAGGGCGGCACGACAGCGTGGGAGAACCATCGGGAGGCTCTCACGGCGCTGTTCTCCGACGATGCCGTGCGCCCGAAGGTGACCGGTCTGCTGCGCGGCAACCGCCCGATCCGGCATGTGGTCGACCTCGGTCACGGCCGAACGCTGGCGTTCGAGCTGGAACTCGTGGGCGCGTCGCAGCGTTCGCAACTCAATTTCAAGGAGCATCTCCCAACCTACGAGTTCGAATACAACTCCGACCCCACCAGCAGCGTCGGCTCGCGAACCAGCGAGCGCACCACGCTGGTGGGCGGCCTGCGGGCGAACTTCAGTGGTCCGCACGGCAGCGACACGGCGCCCCTCTACGGCTCCCGGAGCGGGGAGTCGGCGTTGACCGCTCAACGTGGCGACCGCCAACTCAGCCGCACCAAGACCGTCGAGCCTGCCACTCGCTTCGAGGGAAGCCTGCACGCGGTGATCACCCACCGGCTGAGCAGCGCGCCCCACGCATCGGAGGCACATGACGTCGACTTTCACGCCGAGGTGGCCGTTCCGACCCGCGACGTCACGGGGACGCCCACGCCGTCCGGGCCTGGCGGCCCGGCGCATGTCGCGTCGACCCGGGCGCTGAGCGGAGCCGACACCGTCACCAACCTCTGGCTGCTGGACGACGCGGCGGCGCCGCCCAGTCCTGGCGCCGACGGCTCGCGGCCGACGGCCCCCGCGCACGCGGATGCGGACGCGGATGCGGATCCGCGGCCGCAAAGTGTCACCGATTTCGTTACCAGCGCACCCATGCAAGCGGCGTTCGCCAAGGCCTTCGGCACGCAGGCCGAGCGCGCGATGAGCGAAACCAGCGGCTGGCTGACCGTGGAGCTGTTGCAAGCAAGCCTGCACGGGATGACCAACAAGCAGCCGTTGGAGCTGCACTTTGAACGCATCCCCGGCGCCTGGCTCGAAGTCCACGCGTTCCTCGAGCCGCTCGGCACGCCCGCCGGCGCCCGGTCCGAGGTCGCGTCCGGCCCGGACGCGGACGGGCCGCAGCCGATGATGCGGCTCACCGGCGACACCAAGCAGACGGAGTTTCACTACGGCACCGAAACCGACACCTCCCGGAGCGCCAGTACGACGGTGGCGGGGTCGACCCAGGTGCCGCTACCGGGACGGATCCGCGCACAACTTTCGGGCGAACCCATTCAGCCGGTCCTCGGTGCCAACAGCACCACAACCGTCGGCGGCGCACACCAGGAGTTGTCGAGTCGCCAATTCCGAGTGCGCAGCACGATCAAGGACACGGTCCCGGGCCAGGGCTGGCACGGCCAGGTTCGGCTGCGGTTTGAGATGCACACGTCAGGTTCGGTCTCGCCGCGTGGTCGTGACGTGCCATTCGAGGGCGCCGTGCACGAGACCCGCGCTCGCTTCGACGTATTGGCCGAAAAATCCGCCACCTCACCGCCCGGCGACTACACCGGCCAGAAGGTGTGGGCACCGCCGCAGCGCATCTGGGGCGAAACGGGCCCGGCCGAGCGCAACTCGACGGCCACGTCTCCCTGGTGGCGCCCCGGCGCCGAGCATCGCGCCGTGCGCGACAGCGGCGACGGCGCAGCCTCCCGTCCCGCCTTCCAGTCGCCGCGTCCGGCGATCCCGCGCGGCGCGACCCAGGCCGCGGCGCTGCGCGGTCTGGGCAGCATGGACCGGGTCACCAACTTGGACATCAGCGGCCTTCGCGGCATGCTCGACTCCATGGGCCGCCGGGCATTCGGCGGCAGCTGGAACACGATTCGCGCCGACGTCTCCTCGTGGTACCACCTCAACCGGGTCCGCGCCGCGCTGCCGGCCATGACGCAGCACCACCCCCTCACGCGCGCTCAGCTGTCCGGCCCCGGTTCGAGCACGAAGGCCATGCTGACCGCCGACATCGAGCGCCTCACCTTCCGGCGGGTGATCAACCCGACATCCAGCCCGAGCATGGAGATGACCGACGGCTCGGTCACGCGAACCACACGCAGCCGGCAGAATTTCGGGCAGGGCGTTGTCGGTGCCCGCGGTGACATCGCCGGCAACACGGGGCAGCTCGAATTCAACAGGGGCGGCACGCGCAACGTTCGCGACCGAGACCAGGTGCGCGGGCAGGACCGGCTGGTGGCGGCGGCCAAGTTCGACCAGCCGATGGCCGTGTTCGACGGCTGGGTGCGCCTAGACGCGGCGATGGTCGGCTCCAAGGCCACGGTGCACGAATCTGGGCTGTTCCCGGTCGAAATCGCGATTCCGCTCACGGAACTGCACGGATCGCGGGTGCACGACTCGGCCCTGCCGCCCACCTTCACCCGTGACCAGCCGGCGGGCTTCGTCGACATCCCACGCCCCAAGCCGGACCGAGATCCGGTCGATCCACTCGACCTGGCGCCGCTGCCGAAAAACCCCAACACACCCACGTCGTTCGGCTCGCACAGCCAGCTGCCGGGCCGCTCCGCAGGATTGAGTTTCCGCGAACTTCTCAGCCGGTTCGCGCGGCCCGCCGCGGACAACGCGGGCAACGCATCGGCCTCCCGCAGTCGCCGGGACTCCGTCGACAGCACAACGCCACTGCTGCGCGACCATACTGTCGCCTACCAGGCGACGAGTACCTCCCATTCCGAACCGGTCGACACCGAAACCCCGCTGCGCGCCGACGCGCAGTCGCCGACGCCACCCCCGCCTCCGCTGGACTGGGCATCTCCGCCGCCCAACCACAATCCGCCCGAACCGCCCGCGCATGCCCTGCAGGGGAGCTGGCACCCGACCGATTTGCTCGTCGGGGTCGACCCGGCCAGCGGCTTGGTGGAAGCGATCCGTAGCGACCTGGCGCCGGCGCTGGGTGATCGCCTGGACGAGGCGATGGTCGGAGTGACCGAGCAGTTCGGCCCGCAGGTATTGGCCGCCCGACTCGCCCATCAGTCGGGTCAAGAATGGCGCCACGACATATCCGTCCGCGGCAGAGCGTTCGCAGTGAAGGTGCGGCCGGTGCGCGAACCGCAGCACGAATACGTCGGCGTGTCGGGAAAGTTCGAGACCGATGTCTCCACCGCGTCGCAGTCCGGCACCTCGCACACCCACGGCGACGAGACGCTGTCGGTCACCGGCGGCCGGGCGCAGATCCCCGTCCCGCCCGCCTCGGTCACCATCCAGCTGACCCACAGCGGTGCACGACCTTCTCCGGACGGACCGGTCGCCCTGGGCGGTCGGCTAGCCCAACCGGCCGGCCACAGCATCGCCGGCGGCAGCGAGCAGCGGACCCCCCTGCGGGTGCGAATGACCCAGCCGCACAACCTGTTCCGTCAGCCCATCCGTTTCGAGATCAGCTACGAACAGTCCGACGGCAGCCGAAGCGTGACGGGCCTGCCGGCGGACCCACAACCGGTCCGGCTCAGCGGTGTGTTTTCGTATCCCCAGCACACCCCGGAAATCGCCGCCGCCTCCCGGGCCGAGCACGAGGGCAATCGGGAAACCCCGCGGATCGACGTCAACCAGGTCGTGGTCAAGGTTCGACCTCACCTGGCGCCGAACCGGGCCGATGACACTCGTCCGCAGCGTGATCAGGAGCGCCTGCCCGACGAGGACCTGCTGGCTACCCACGTGCTCGATTCCATTGCAGCCCAATCAGAAGTGGTCTTCGGCGATGATTCACCGGCGGTGCGGGCGGAACTCGTGCCGCACGTCAAGACGATGGCGATCCAGCGGAAGCTCGGTGACTTCAGTCGCGGCGCCACCACCACCATCCACCTGAAGTCGGTGCCCGGCGGCAAAGTCGTACTCGGCGCGAGCGTCGACACTCTCAACCCGGCGGACTCGGTCGGCACGAGCGAGATCTACTGGGGTGGGCTGGAAGCCAAGACTGCCGGCGTGAGCAACACCATCAGCAGCAACTGGCAGTCCTACGTCCAAGGCCAAAGCGACGTACTACCGATTGGCGATACCGCCAACCTGTCCCTATTCGGCCGGGTCGACGGCGGTCTCGGCGGGGAGATTCTGAATACCCGCATCGAAAGCACGGCCACGGGCCTGCTGTTCCGGGCCAAGGTGCCCGCCTCCCCGCACGTCGGGATGGCCACGGTGCGAGCGGAAATGAGCCGGCCTGCGGGATCGGCGGAAGGCACCGCAGCATCCATCACCCGCGGCGGCACCGCCCGAGTCGAATTCCTGACACATGAGCCTCCCCCCGGCGCCCCGGCCGGCACGCGGTTCGTTCCGCGCGACGGCATCGTCCGCAACGGACCGGATCCGGATGGGCCGTCCGCTGTCCGCAATAGCAATGACGTCGTGGCCGGTGCCGAGCGAGACGATCGGGCCGACTCTGCAAAAGACGGACTGCCCGCGCGCGGGCTGAGCCAGGACACGGTTGTCCGCAAGATCACCGACGGCGACGACTTCCGTGCCCGTGCCTTGGAGAGCCTCAACGGACTGCTGAGCCCGACCGAGATGCGGCAGATCAGCGAACACCTGACCGCGTCCCTGACCGACACCCGTCTGGCGGGCCTCCTCGGTGAGATGACCCGCCAGGGCGGAAACGGCGGAGTGGAACTGGTGCGGCACCACACGCTGCGCATCACCGCCGAAGCCGACGTCCGAAGCCTCGACTTCGTAGCCATCGAGCAAGAGGCCGCCAACGCCAATGTGCTCAATGCCGTCAACCAAATCCGCGTCGAGCGGTCAACTTGGGCTAGCGATTTGGGTGGTCGTTTCATGGCCGGGCCGCACTGGCGGATCGGGGGGCTCCAGGCGGCTCCGCTGGTGGGCGGCGGCCGCATCGGTCGCCAGCGCTTCGGGGAATCCCTCGCGCAAGCGGTCAGGGTCGCCGCCAACGGAAAGTTCCCCCGTCCGTACGCCGTCTTCGACGCCTCCGCCGAGGTCACCTTGGTGGTGCACGACGGCGACACCGCCCAGCGGCTGCCCGGGCTGGACCTCCACAGCCGGGTCCTCATCCCGCAGTCCGAGACGCGTCCAGCCGAGACCCCTCCAGCCGAGACCCCTCCGGCCGAGCCGCCTTCGCCGGAGAGCGCCCTGCCCGTCGTGGCGGCAGACCCCGCTCCAGAAGGCGCGCCCGCGGCCGTGCCCGCGGAGGCTGGCATCCGCCCCGCATCGCCGACCCGCAACGTGGTCACCGAAACTGCGGTCGGCGATCGACCTTTGGGCTCATCCAACGGTGAGCCAACCCCACAGGCGGACCCCCCGGCCACCGGGCATCGTAGCGACCTGCCCGCGTCGCGCGGCGCAAGCATCGCCGCGCCCCCGCACGAGACCCCATCGACCAGTTTGTTCAACCGGTTCATTCAACTCTTCACCCCGGCGTCGCGGCCCGTCGATGCATCTGAGGCCCTCGCACCGGCTTTGACCGGCTTGGTCGTGCGTCACCGCCCGCCGGCGGGCCGGGAAGTGCCCGGCATGGCCCACCTCAGTGGACTGCCGCGCACGCCCGATGGCGAGCTGAGTGATGAAGCGGTGCAACGCTATACGCGCGGTCAAGAAGATGCTTGGCAGCGGGGTTGGAACGAAATCACTGCTAACGCTCGCGTCACTGTGACGAGTATTGACGATCGCACGCTGGCCGATCTGATCGCCGAGGAAGGCCCGGACTTCCTGGCCAAGTACCCCGAGCTGAAGACCTACAGCCAGCGGCCCGACCACACGTCATTCACGGACGGCAACAGCACCGATCACACGATCGAGGTCGTACAACACGCCGCGGTGGCCGTGCGATTCGACGACTCATCGAGTGACCCGACGGCGCGGTCGCGTCGCAACGTGATCCTGCAGGCGCTCGCACTGTTGTCCGACGGCGGACACACCCTGCCGGCGAGCCTGGACGTCCACGTTCCCCGATACCACCGGGCGCTGGACGTCAGTACGGTCACCGATCGCGGCGGCACCGCGGAACTGCGGGTCAAGACGACCTCGGTGAGTACGGTTGGCGACAGCAGGCGTCTCGTCCAATTCACGGCGCCCGATCACGTCTTCGTCAGCCCGGAAGCGGCCCAACGGCCGCCGTTCCGCGGTCAAACCGTCGCCGACCTGACGGAGCACCCGGGACTGGCCACCGCGGTCGCTGAATTGATGCACTGGCTGCACTACCACAACCGGCCGGGCCTGTTCGCCGACCTGGTGCACACAGAATTCCGGCCCGACGACGTCGCGCATGTGGAAAAGGTCAGTCACCTGGCGACCCTGAGCCCCCGTCACTTCGTGGCGGAATACGGCGCCGGCCGCCTCATGGGCCGGACCTTTGACAGCCCGGCCACCGCAGCCCGGCTCGAGCAGCTCTACCGCGGGCTGGGCGGCCCACCGACAGATCGTCGGGGCGGACCCGTCGAGCCCCCGCCGCCGACCGACAGGCAGCTGACCAGACTGGTCAACAAAGTGACTGCGGCGCTTCGGGTCCCGGTCGGAGCCGACGCGGTGAAAGCGGCCGAGGCGGCGCTGCCGACATTCGATCGCTGGCGCAGGATCAGCTCGCGGGAGCCGCTGGTGGCCGAGGCGCTCAGCCACCTCCAGATGATGGCGCCCGACCTGCGAAATCTCATCGTCCGACTGCCCGACGAGCCCAGCTGGTATTCGGCCATCCTCGCCGCGCGTGCGCCCGACGGGCGGTTGACCGACCAATCGCTGCGCAGTTTCACGCGCGAAACCGAGCGCAGATTCTACGACGGGCTCAAAACGGTGAGGGACCGCGCACGGATCAGCGTCCGGAACATGAGCGATGACGCGCTAAGGGACAGGCTCGACGAACATCCGGCCCACCTGGTCGATTACCCCGAGCTGACGACCTACCTCCAACGACCCGACCACACAACGCAAACCGACACCAACGACTACGCGCCGACCGTCCACGAGGTCACGCACGAACGGGTGGCCCTGCGGTTTCATTTCTCCGAGAGCGACCCGTTAGCCCAACCGCGTCGCGAACTCGTGCAGCGAGCTCTGTCCCTCCTTGGTGAACGCGGCTACCGGCTGCCGCGGGACCTCGACGTGCACCTTCCCCGGTACCACCGGGCGCTCGTCATCGAGCCCGTCACGGCGCGCGGTGGCACACGGGCGCTGTCCATCAAAGAGTCCGCGGTGAAGTGGGGCTCGGGCGCGGTCGCCGTCTTCACTCCGCCGAACCACATCTACGTGAGTTCCTGGGCGGTCGCGGAACGCCCGGGGCACCCGTCACCCACCGCCATCGGTCTCGCCGAAAGGATGCACGACCAGGGTCTGGGAGCCGTCGTTCACGAGCTGATCCACGCGTTGCACTACGCGGGTGATCCGCGTGTCTTTGCGGACCAAGTCGAGACCCGCTTCCGTACCAACGACGTTCGGCACGTCGAGGCGGTCAGCGAATATGCCCTCACCAATCCCCACGAGTTCGTAGCCGAATACGGCGCGGGTCACCTGCTGGGTCGGCGCTACGACAACCCCGAGACAGAGGTTCGGCTGGAAGAGCTCTACCGCGGACTGGGCGGGCCGCTGCCGGACCGCGCGTCGGAGCCTGTCGCGCCACCGCCTCCGACAGACGCCGAGCTAGCCCGGCTGACCCACGCCGTGGGCCGGCAGATGGGCTCCCGGCCCGAACCCGCGGTGGTGAGGCGGGCAGAGGCGGCGTTGCCGGTGTTCCAACGCTGGCTCAATCTCAGTTCCCGGGCGGAGTCGATCGCCGGGGCGCTCACGTCGGGGTCACACGCGCAGCGCACTGCCACCGGTCACTCGGATCCCTTAACTTCGCTGTCGAGGACCCCTGCCGGCGCGCCGGCCGCTCACCCGCCTGGCTTGCCCGTTGCACGGAGTTCCGCGCGGTCGTCGGAACCGGCAGAGCGATCGGTGAGCGACAAGACGCCGCCAATTCCCGCGGACCACATCGACCACACGCGGGCGGGTGCCGCGGAGGCCGCGGCCGATCAGCCTCGCGGGCGAGCAGGCGACACCGACGATGTGCACGCCCAGTCGCTCCGGGGGGACGCCGTTGTGGCCCGCCCGGCGCCAGAACCGGTACGGACGGGCGTGGGCCCCGACAAGCCGGCGATCGACGCCGAAGGGCGTTCGGCTGATGTCGCTGCCGCGGACGTGACGCCCGGCGTCGCCATGCCCTTGGGCGCGTCAACCGCACGGGAGGGCGAGCTGTCCCGGCATGTCGGCGACCAAGCCGAGCACCAGCGTCCCGCCCGGCGCAGCGGTGGCGCCGCCGGTGCGGAGTCCGAAGGGGAGGGCCAATCGACGGCCTCGGCTCCTCCACCTCCACCGACGGCCGACGGTCCCGATGACGACGGCGATGACTTGTATGAGACGTGGGGTGAGTATCGCGCCCGCATGGACCGCGCCGGCGCGGGAGGTGAGTCGCCGGATGTGGCGATGGCTGACCGGCTGTCGTCCGAGGGTGGCGATGTTGAGATGGCGGATGCGGAGCCGGAGTCGTCGCAGCATGACCGTACGGGCGCCCAAAGAGCAGCCAGCGCAAGTGATCCGGGTGGGTCGGGCGAGGGGTCGTCTGTGCTTGGGGGTGGCGGTGATGGGTCGGCTGATCGTGATGCTGGGGTGTTGCGGCTGCGGGGTGGGGCCGGTGACGAGGACTTCGCTTTGCCGAGTGCTCAATTGGACCCCTCCGTTGATCCGCGGAATGTCACGGGTTTGGTCGATGGGGCCGGCGTGCATGTGCGCACCGATGACGACCCGCTGTTCCGCGATGACACTCGCGAACCGTTTGAGGTTTTCGAGTCGGGTTTTGAGCCTGTGGATCCGTCCAATGCGAACCTGGAGAGCTTTGGTCGTGGCCGTCCGGCTGCGTTTGTGTCGACGACGCGTGATCCGGACCTGAACCATCTTGGGCCGCCGACGGAGGGCCGTCCCAGGGTGTTTCGTTACCGCATCCAGGCGCCGGGTGGTATTGACATCAATGCGACGGTGTCTCATCACCAAGACGTGCATGGACGCGAGATCGTGTTCCCCGGTGGGATTCGGCGGGAAAACATCGTGGGCGCCGAGGAAGTTCTTTCCGGTGGTCCTGGGGCACTTCGCCTTGGGCGCTTTATCGACAATCCGCACTTCGATCCCGGCGCGCCGAATCCGCATTTCCCGGCGGCGGTTCACGACGAGGAGCCGCATTGGTCGGACTCCGATGCCGATGATGACCTCACCCCGACGAACACCCCGCGGGCGCGGCCGATCGACCTCGACCCACCGCCGACACCCGACGAAATCGGTGCCGCCGAACAGGGCTGGGGTTCCGTACCCGGACGCGTCGACGGGCCGCAGACATCGACGCAGGGGTTCGCTGGAGCCGTCGGGCCGCGGCACTCGGGTGGCGCGCCCGATGTCGCCTCGCGCGCAATGCTTTCGGTGCCCGTGGAACCCGACGGAAATTTTGCCGGACCACGGTCGGTGGCTCCCGCCGGGCTTCCCATCGCCCGGGGCGAGGCCGACGTCTCGGGTGGGACGGAAGCCTGGCGCGGCTTGGTTGCCGACGATCCGGTGCGCGCAGACATGATCCGCGACCGCGCCGCAGCAATGCTGTCGCACAGCGGGATTGAGGACATCGATGACGCGGCCATCCAACGGGCCTTCGGGCGGCTGACCCCGGACGAGCGGGCGCGCAACACCGTGGACGTGGCGCATACGGTGAGTCACCAGGTGCTGGAGGGCCGAAGCTACGTGGGGCCGCGCGGCGGCAGCGGCAGGCGCGGATGGAATCCCAAGCCGGACGAACACGAGCTAACCACCACGGTGAAGCGGTTGGAGCGACGGTCACCAGGCCAAGAGACGGAGGGCCTGGGCCCCGATGACGATCGCGTGATCCGGATGATCGAAAGCGGTCAAGTCGTCCCGCCGCAAAACTTGGCCGCAAGATACGTCGCCCAGGGAATCCGAGTGCCCTCGCACGCTTCGGGATCTCGCGGGCATGTGAACGCCGAGGCGGGGCCTTCCAGGGCATCGCGCCGCACGAACAGTCTCAACCCGGGGGGAGTCCAGGCCGGTTCTGGGGCCAGCCGGAGTCGAGCCGATGGTCAGTCCGCGGTCAGCGGGTTCAGCCGCGGTTCCGGCCCTCGAAGTCCTGCGCATTCGACTTCCGCACCGCCGCGCGACCAAGGGCCTTCCTCCAGTCACGGCAATGAGGCGGAACCACATTCGTTGCAGCGGGTTTGGGTGGCTCCCGACGGATGGTGCCTGCTGTACTCGGTACTAGTCAGCATGCCCACTGACGAGTGGCCCGCTCGGGGCGATCTGCAGAGAGGTCGGCCCGGCGATGCGGGCGCAAGAGATGTCCTGAGTTCCGCGGCGGCGGTTCTCCATCGACGGGTGTTGGACTGGGTCGGCAACACCGATCGTTCCGCGTTGCCGATCGAAATTGCCCGCCGTTACCACGGCAATCGAGTGCCGCAAATCCGTCGTCAATTGGCAAGGGAACGCAGCTACGACGCACTTGGCGCCCGACTGCTTGACGTGGGTGTCGATGTGAGGGGTCTCGTCAACCGGACGGCAAGCCGCGATGACTTGCTGGACGCCGCAGCGCAGGCGGTCTATGAGCGAGGGACGCTGTCTGGTGATGAACACCGCAGGTTGATCAGAGCGCTGCAAAACTGGACTCCGGGCAGTGACGGCTGGGCGGCCGATGAGGGCGAGATGTTTCCGGCGCTACTCGCCCACGCCATCGGGGTGCGGCTCCGTATCGTGGGTGGGACCGGCGACACCAATGTGCTCGACGTCGTAGGTCCCGAAAATGGACGACTGATCACGGTCTTCCACAATGGCCTCGATCATTACGAGGGCAGCAGCGCCCGCGCCGAGAGCGAGTTCGGGCAGTCCAGAGCCCCCAGCGAACTGTCGGAGCTGACCGAAAGCGAGGCGAGCACCAGCGAGTCGGAGGCGAAAACTGGCCCGCCTCTGTCGAAGCGGCCTCGTGGTAAGCAAACTGGCGGCCTGGGCCCCGAAGTCAAGCGTCAGAGACTGGAGCCGGCCGCTACCGAGACATCGACGACATCGGTTCGCCCCGAGCGCGGTGCGCCCATGACAGCAGAAAAGCTGTTGCACATGCTGCGATGGCGAGCGCAGCACGGTGGCGCGGCGAGAGCAACAGCCGCACGATTCGAAAAGCCTGACGCGAATTCGTCGCACTTGGGGCGCATTGCTGACTGGCTGCGCAGCAGCGGTTGGGCGAGAAAGAAACTCGCGCACACACTGGCCGGCATGCCGGACTATCCGACATACCGCGACGAGATCCAGCAGCTGGTCAACCAGCAAGGAGTGCACGAAGGACAACTCCCCGCCCCGAGAGCCGTGCCGAGAACGTACACGGCTGAGGACTTCGTCCAGGTACTGGAATCGTTGGCCGCGGCGCGAAGGGAGGGCCGTAGGGGGGGCCAAAGCAGTTCCGCGTTGGCGGAGAGGACGGGAATTTCAGCTTCCCAGATCCGTTTGTGGATCGACAAGGACGGTGTTCCCAAGATTGGCGTGGAGGTCCTCAGTCGGATGCCGGGCTTCGCTCAGCACCGCGAACGAATGGTCACTGCCTTGGAGCGGCTCGGCCAGCGGGATATGGCGCGGCGCCTCCCCGGCCCGAACGAAGGAGCCCCCCGGAGACAGCCGATCACCGCGCGTGTCGTGGCCGAGGCCTTGCAACGTCTAGCGGCAGACCCGAAAACACCACCGGCGCGCCTTGCCTCCGATCTCGGGGTTCCTCAAAGCTCTCTCTTGGGTCATATTGCGAGGGGCGCCCAGGGGCTCGTCAAGCCCGAGTCGTTGGTGACGATGCCCGATTATGAGCAGTGGCGGGACTCGATCGCCGACTCGCTCATGACGATGGGCCACCCCCACCAGGCGGACAGCCTGCCCCAGCCGGGCGACCTCGAGGCGAGAGACCCAGTGACGGCCGCAATTCTGGCCCAAGCCTTAACACAGCTGGCAAATGATCCGACGACGCACTTGTCGACCATCGCCGCGGATGCCGGCATTTCTACACACGCGCTCTCGCGTTATCTTTCTGGTTCCCAGGGATTGACTCGCCCGCATGCATTGCTCAGGTTGAGCGACTACACGCAATGGCGAGAGTCGATCGCTGACTCGCTGAGGAGAATGGGTCTGTCCGAACAGGCAGACTTCTTGCCGCAACCGACTGGTGCAGTTGAGTTCCTCGACACTCTACGAAGCCACGCGCCGCAGGTTGCCGTTGCCATCCAGCAGATGCGCAGCAATCCAGCACTGTCGGCCCACGAGGCCGCGCGCCGTGCTGGGGCGCCTGAACGGGCATTCGCGATAGCCGTAACAGCCGGCCCAGTCGGGCCGACGATCCGCGACCAATCCACGGTTGAAGCCGAGTTGCACGGCCTGCGACCCCATTTGCAGGCCGGGATCACGACAGTTCTTCATGGTCTCAACAGCTTGGCGTCAGGCCGCGACAGCGGCGCGGCCGACTTGATCGAGGCGCGCATTCGCGGCGGCGGATTCACTCCGGACCGTCTGTATCTCGTCGAGCACGAGCCTTTGGCCGGACGCACCAGGTCACAACTGGGGGACATCTATTCGCAGAATCCGGCATTGGTGCGCAGCCCGCGACCCTATGTCAACGACCGCGCAGCCCAGGTGCTGCGCTGGTTATCCACCGAGTTGCTCGGCCAGCATGCGCAGTGGGGAGAGGTGCAAGCGTACTTCGACCGTGACAGCCAGACGATTCACGTGTCGTCCAACGTCAACAGGGTCAACAGGGAGATGCGCCAGAACCTCAATAATTCGGGTCTACAGCTCAGCGGTGGCGAGAGACAGGGCGCGGACGGCCGGGAGGCGCGTCACCGGCGCAAACTGGCCCACGCGCTAGCGCACTTGAGCAACCACGACGATCCTTTGGCCCATGAAATTCTGCAGGCGATCGCCGCCGGGCGCTTCAGCGTTCCCCCGCAAAGCTTCCACGAAGGAGACAGGAGAGCCCTGGAGTTGCACGCCGAACGCCGCATTCATGAGGCCCTGGGCGGGCACATCGACCTCGACTTGTTGGCGGGCACCATGCGGGCGTGCGGCCACTGCGCCGCCGCTTTGGGATTCGAAGACCACCGCACACGCGGGCCGTTCTGGCTGACCAACGGAGCCAGCGCCTACCTCGACTCCGCCGCGATCATCCAGCGCAACAGGCGCCATCGCGTCGCAAGCTATGTCACCAAGACGCGCGACGGCCGGACGACCACCGAGTACAACACCGACAGCGACTCCGAACCTGAAGACGGCAATCCCTCTCGGCGCGAACCCGACGAGGATTCCGACGCTTAGGTGCAGCCCGCGGGAGCCGCCGTCAGCGAGCCTCGTAGGGCCAGGCCATCCGGGAGAACTTCTCCGACACCGCACCGGCCAGTTCCAGGTAGGCCCGCGCGGTCGCGGGCTTGAGCGCGGCGAAGTCGAAGTCGGCGCCCTCGGCCAGGTGCGGCTCGAACGGCACGATATGGATCGACTTGCACCGCGCCTCGAAGTGGTCGACGACCTTGTCGAGCTTCAGCGCCGCCGAGCCGGGCTTCGACGCGCTGAACACCACGTGGGCGTCGCGCACCAGCGCCCCGTGCCCGTGCTGGCTCAACCAGTCCAGCGTCGCCGAGGCGCTGCGCGCCGCGTCGATGGCGGGCGAACTCACCAGCACGATGGCATTGGCCAGGTCCAGCACTCCGGCCATCGCCGAATGCATGATGCCGGTGCCGCAGTCGGTGAGGATGATGTTGTAGTAATGCCGCAGGATGTCCATCGTCTGCCGGTAGTCGGTCTCGCCGAAAACCTCTGCGACAGCCGGGTCCTGCTCACTGGCCAGCACCTCCAGCCGGCTCGGCGCCATCCGGGTGTGATTGCGGACGTCCGCGTACCGCCTGATGTCGGGATCCCGCAGGAGGTCGCGCACGGTCGACGACGTCGATGTGTCCAGGACCCGCTCGGCCAGGGTGCCGCGATCAGGGTTGGCGTCCACGGCGATGACCCGGTCGGTGCGCACCATCGCCAGCGCCGAGCCCAATCCCAGTGTGGTGGTGGTCTTTCCGACCCCGCCCTTGATGGACAAAACTGCGATCCGAAAGTCCCCGGTGATAGGTTGCCGGATCTGCTCGAACAGCTCGGCGCGTTCGCGTTCCTTGCGTGAGATGCCGGGGTTGATCCGTCCGCCCGTGACTTTGTACAGCGCGCGCCGCCAGCCCGATTCCGGTGCATGCGGATCGCGGCTCAAGATTTCGGCTTCATCGAGTGACGGCGGCATCCGATATGCCTGCGCCGCAACCGATGCGGGACGGCGGTGGCGCGGACCGGCCGACGCCGGCGGAGACGCCGGGCCGTCGAGCCCCTGCGCCTCCCGCGGGAGCCGGCCGGGTGCTGGCACCCAAGGCGGAACACCCTGCCATCCGGGCGGTGGTGGCGGCGGCAGTGCCGGAGGCCATCCCGGAGGCGCCCCCTGCCAACCGGGCTCGGGCAGGGGCAGACCGGGAGGCCACCCCGGCGGCAGCGCGTCGAGGAACGCCGGGGCCGGGCTCGCCGCGCGCTCGTCGTGTCCGTTCCCGGACGAGTGAGCTTCCGCAAAACCGTTGCCGGCATCCGGTTCCGGGTCGAAGTCGCTGGCCAGCGAAGGCGGCGACGTCTGCCACGGCGGTGGCGCCATGCGCCGCGAAGAGCGCGGCGGCGTCGGCTCGTCGGGAGTGGCGCCGTCGTCGGGCTCCGGCTCCGGCCGACGCTGAAGCTCTGAGTCGTCGCCATCGCCGGGCTCGGGGTTCGGTTCGCGCAATGGCCCGCCGGCCGTCTCGGCTTCCGGCCGATCCGCGACGGGAAACGAATCGTCGTCCGGGTCCCCGAGGTCCTGGTGCTGCTCGTCCCGCCGCGAGCGTTGGGCGGCCATCTGGGCGAGTAATCGAGCTGCCCTGCCTTCGATTTCGTCGTACTCTGCCGACGGCTCGGCGGCCGGGCGCTCGTGGTGGGGATGCATGGCGGTATCACACCTCGACTTTCGGGGCAACGTGTAGCTGGCGCGGTGTCGCGATCACTGTGGCTTTCCGGCGTTCCCGCGGGTGACGACAACGGTGATCGCCGCCACGGCCGTACACGCCGCCAGGACGGCGAGCACGATGTCGCGGGTCCGATGGCTCGCCGGATCCGGCCGTCGCGGAACGCTGATCGCGTGACCGGCGAAGGGGTCGACCCTGTCGGCGGGCGGCGGTATCTCATCGGTCAACGCGGCGACCGGGTCGACGACCCCGTAGCCGGTGGCTGCGTTCGGTCCGGCGTCCGGGGTCCGCGCGGTGCGCTCGATGCGTTCGATCACCTCCCTGGCCGACAGGCCGGGGAACCGCGACCGGACCAGGGCGACAACGCCCGAGACGAAAGGCGCGGCGAAGCTGGTGCCGTTGACCGCGACCGGGCCGTGCTGGGGGTCCTGCCAGGCGTTCATCAATCCGGGACCGTTGGGGCTCAATGATGTCAGCTGCTCGCCGGGCGCGGCCAGGCTCACCCATGGGCCATGCAACGAGAAATCACTGGGCTTCCCGTCCGGCGCCACCGCACCGACCGTGAGTACATAGTCGCGAAACCACGCCGGGCTGGCGACGGTGCGCACCGCGCGCCACGCATCGGCGAGGGGAAGATTGGGATCGCGCACGTCGTTCTGGGCGCTGCACAGCCCCTGCGGGCTGACGTTGCCCGCCGCCGCGACCACCACGACGTTGCGCTCGAATGCGTATCGAACGGCCTGGCCGACGGCGCCGTCATCCAAGGCCGCACCCACCGGGGCGCAGGCCGCCTCGGAGAGGTTGATCACCGTCGCCCCCATGTCGACCGCGTGGACGATGGCCAGCGCCAGCGTGCGCGTATTTCCGTAACCGGGTGACACCGCGTTCGGGTCGTTCTGTGCCGACGCAGGTCCGTGCGCCGCGTACAAATCGCTGTTCTGCCGGATCGACAAGATCGCCGCGTCCGGTGCGACGCCCGCGAAGGCGTCGTCGGGGTCGGGCGCGGCGGCGATCAGCCCGGCGACCAGGGTGCCGTGGGCGTCGCAGTCGACCAAGCCATCCGACGACGAGACGTAATCGCCGCCCGGTTCGAGCGCGCGTAGCCTGGGATTGGGTGCCACGCCGGTGTCGATCACCGCGACCTTTTGCCCGGCACCCCGCGAAAAGGCCCACGCGGCCGAGTAATTGAGCATGGTATCGGCGGCGGGACGTTGCTGAAAGCGGCTGCCGGGGAACACCGTGCCGATCCCGCACGCGGTCCGTTGTTCGGTGGGCTCGGGCGGCGCGACGGGCCCGATCGGCGGATCGCCCGGCGGCACCGCCGGCGGCTCGACGGCCAGTGCCGTCGCGGGTGCCAGCAGCGCGGCCGCGGCGGACATCACGACGGCCAGCACCGCCGCCCAGCGCGTCACGAGATGCCCAGTCGCGGGTAGGCCCCCGCTACCCACAGCGCCAGCGGGATCAGCGCCGCGGTGCTCAGGTAGCTGCAATACGCCGCCGCGGTTGCCAGCCGGCCGCGCACGCGGGCCGACCCCGCCACGGCGATCGCGGTGGTGGTCGCCAGCAGCAGCCCGAACGCCGCCAGGCGCAACGGCTGGCTACCGCCCTGCGCCAGTGCGCAACTGGTCACCGCGAGAGCGGCCGCGGGCACGGTCACCGCGGCGCGTTCCACCGCGGTGACCGGCTCGAGCGCGTAAAGTCCCAGCGTCACCGCGCACCCCAGCGCGAAGGCCAGTCCGGGCCAGTTCACCGGCTGCACCGGCCAGTGCGGCGCGAGGGCGGCCAGCGCTCCGAGCCCCGCGCTGAACGCCAGGCCTGCACGAAACGCCGCGCGGGTCAGGTCATCCGAGCGCACGCGGGCAAAAAGATCCTCCCCCGGGGCGCCGTTGGGTTCGTCGGTGGGTTCGGCGGAGGGCCGGGGACCGCGACGCGTGAACCGCGCCGGCGGAACCGCGCGGCACCCGAGCGTGCCTATGACAGCCAGACCGACACCCACCACCGGGGCCGGGATCCCCGCGGTGTGCACCGCCACCGCGAGCCCGGTGAGGATCGCGATTACTCCGGCGGTCAGGTAACCCCAGCGTCCGGTGCCGATGCCGTAGCACAGCGCGACCGAAATGGTTGCGACGGCGACACATCCGGCGGCCACGGCGTAACCACCCCACGCGTGCGACGTCACCCAGGCGATCGCGGCCACGACGGGAATCACCGCCCATCCCAGCGCGGCGCCGACATCCGACCGGCCATATGAGCGCTGGGCCATCGCGGCCACTCCCGCAAGCCCCAGTGCCGCCACCGCGGACAGCCCGAGCAGCGCGGGGCGATTCGCGGTGAACGCCGGTGCCAGCAGGAAATACACCCACACCGCCGTGGCGCCGTACACGCCGCCGAATGTCATCCAGCGGGCCGCGACGCCGTCCCAACCCGCGTAGCCGGCCTTGTTCAGACGCGCGGCGGCATCCACCACGTCGTCGAAGAGCGTCGGCGCCGACAGCGCCGGTTGCGCGGTCAGCCGCAGCAGCTCGCCCTCTTCCACTCCGGCCTCGCGCAGCGTGGCGTCGGGTGCCAGCCGCGTGTCGCCGCCGTGCCGGCTCAGCACCCACACGGTGCGGTTGGCCTCCTTCGGCGGCTCGTCCGCCGGTTGGGCGTCCGCGGCCTCACGCACCCGAGCCAGTTTGACCAGCTCCGGGGTCAACCATGCGAGCGGCACATCGAGCGGCAGCGACACGTCCACCTGAGTGCGGCTGGCCAGCAACGACAATCGCACCTGTGGGGGCGCCGGCGAGACCCGCGCGGCCTCCTCGGTCTCGCGAGTTCCGGTCATACGTCCGGCATTCGCGACAGCTGGACGACGTCGCTTCTGATCGTCCGGGACACGAGCATGCCGCGCCCCGGCGGCATGGGCTGGGCCTTGTAGCCGAACAGCGCGCCTTCCTCCTTGGTGCCGCTCATCACCAGGGCGTTGCAGGACAGGTCCTTCAGGCGCCCGACGATCGGATCCATCATGGCGCGCGCGGCGCCGCCGATTCGGCGGGCGACCACCACGCGCAATCCGATGTCCCTTGCCTGCGGCAGGTATTCGACCAGCGGACCCAGGGGATGATTGAGCGAACCACCCGGGATGAGGTCGTAGTCGTCGATCAGCACGTACACGTCCGGGCCGTGCCACCACGAGCGCTCTCTGAGCTGTTGCTGGGTGATGTCGGCCGGGGGCAGCCGGTCTTTCATGGAACCCGCCAGCGCCGCCATCAGTTCGGCGCACGACTGAGCGGACGTCGCATAGCCGCCGAGGTGCTCGTCGTCGACGACTCCCAGCAAAGTGCGCCGGAAGTCGACCAGGACGATCTTGCAGTCCCGCGGCGAGGTCTTCTCCATCAGGCCCTCGGCGATGTTGCGCAGCAAACCGGTCTTACCGCATTCGCCGTCACCGAACACGACCAGGTGCGGCTGGGCGTCGAAATCGAGGACCACGGGCGCCAATTCCGTTTCGTTGATGCCGATGGCCACCTTCGCCTTCCCGTCCAGTGCACCGGCGTGGCGCGCGGCATCCACGACAGCGAGACGGTCGATGCTGTGGGGCAGCATCCGCACCCGCGGTGCCTGCCTCTCGCCGTAGGCCTGGCGGACCTCGGCGCAGGCACCGGAGACGCCGGCGGGCAGGTCCTCGACGTCGGAACTGGAGTCGAGGCGGGGCAACCCGATCAGGATGTGCAGACGCTCCGGGCTCATTCCGCGGCCCGGGCGGCCGACGGGAACGAGTTCGGCCCATTTGCGGCCGATGTCGCTGTCGACGGGGTCACCCATCCGCAGCTCGACACGCGTGCCCAGCATGTCCTTGACGGCCGGACGGATCTCCATCCAACGGCTGGCGGTGACAGCCAGGTGAATGCCGTACGAGAGCCCCTGGATCGCAATAGCCTGCAATGCTGGTTCCAACATTTCGAAGTCGCTTTTGATGGTGGCCCAACCATCGACCACCAGAACCACGTCGCCGAACTTGTCCTGGTTCAACGGGTCCCGGGCCGCGTCGTCCGGCGGCATCCCGGCCAGCTGCGCCTTGCGCTGCCGGAAGTCGCGCATCGACTCGATTCCAAGATCCCTGAATCGCAGCTCGCGCTCGCGCAGCAGCCCGCTGACCTCGGCGACGGTACGGCGGATGCGGTCGGCGTCCATGCGTCCTGCGACGCTGCCGACGTGCGGCAGATTCACCAGGCTGCCCAGGGTCCCCCCACCGAAGTCGAGGCAGTAGAACTGCAGTTGCTCGGGGGTGTGGGTGGCGGCGGCGGCCATGATGATGGTGCGGATCGCCGTCGACTTGCCCGACTGCGGTCCGCCGACGACCGCGACGTTGCCCTGCGCACCGGACAGGTCGATCACCAGGGAGTCGCGGCGCTGGTCGTAGGGCCGGTCCACCACTCCGATCGGCAGCCAGAGCCGTCCGTTGCGGTTCGCCGGATCGCTCCACCTCGGATTGGGCAGCAGCACGTTGACCGCCGGGCTCGCTTCCAGTGGGGGCAGCCACACTTCGTGAGCGGGACGCCCGTGCCCGCGCAGCCTGTCCACCACGACGTCGAGCAAAGTGGTCTTGGTGGGCGCCGACGAAGTTTCCGCATCGGCCGCGTCGGTGGCGTTCTCGATCGGTGCGGCCGGCGCGGCATCCTTGTCGACCGGCGTCGCGGTGAACAGCTTCGGCGCCCGGGCGCCCAGCAGCGACGTCCGCCCGGTCCGGGACGTCAGCCGGGGGCTGACGTACTCACCCGACACGTAGGAGGAGTTGAACCGAATCGGTTCGTCGGCGTCGCATTTGAGGAACGCCGAGCCGGGGACGCTCGGCAAATGGTAGGCGTCCGGCACACCGAGCACGCTGCGAGACTCGCCGGCCGAGAACGTCTTGAGGCCCACCCGGTAAGACAAGTGTGAGTCGAGCCCCCGCAGCTTGCCCTCCTCGAGGCGTTGCGACGCCAGCAGCAAATGAATGTGCAGTGACCGGCCGAGCCTTCCGATCATGACGAACAGTTCGGCGAAATCGGGCTTTTGCGAAAGCAGTTCGGAGAACTCGTCCACCACGATGAACAGGGCGGGCAGTGGGTCCAGCTCAGCCCCGTTGGCTCTGGCCCGCTGGTACTCGGTCACGTTGGGAAAGCCTGCCGAACGCAGCAGCTCCTGGCGGCGGTTCATTTCCCCGGCCAAAGCATCGCGCATCCGGTCGACCATCGTGAGCTCGTCTTCGAGGTTGGTAATGATTGCGGCGATGTGCGGGACACCGTCGAGCCCGAGAAACGTTGCCCCGCCCTTGAAGTCCACCAAGACCAGATTCAGGACCTCCGGCGAGTGTGACGTGATCATGGCCAGCACCAGGGTGCGCAGGAATTCCGACTTGCCCGAGCCGGTGGCACCGATGCACAGGCCGTGTGGGCCCATGCCGCCCTCGGCGGACTCCTTGATGTCCAATTCGAGCGGCTGACCGGCGGGCGTGTAGCCGACAGGCACCCGGAGGCGATTGCGCGGGCCGGGCTGGCGCCACACCTCCTCGGGGACGATCGTGGCGGCGTCGGGAATGTTCAGCAACGCCATCAAGCCGGGATCGGTTGCGCGGGCATCCGATTCCAAGTTGACGATGTGGGCGGCGCCGCCCAGCTGGTAACGGCTGAACGCGCGCGCGGTGGCCTCGGCTTCCGCGAGCGTGATCCGATCCGGCGTGGCAAAGCGTTCGGTGCCCGCGGCCGTGCGCGCACCGACGTCGTCGTCCTCCACGACCAATTGCAGCCCGCGCCGGGCGGCTGCACCCTCGCGCGGGCCGTTGAGGTCCAGGACGGTGACGCTGTCCAGGCCGGCGTCGGTGACCAGCCTCTCGTCGCCCGTGACGCGGCCGTCGTCGATGACGACGACCAGCTGGCGAACACCCTGGCCCGGCGCGGCATTTCGGCTGAATCGGCCGCGTTCCGCCAGGTCCGAGGCCAGTGAGTTCTCCAGCAGCTCCAGCGACGGGAAGAGCAGCCGCATGCTGCCGCAACCATCTCGCGCGGTCGCGTGCTGTGCTTGCGGCAACCACTTCACCCAGCTCCAGTTGGCATCGTCCGGGTCGGCGGTCACCACCGCGACGTGCAGGTGATCCGGACCGTGGAAGGTGCACAACTCCAAGAGCATCGAACGCACCAACTGTCGGCCGAGCTCCCGGTCGCCTTGCAGGCTGACCGTCGGGAACGCGCGCAGCGACACCGCAGTCGGCAGGGAATGAACCACCGAATGCGTGCTGACGAAGCGCCGCAGGGCGTTGGTGGACACCGGCTCCAGGTCCTCCGGCGGGCCGGTCTCGGGCGCCATCAGCCGGGTGGCCAGCCGGTGAGTGCCGACTCCGACACGAACGTGACAGAAATCGTGGTCGGTGGGCCGACGTTCCCACATGCGACGCGTGCCGGCTATGTCGATGAGGGTCCGCGGATCGGGGTGGCTCCACTCCAACGCGGCGCGCTGGGCGCCACCGGTTGCTTCGGCATCCTCACGCAGCCCGGACAGGTAGGTGAAGAAATCCTTGCGCTCCTCGTCGAGTTCGGCGGCGGCCTTGCCCCCCCTGCCGGCGCCGCCTCCCATGAACATGCCCGCCATCGACATCACCATCATCATGGGAAAGATCAGGAACGTCGGGTTACGGGTGACGTCGCGACCGCCCACCGTGATCATCAGCGCGATCATGCCGACGCTGGCGACGACCATCATCAGCGGCATCAGCTTGGTCAGCAGATTGCCCGGAATGACGCGGGGCACCTCCGGCGGTGACTGGAGCGCAACCTCTCCTCCGGGCATCCGCGGCGGCGCGACGCGCAGGCGGCGGACGAAACCTTGCCTAGCCAAGCTTGCCTCCCGTGCCGACGCCCGACCGGCGTCACGAGCCCCAGGTAGTGTTTCCACCATGTCCCACATGGCAGGCCGCGCGCGATGGCGGTAGCGCTGCCGTTGGCCGACCCGGACCCCGCATTCGACGACGAACAAGGGTTGAGCCGGATCACCGTGGTGGTCGGCCGGCTGCTGCTGGACGTGGGTGCGCCCGACAACGCCAGCGTCGCGGCGATCGTCGGTGACGTCATCCGGTTGGCCGACGACCAGCTTACCGTGCGGCGCGAACCGCGCGTCAAATTCGATGAGGCCGAAGGGAAATGGACGTTGTCACGGCTCACCGGCGAGGTCCTGGACCCGGATCGGTCGTTGAGCGACGCCGGCGTCTACGACGGCGAGCTCCTGCTGGTGCGGCTAACCGGCCGGCCCAGCCCGACGCCTTTGGTCGACGACGTCGAAGGCATGGCCGAATCCGCCGACGACCGCTGGGCCGCCAAGCACGGCCGGACGGCGGCTCGTTTCGGGGTGGGGGCGGCGCTCTCCGTGGCGACCGTGTTCCTGCTTCGCCTGGGGGTCGGCGCGCCCTCGGTCCTCGGCATGCCGATACCGGCCGTGGCGGTATTGCTGGCCGGAATCGGCTGTGTCGTCGTAGCATTCCTCGGCTCACCGCGTTCCGGGGACGCGGACGGCAGCGCGTGGGTCGCCGGCATCGCGCTGCTCTTGATCTTCGGGGGTTCTTGGTCTGCGGTCCCGGGCGCACACGGATTGGACGCGATGCCCGTCGCCTTGGCGCTTACGGCTCTGGTGGCGCTGCTGGGGCTGCTGACCTCGCGGCGGGGCCGGCCGCTGTACAGCGCCGTTGTTGCGCTGGGCGTGTTGGGCACGCCGGCCGCGCTCGCGCAGCTGCTCTTACACCCGGATCCGCGCTCGGTGGGGGCGCTGCTGGCCACGGCGGCGGTCATCGTCGTGTACCTCGCGCCGCGGGCGACAATCCTGCTCTCCAGGCTCCCCGTGCCGCGCGTTCCGACCGCCGGTGAGCCGCTCGACGATATCGAAACCCAGGGCGGGACAGCGGTCGACGGCGTCAACGCCATCGGCAAGCAGGTCATCCCGACCGAGGAAGGGGTGGCCGAACAGGTCCGGCGGGCCAGGGACCACCTGACCGGGATTGTGACGGCGGCCGCGATCCTGGCCGTCGTCGGCTGTTACTGTGCGCTGGACGTCGGTGGCGGATTCTTCTGGCAGGGAACGTTGTTCGACGTCGCCGTTGCGGTGGTGCTGTGTTTGCGGGGGCGTAGCCACCACGATCTGGTGCAGTCCGCCGTGTTGATCGGCGGTGGCTTGCTGATCGCGCTGGCCCTCATCGTCAAAACCGCCACCTTCGTGGACGGGTGGCAGGTCAATGCAGCCGTTGCCCTGGTCGCCCTGAGCCTGCTGATGGTGGTCTGTGGGTTGGTGGCGCCCCAGGTCGAGTTCTCGCCGGTGCTGCGACGCTGGGTCGAGGTCCAGGAGTACGTTGCGATCGGGACGATCTTCCCGCTGGCGTGCTCGATCATTCGGTTGTACACGTTCTTCCGCGAACTGCGGATCTGAGTTCAGCCCCTTGGCGGTGTGACTTTGAAACCCTTCGCGTCGGCGGCTATTCCGTCGTGGGCGACCAGCGCCGCCTGCGCGGACAGCTCCGGCCCCGGCGGCAGTAGCGCCAGCACGTGCCATGGCGCGGGTCGAGGCTGTTCGCCGGAGCCACCCGCCGCTTTGATCCCCTCCAACCCGAGGGCTGCCGCGGAGGCCTCGTCCGCGACGTGGAAACGCACCCCCACGTCGTCGACATAGAACAAGGGCCCCATGTTCCGGCTGTCGGGCTCGTCACCGGTGGCGCGCACGTATTCACCGGTCCCCGGCCGAAGGTAGGCGCTGTCCAGGCCGGGACCCCCGCCGTCCGCGGTGGCCAGGCGCACCGGTTGCGCATCCTCGGGCAACGGGAGGCGATTGCCCACCAGCATGCGGGTGGTCGGGCCGGCCCCGGAGTCGTTGCGCTGCCAGGACATACACACCACCCGGTCAGGATCGGCGTGGACGAAGCGCGTCGGGGTCACCGGGTAGCGGTCGACCCGCAAGCTGTGGACGACGGGCGCCGCGCTGACCAACGCCGGGGAGACCGCGACCGGCGCCGCGGCGGCGGGCTCCTGGTTGCCGTACCGAATGATGTCCGCGGCGGCCGCGGAGATCGGTTGCAGTCCCTCGCGCAGCACCACGTAGAGCTGCTCACCCCGAGAATCGACCGCTTTGACGATCGTGCCCACCCGGTAGGTGTCGGGCAGATAGCCGGCCTGCTCGCCCACCCCCTGGATGGTGATCGGCACGATCGGATCGACCAGCGGGAACGAGTTCAGCAACCCCGGTGAGACATCTCGAATTTCGCTGTCGTTCAGGTGCAGTGCGTTGTACAGGGTCGGGTCGGCCGGGTCGATGGCGGCCCGCACCCCGTTGTATACAAGGTATGTGGAACCCCCGGCTTTGGTGAGGATCATCTGCTCGGGCGAGGCCTCGCGAATGCCCTCACCCAGCACAGGCTGGTTGGCCAGCACCGTGGTTTCGACGACCGGCGTACGGGTCTGCTCGGTGGCGGAGGCAAGCTGTGTGGAATCACACACCGTCCATGACGAAACGGCCGGGTCCGCCGCGCCGTGGATACTGCTGGGGGCCCCGACGATCCCGACCGCCGGGCCTAACGGAACGGTGTTAAGGAACTTGTCGTCGACTTGCTTTGGGGAATCGCTCTTTCCGACGATCAGCCGGGCGGACGCGAGGTTGAGGACGGGATGCAGACGGTCACCGATGCGCACGAACAGTGTGCCGTTTGATTTGCTGAGCATGATTGTCGAATCCCCGAAATTCGGGGCCGGCCGAAAGAATGCCAGGACCCCGGCGCCGCCACAGATGAGGACGGCGACGATGAGGCCGACCAGGAGCGCGCGCACCTGTCCGCGCATCGGGTCGTGGATCATCCGCGAGTCGGCGCGGATCAACGCGTGCTCCAGCCGGCGGACCAGGAGCCGATACCCGTTGACCTGCGCGCGCGTCGTCACTTGCGCCGGCATCGCGGCCCCCATCAAGGCTCGAGGAAGGACAAGAAGTCGAGGACGAGCCTACCCCTCCACGACAGGCACTGCCGCCGAACCCATTTCACTCGTCGGCCGGACCAAGGATGGCTGCAGGTGACCATTCGTAGCGCTACTCGCGCGGACCGTGCCCGAGCGGATGAGCTGTCGGCGACGACGGCGATCCTCCCGCAGCGCGCGCTGCCGATGTCGGCCCTGCTGGCGGCGCAAACCCTCGTCGCACTGGGTATCGCCGGTGGGGCGCTGGAGCACCGGCCGGGGTGGTACGGCGCCGCAATCGGTTTGGCGGTTGCGCTGGTGCTACTGGTTCCCATCCGAGGGGGGTCGTTATCGCACCGCGCGGTGGGGCGGCTCGGTTTCTGGCATGACAAGCGTCGCCGCCGGCCGCGGCGATTCGACGCGTTCGACACCGAGCCACCCGAGGGCGCTCCGATGGGTTTCCATTGGGACGGAGAAGTCGTGATGTCTGTGGTCCGAATCGAACAGAATCCGCAGGCGATGACGGTCATGGAACCCGGCGCCTTGGTCTCGGGAGAGACGATTTCGCTGCGCCTGCTCGCCGATTGCCTGCACCAATTCGACATCTCGCTGGATTCCATCGATGTGATCAGCCGCGGTGTTCGCTCCCCGAGCCACAACGCCATCGGCGCGGTCTACGACGCCGTGCTGGGACCGCTGCCGGCGATCGCCGCGCGCACGGTTTGCGTGGTGATCCGCTTGGATCCGACCCGGTGTCCCGATGCCGTCCGCCACCGGGGCGGGGGGTGGGGCGGTGTGATCCGGACCGCCGCGACGGCCACCAGCCGGGTAGCCAACCGGCTGGTCGAGGCGGGCCTGCGGCCGCGCATCCTGACGAAGGCCGAGATCGCGACGCTCACAGACGAATTGTGCGCTGGTCTTGACCCGCACGACCTGCAGGAGACCTGGCCGGCGTGCCGCAGGGGCCGGTTCGAACTGCGCACGTGCTTTCTGCGGCCGTCGATGTTCACCGCGGCGGGGCTGGGACAGTTGTGGACCGTGCCGACTCAGGCGACGACGGTTTGCGTCTCGCTGCGCCGCGAGGGGCGCGCCGGCCGCATCAAGCTTCGTGGCCTGGTCCGGTTCGAGACGTTCGGACCCGTCCGAACCCGGCTGGACGGCCTCGGGGAGCTGCCCGGCAGGCAGCACGCCGCGTTGATGTCGACCCTGCCGGTGCCGTTGCCGCGACGGCCGTTGCCGCAGTGGGTGTTCGGCGACGGACCTGACTCGATCGGGGCTCTCGCGGTGCCGGCCTGCGGATGCGGCCAGCTGATCGGAGCCGACGAGCTCGGGCGGGCGGTGGCACTGCCGCTCTTCGGTCCGCGGGTGCGACGAGTCGAACTGTGTGGCACGTTGCATTTGGCCCAGCAGGTCGTGCTGCGCTCCATCGCGCTGGGCGCCCGGGTCCGGGTCCACACCGGCCGGCCCGTCGCGTGGCAAGCGATGGTCGGGCAGATCGCCGATCACGAACTGCTGAATATCAACGGCCACAACGCGGAAGCCGCTCTGCCCGACCAGACTACCCATTATGCGGTGGAACTGTTCGACGGGGCGACCGAGCGGAGAGTCCGGGACGCGGTGACAACGATGGTGGTCAGACCATCGCATGCCCGACCCACCGAGAATGCCGATGTGACATTGCAATTGCTCGACCACGATCGGGACCTGGTGCGCGTGGAAACCCGGTCGGAGTCGGCCGTCGTGACCATGGTGGCCACCGATGATGAGATGCGTTACATCAGATCATCGTTCGACATGGCCGACTGACGAGACGAAAGGGTCTTCGATGACCGACTGGTCGGGACGCGCGGCTTATTCGGAAAATTCACCGGCGGGCTCCGCCTTCGGCGACACGGCGGACCGGGTGGGTCGGGCATTGTGGATCGCCGTCGCGTTCTTGGGGCCGGTGATCTTGGCGGTCAGTGTCGGCTCACCGGTCGCCCCCGATTTCCCGGTGCGGCTCGGCGTGCTGGCCGCAACCGTGGCGGCGGTGGGCCTGTTAAGGCGCCAGCCCAGCCGTGGCTGGCTCGTCGTCGCGCTGGCGGTCACCGGATTCTCCGACGCCCTGCTCAGCTGGGTCAGGGCCGGAAATCCCCACTGGGCGCTGACCGTCGTCATGGCGCTCACTGCGCTGCAGGCCCTCTCCGCGGTGGGCGCGCTTTTGCGCGAGGCCAGGGTCTTTCGGTCGGCCGGCGGCGCTGTCGCACCGGACTATTCGGCGTACGCACGCATGGTCCAGATGTATCAGGCGTATGCGGCGCAGTACCAGCAGTCGCCCGCGGAGTCGTATGCCGCCACCGGACACGCGACGGCACAGGAACGGGCCAGCACGAACGCCCACGCCGCAGAGGCGGGCGCCGCGGAATCATTCGCGGAACTGCAGGCCAGATACGCCCAGCATGGTGTAGGCACCCCGCCTCAGCAATCGCGCGGGTCGAGCGGTGCCCGCTTTGCGGGACCACCGACCGATCCCGGCATGCCCGGCGCGAACCGCGGCGCACCCGAACCCGACCCGTACCGTGCTTACCGGCAGAACCCGGGCAAGGGCACCGTGGAACCCACCGGCCCCTAGCCTGTCGGGCGCCAAGAGGCTTGCGGACGCGGCCGATACGACTGGTCTCGTCGTCTCATACGTCCAGCATTCGCCGGATCGCCGCAATTCGATCCGCCATCATCCGTGCCCCGATGGTGGTCCCCGGAACGATGTGGGCCATGTGAAACGCGTTGGAATAGTGGTGGACCTCGGTGGGCACCCCGGCCTGGATGAGCATGCGCGCGTAGTCGAGGCCCTCGTCGCGTGTCGGATCGACTTGGTAGGCGGTGACGAACGCGGGCGGAAGCCCGGCCAGGTCGTCGACCGTGGCG